>NZ_JACIFP010000001.1:607113-910670 GCF_014197435.1 Gordonia humi
AATGGGACGAGCTCGACGATGACCACCAAGCCCAGCTCATGGCGCGACAAGGTGTTGGGCTGATCTCGGGCCAGCGTGTGCGGGTTGTGCGCGAGGAGCTCTCCGATGCAGGCGAGCTGGTCGACGTCAAGGCCGACGGGCAGGAGATCGGCGAGCTCGTCATGCGTGGCAACGGAGTGATGAAGGGCTACTATAAAGATGAAGAGGGGACCCGCCAGGCCACCGCTGGCGGATGGTTTCACTCGGGCGATCTCGGCGTTATGCACCCGGACAAGTACGTGCAGGTTCTAGACCGCGCCAAAGACGTCGTCATATCGGGAGGCGAGAACATCTCCACGATCGAAGTCGAACACGCGATCCTGTCTCATCCGGGCGTCCTCGAAGCGGCGGTTGTGAGTACCCCGGATGATCGATGGGGTGAGCGGCCGAAGGCATTTGTGGTTTCCGTGGATCCCGATCTCGACGATCTCGCCTTAAATCGGCACGTGCGTGCCCGTATTGCCTCCTACAAGACGCCGGATGTCTTCGAGTTTGTTCGGGAACTTCCGAAGACATCGACCGGAAAGATCCGGAAGAATAAACTCCGAGAAAATGAGTGGAGCGCCCTCGAGGTTAAGATCCGCGGCTAAGAACAAGAGCCGCATACGCTCTCAAACAATCATTCGTGCCAGTGCCGACCATCGCGACGATCAACGAGGGAAGATAAAGATGCAGAAGAATACGATCGATCAGATCGATGCCAGAATTCTTCTCGCACTCAATAGTGATCCGCGGGCGACTGCTATAGCATTGGCTACGACGACCCGGTTATCCCGAAACACCATTCAAGCGCGCATCACCAAACTCCAGCAGATGGGCGTTCTGAGGGGATTTGAACGTCGGATCGACCCTGGTTCGCTGGGGTATCCGATTGCCGCCTTCATCTTCACTCGGGTGACCCAGCAGAAGCTGTCCGCCATCTCCGACGCGCTTGCGGAGGTGCCGGAGGTCGTCGAAGTACTCGGTCTCGGCGGCGTCACGGACCTGCTGATCCAGGTAGTCGCCCGAGGCACGGATGACCTCTACCGGGTCGCCGGCCGGATTCTAGACATCGATGGCGTCGAGCAGACGACGACTGCATTGGTGATGCGGACGTTCGTCGACTATCGCCTGACCCCACTCCTCGAGTCGATCACTCAGGGGCGTATCTCAGGGCCGTCCGAATAGCGGTTAGGGAGAGCATGGCCTGGCTAGAGAAGACGGCGGGCGTCAGAACTGAGGTCGGACGAGACGATGATCGCCCGGTGACCGGGCGAGCGGGGCTCGCGGAGCGAGGCCGTCTCGCGTTTCTGTCTGGGCACGGTCGCCGTTGAGTTCCCAGCTCCGCCAAATTCCCGGCTCCGGTGAGATCCGACCTGTGTGGAACGTCTCGCGCGCGGCGTGCCCGGGTCGCGACCTACTCGCTCGAGCGGAAGCCGTCTCCGACGGGCACGCGGCGACCGCTACCGGCGAGATCCACGGCGCACGCCGACGCCGGTGCGCCAGCCGCCCTTGGAGACGGGGTCGTGCAGGGCCGCATTCGGGGTGTCAGCGGATCAGCCGACCTTGAACTGCCGCTTGCATCCCTTGATCGGACCGATCCGCCTGCCCGAGACCCGCTGACGATCGAAGCTCAGCGCGAAGCCGACCAGATCCGACAGCGTTGTTAAACATAGGATGTTTGATACACTAGCCCTGGTTAATTCGTTGACAGAAGGGTGATTAAGCGCATGGGTCCAAGAACGACGCAGCGTACAACGTTGAGTGCGCAGGTGATTGATGAGCTCGAGCGGTTGGCTGCTTCGGGCGAATGGCCCGTAGGGAGTCGGATCCCCCCGGAACCGGAACTCATGGCGGCGCTCGGCGTGAGCCGCAACACGCTTCGCGAGGCGGTCCGCGCTCTCGTCCATACCGGCGTGCTGAGCTCTCGGCCAGGGGACGGAACGTATGTCGCCGCTGCTGATGGCCTCGCTGCGGCCCTCGCCCGCCGATTCCGAAACTCTGAGTCGCTGGAGATCATCGACGTGCGGCGGATGATCGAGTGCGAGGCCGCAGGGATGGCGGCTCGACGACGTAGCGCCGAAGATGTCACTGCGCTGCGTGAGTGCGAACGCGAATGCGCTCGGGCGGCGCGGGAAGGCGACCGGGATTCGGCGATCGCGGCCGAGCTGCGCTTTCACAGTGCGGTCGTGGCCGCGACGCATAACGGGCTCCTGCTCGATCTCTATACGCATATGACAGAGGCTGTTCGGGACTCCATCGCAGCCGCGGTCGATGCCCATACCGCCTACGGTCCAGCGCATGCTCAGCACGAAAGGATAATATCCTCAATTGCGTCAAATGACCCAGTAGCAGCGGAGTTGGCAGCAACCGAGCACCTCGAATCAGTCGCTGCGATGCTCGGCGAGAACGGACTACGGTAATGGTGACGTCACTTCACGATGAGCTCGCTACCCACAAGGTGGGAAACGTCGAAAGGCGTCCGACCCTGAGCCGGACCGCGGGATTCTGGCTCGTCGTCTTCTTGATCCTGACAGGTCTACTCGGCAGCTATGCGCTGACACCGCTGTATCCGATCTATCAAGACCGCTGGGGTTTCTCCGACTTGACCCTGTCGCTCGCCTTTGCCTGCTACGCACTCGGAACAGTCTTCGCGCTCATCGCAGTCGGATCGCTGTCCGATCGTATCGGCCGCCGCAACGCCTTCGTTCCGGCGTTGGTCGGAGTCATCGTCTCGGTGATCGTGCTCGCGACGGCGAACGGTGTGCCGATGCTGCTGATCGGACGCTCGCTACAGGGAATGGCGACCGGAATCGTCACCGGAACCGCTGGGGCCGCGCTGATCGACCTTGCACCGGGAGGCCAGGTCAAAGGGGTCAAGAGGGCTGCACTCGCCAACACCGCCAGCATCGCAGCCGGGTCTGCTCTCGGCCCGCTTGTCTCAGGGTTTCTGGTGGCGCACACCAGCTGGCCAACCCTTGCTCCCTACCTGCTGGTGATGGTCCTGCTGGTGATCGGGCTCGCCGGAGTGTTCTTTCTGCCCGCGGTTCCTCATAGCCACGCTGTGAAGCCGCGGCGGGAAACACTGATTCCGCGGGCGCCTGAGAACCGCGGGACATTCGTCCTCGCGTGCCTTGGGACCGTCGTCGCAAGCGCCAGCATGGCTCTCTACGCGGCTTTCGGTACGCCGATCGCACACCAGGCACACCTCGAGGGCAAATCGACTGGCGGCTTGCTGGTGTTCGCGACGTTCGCTGCGATCGGCATAGCGCAACTCCTGTTCAGCCGGTTGCACTCGCTCACCGCTATGCGGGCTGGCGTCGTGTGCGCCTTGGCCGGCTGGGGAGTGGTTGTCACCGCATTGCTGATGCAACATGGCGCGCTCCTGGTAATCGGCAGCATCGTCACCGGCACCGGCTGCGGACTAGCGATGATGGGCGGTGCGGCCGCTGTCAACCACATTGCACACAGTGATCGCCGCGCCGAGACCATCTCACTATACCTCACCATTATGTTCATCAGCCTCGCTATTCCGGGGATCGGAGCGGGAGCACTCTCCGACACGATAGGACTGACGAACACGACCATCGTCATGCTGGTTGTGGCGGCGGTTATCGCGGCCCTGGTGCTTGCCCTATCGCGAAGCGCTCGCATTACCGGTCCTCTCACCAGCAGATAGTAGTAGTGCCCCATAGAGTGGTGTAACTCGGTGACCAGGACCGTGGCTGGCCAGCGTGTGGCTGTCGGCATGAGAGCGGTCACCGTGTGATCCTTCGAGTCAACCTTCCACAGAATCCTCGAATGGAGTCATCACGATGACCGCACCCCACATTGTCGATCCTGCCGGCCTGTTAAGCCAAGCCCTCGCCGATGCATCACCTGATCTGATGCGCGAGTTGCTGCAGACGATGATCAACGCTCTGCTATCGGCCGACGCCGACGCCGTCTGCGGCGCAGAATGGAACGCCCGCTCGGCCGAGCGCACCAACTACCGCAACGGCTACCGGCACCGATCCCTCGATACCCGCGTGGGCACCGTCGAGGTCGCCGTGCCGAAACTGCGCTCAGGATCCTACTTCCCCGAATGGCTGCTCGAGCGCCGCAAACGCGCCGAATCCGCGCTGATCACCGTGGTCGCGGACTGTTATCTGGCCGGAGTCTCGACCCGCCGGATGGACAAGTTGGTCAAGACCTTGGGTATCGATTCGTTGTCGAAGTCGCAGGTCTCACGGATGGCCGAAGACCTCGATGAGCAGGTTGCCGCGTTCCGGCATCGCCGTCTCGAGGAGGCCGGCCCGTTCACGTTCGTCACCGCCGACGCGTTGACGATCAAGGTCCGCGAGAACAAGCAGGTCGTCAAAGCCGTCGTCCTGCTCGCTACCGGCGTCAACGGTGACGGCCACCGCGAAGTCCTCGGTATGCAGGTCGCCACCAGCGAGAGCACAGCCTCCTGGAACACGTTCTTCGCCGACCTGGTCGCCCGCGGCCTGGGCGGAGTCCGCCTGGTGACCTCCGACGCCCACGCCGGCCTCATCGAAGCGATCGCAGCGAACCTGCCGGGAGCGGCGTGGCAGCGCTGCCGCACCCACTACGCCGCGAACCTGATGGCCGTGTGCCCCAAGTCCATGTGGCCAGCCGTGAAGGCGATGCTGCACAGCGTGTATGACCAGCCCACCGCCGACTCGGTGAACGCCCAGTTCGACCGGCTCCTGGAGTACACCCAAGGGCGGCTCCCTGATGTGGCCGAGCACCTCGGCGATGCTCGCGAGGACCTGTTGGCGTTCACCGCATTCCCCGACGACGTGTGGCGGCAGATCTGGTCCAACAACCCCACCGAACGCCTCAACCGCGAGATCCGACGGCGTACCGACGTCGTCGGGATCTTCCCCAACAGAGACGCCATCGCCCGCCTCATCGGCGCCGTCCTGGCCGAACAGACCGACGAATGGGCCGAAGGACGCCGATACCTCGGCCTGGAAGTCCTCAGCAGATGCCGACTCACCCTGACCACCGACACCGACACCGACTCGCAGACGGAGGTGAGTACCGACCCGTTGATGGAACTACCCGCCTGATCACCAACGAAGGATCACAAACCAGTTACACCACTACCCGGGACTTGACCCAGATAGTGGCCTGACGCGCTCGGCTGCGACGCGAGACACGCCAGTTCCGCCCGGCCATCGGTTACCGGGATCGTTCGGGCTCGGTCGTCCAGCCTGGTACTGCGCGGTAGAGCTCGACGACCTCTGCCGGCTGACGTAGCGCTTGAGGCAGCGGCGAATCTCCTTGCTGGTCTTGACTTCGGCTAGCCGTCGCTCGATATAGTTGCTGGTGGCGGGCCAGTGCGCATGCGAGTGAGGACGATGGTGTTCAGCGCCCGGTTCAGCCGCCGGTCGCCGCCATGGTTGAGGCAATGCCGGACCGCGTTGCCTGACGAGGCCGGAATCGGACATGCGCGGGCGATCTGCGCGAATGTCGCTTCGCTGCGGATTCGGCCGGGGTGGAACCACACGGTCATCACGATCGCCGCAGTGATCGCGCCGACGCCGGCCAAGCCGAGTAGCTCGGGCGCTAGGACCTCGGTCAGCGCTGTGATGCCGGCGCGGTTGGAGGCCAGCTCGTCGTCGAGGGTGCCGATGCGCTTGGCAATCCAGAGCGCTTCGGCTCGAGCCGTTGCAACTGCGAGCGACTCCTCGCGTCCTCGCCAGCTGGCAATCGTGGCGATCTGCTGTGACGTGAGGGCTCGGCGTGCGTCCAGCCCCAGGTCGTGACCACGCACGAGTGCGGTCAGCGCGTTGATGCATCGCAGGCGGTCTGCGTTGAGCTGGTCTCGAGCGTTGGTGAGCACCTGCGGGGCGGTGCGTGTGTTTCACCTGCTCGGCGATCGCGTAGTTCGGCTAGCACCATCACCAGAGTTGAGCGGGCAGCCAGAACGGCGTCGAGAGCGTCGGTCTACGTAGCGATAGAAGTCGGCCACGGTAGCGTGCAGACCCCTGGCCTGTCGGCTCGGTGTGTACTTCGCAAAGTGTCAACCTTTCTAGGTGTGGCCTGGTCGGCGATTGTGCAGAATGATCAACCCAGACGTCCAGTGTTGCGCGATCAGTTTCATGCTGCTGGACTTTCGAGTACACACCTTCTCGAGGAACATGCCGGACACAATCCGGTTACCCGTTCCGATGTCCTTGCGACCTGTCTGCCCAGCGATCCTGATCGTCTACGCGGCCTGCAGGCTTCTTCAGCGCCTCCACTTCGATGGCGATTCCCTCTTCATTTCCAGGAGAACTCTGATGCCCCACACTGCGCCTGCTGGTTCCGCTGCCACGCACTCGTTCAACTCTGAGTCCGAGGTCCTCCGAAATCTCGAGCAGATTCAGCAGCAGGTGTTGTGGTTGTCCACGTCGATGATTCATCACGCAAACCGGGTGCGTCCGAACACGAGTGGCCTCAAGGTCGGCGGCCATCAAGCCTCTTGCGCTTCGATGGTGGCAATCATGACCGCACTGTGGTTCGAACAGTTGCAGTCCGGCGACCGGGTGTCGGTAAAGCCACACGCCTCGCCCGTGCTGCACAGCATCAACTACCTCCTGGGCAACCTCGAAGAGAGGTACCTGACCACGCTCCGCGAGTACAAGGGACTGCAATCCTACCCGAGCCGCTCCAAGGATCCCGATACCGTCGACTACTCGACAGGATCGGTCGGAATCGGTGCCACTGCACCGATCTGGGGGGCCATTGCGCGCCGTTACGTGCAAACTGCTGTAGGAACCTCCGGCAGCGGTCGACAGTACTCGCTGGTCGGTGACGCCGAACTCGACGAAGGCGCAGTCTGGGAGGCGATCCTGGATCCAGGCGTCGCCGAACTCGGCGAGGTAGTCTGGATAGTCGACCTCAACCGCCAGTCACTGGACCGTGTCGTGCCCAACCTCGCCGCTGGACGCCTGGAGAAGATGTTCGGTGCGGCCGGGTGGCAGGTCATCACCGTCAAGTTCGGCGCACTGTTGGAGTCACTTTTCGCCCAACCCGGCGGACATTCCTTGCGTACCCGCATTCTGGAGATGCCCAACGCCGAGTACCAGCGACTGCTACGCTGCACGCCCGAACAGGTTCGGGACCGCTTGCCTGGCGACGGCCCGGGCCGCAGCGAAATAATGAGCTTGATCGCCGACCTCGACGACTCGACACTGTCCGCAGCGATCCGCAACCTCGGCGGCCACGACATGGAGGCCTTGATCAGGGCGTACCGACAGATCGACGATACTCGCCCGACCGCGGTCATAGCGTACACGATCAAAGGTTATGGGCTTCCCACCGAAGGCCACCCGCAGAACCACTCGTCGCTACTGAGTGTCAAGGAGTTCGAACAGTTCGCCGAACGCCTCGGACGCGACCCGAACAATCCGTGGGAGCGTTTCAACGAGGACTCAGAACTCGGCCGACTCTGCGCCGCAACCGCCGAGCGATTGCAGCGCGGTCCGATCCCGGCGCTGAACACACCCGAGGTCCCCGTCGATAGCGGACGGACGCCAAAGGGCACGGCCAGCACGCAGGCCGCGCTGGGTCGGGTGCTCCTCGACCTGACCCGGAGTGCGCCCGAGGTCGCCGAGCGAGTGGTCACGGTCAGTCCCGACGTCAGTAGCACGACGAACCTCGCCGGTTGGGTGAACAAGGTCGGCGTGTGGTCGGCCGCCGAACGCAAAAACTGGTTTGACGACGACGCCGAGACCCTGATGCACTGGCGCGAGAAGCCAACCGGGCAACACATGGAGCTCGGCATCGCAGAGACAAACCTGGTGGGATTGATAGGGGAGCTAGGTGCGACCTGGAGCCGCTGGGGAGAGCCGCTCTTCCCGATCGGGGTGATGTACGACCCCTTCGTCGAGCGGGCTCTCGAGCCATGGTCGTACGGCATCTACGCAGGGGGGCAGTCAATCCTGATCGGCACCCCGTCAGGGGTGACCCTTGCCGCCGAAGGCGGCGCACACCAATCGATCACAACCCCGTCGATCGGGTTGGAACAGCCCAGTTGCATCTCCTACGAACCGGCCTTCGGCATCGACGTCGAGTGGACCCTACTGACCAGCATCGGACGCCTGGGACGCCCGGATGGGACCTCAGCCTACCTCCGACTATCGACGCGTCCGGTCGACCAATCCTTGGCGAACGTCCCGACTGATCAGGCCGCACGCGAACGTCGTCGTCGCCAGGTCGTCGCAGGCGGGTACCCGTTGATCCGCCGGGCGGACGCGAGGCTGACCATCGTCGCCATGGGCGCGATGTTGCCAGAGGCTATCGCGGCAGGCGAACGCCTAGAGCAGGCCGGGGTCAACGCCGACATTCTGTGCGTCACCAGCCCGGGACTCCTGTTCGACGCCATGCAGGCGCGACGCGGCCAGGGCGAGGCGGACACCTGGATCCTCGATCAGCTGCTACCTGCAGACCGGGCGACGCCGATGGTCACCGTCCTCGACGGCCACCCGCACACACTGGCGTTCCTCGCCGGAGTGAACCGCGTTCCCTCGGTGTCGCTCGGCGTCAGCCAGTTCGGACAGGTCGGGTCCCTTGAGGACGTCTACCGCCATCACGGCATCGACACCGACAGCATCGTGCGGGCCTCGCTCGACGTCCTGCCCTGACGTTGTTCCGTCCGACTCGAAGCGACCCTGCCACAACCGATTCACACTCAGCCACCCACCGCGCAAGGACACACGATGACCAGCACCCAGTCCGCGATGACCGTTCGCATGCCCACCCTCGGTGAGAGTGTCGAAGAAGGCACGATCACCCGATGGCTCAAAGAGCCCGGCGACCGAGTGGAGGCCGAGGAGGCACTCCTCGAGGTCTCGACAGACAAAGTGGACACAGAAATTCCGTCACCGGTCGGTGGAATCCTGTTGAAGGTCCTGGTATCCGAAGACGACGTGGTCGCGATCGGGGCAGATCTGGCCGTCATCGACACAGAAGGGCCATCGTCGCCGCGAACTCCGGAAACAACCGACGGTGACACGGATCTAAGTCCGTCGTTGGATGCCGAGGGCCAGGCACCGGGACGCACTCGGCCGGAGTCGCCAGCTCCTGAGCAGTCGGAGTCCGAACCGGCTAGTCCGGAGCGTGAGGTAACTCATTCGAAGGCAACGACCGGTTCGCGCTCCTCGGGTGAATCATCGGCCAAGGGCGCGACGACAGAAACGCAGCAGGCTACAGCAGAGCCCCAAACCTCGAGATCCGGTGCGGAAGCGACTGTTTCGACGTCCTCCGCCGCCTCGCAGGATAATCCGACGACGGTTAGCGAAAAGCTCCCGCGTATCCGACGCACCATCGCCGCGCGCATGGTCGAATCACTGCAGACCGCGGCACAGCTCACCACGGTACTTGAGGCCGATGTCACCTCGGTCGCCGACCTCCGCCGCGCGCACAAGGATGAATTCTATGCCCACACGGGCGTAAAGCTTTCGTTCCTGCCCTTCTTCGCGAAGGCAGCTGTCTCCGCTCTGTCCGATCACCGGGTCCTCAACGCCTCGGTGAACGCCGACGTCACCGAGATCACCTACTACGGTCGGGTCCACCTCGGAATCGCAGTGGACAGCGACAACGGGCTCATGGTCCCGGTTGTCCGTGATGCCCAGGATCTCGACATCGAAGGCCTGGCCCGCGCGATCGCGGACAAAGCCGAGCGCGTACGAACGGGAAAGATCGGACCAGACGAACTCGGCGGCGGCACCTTCACTCTCACGAACACCGGAAGTCGCGGCGCGTTGTTCGACACCCCGATCATCAATCAGCCACAAACGGGAATCCTCGGCACCGGCGCCGTGGTCGAACGGATCGTACCGACCCGCCGAGATGGTGCCCTGAGCCTGGAGGTGCGTTCGATGGCCTACCTGTCGATCTCCTACGACCACCGCGTCGTCGACGGAGCAGACGCCGCCCGGTTCCTCACCACGATCAAGCAACGACTCGAAGGCGGCTTCCATGCGAGTGACCTCTACTAAACCAAGTGGCACACGTGGACTCCCCATTGCTACCGACCGAGAGATGATCTGGTGGGCGATCAAGTGGCTCCCGTTCGAGACGGGCGACGAGTATATCTTCCCCGACTTCGGCGTGACGCCGGCAGTGTTCTACCACCGGATCGTCATGCTGATTTCCATGGGCGCTGCGAACCATATCGAACCCGGGCTGCGGATGCGCCTATGTAAACAGTGCTCCGACAAAATTGCCCGACTCAAAGATGCGGAACGGCTCGCCTCACTCGTGGGCTGATGTGTTCCGCCGCATTCACCGGCCGTCTCACTATGAGGACAATCTGTCATGGCAATCCTGCACACAAAGGCGCCAGCTCCCCGCGGCGTGCGCACCACGCCTGCCAACATCGCACGCGACGACGGTGCCAGCACCGCCCCAATGTCCGGCGCCCTCGCACTGGTCCGCAGTCTGGAGGCATTGCGAGTAGAGGCCGTGTTCGGGGTACCCACACGAGACCTACTCTCTGTGTGGACACAGCTCGTCTGCTCGCCCGCCGTGCGCGCTGTCCGTGCCCGGCACGAGCAGGGATCCGGCCACGCCGCGGCGGGTTACGCCACTGCAACTGGACGAACCGGTGTGTTCGTGGCGGGCGCGGGAGCCAGCACGACCAACTCGATCACCGCGCTGGCCGATGCCAACATGGATTCGGTCCCGGTCGTCGCGATCGCTGTTCAGGTCGGCCACGACGACATCGGCAGAGACTCGTCCCGCGACGTCGATGTCATCGGCATCACGCGTTCGATCACCAAACATAGTTTCCTGGTGACCGACGCAGGCAACCTACCGAGGATTCTGGCCGAAGCATTCCACATCGCAGCAACGGGGCGGCCCGGCCCAGTAGTGGTCGCTGTGCCGTCGGACGTGCTGTCGGACACAACCACGTTTGACTGGCCAGCCGAGGTTGATCTACCCGGATACGACTACCCCACGACGGCTTCCGAAGATTCTATCCGGCCCGCCGCTCAGGAGATCCTCGCAGCAAGCGCGCCCGTACTGTACGTCGGGGGCGGTGTGGTCCGAGCGTCAGCCGCCGGTGCGCTGCGTGAACTCGCCGACCTCACCGGCATCCCGGTGGTGACCACCCTGATGGCCCGAGGAGCCTTCCCAGATGGACATCCGCTACACTACGGGATGCCCGGAATGCACGGTTCCGTTGCCGCAGTGGCGGCGCTGCAGAAGAGCGATCTCATCATCGCACTCGGCGCGCGATTCGACGATCGTGTGACCGGCGCGACACAGTCGTTCGCTCCGGACGCACGAGTGATCCACATCGACATCGATCCCGCCGAGATCGGTAAGAACCGACGTGTGAACATTGGGATCGTCGGACACGCGCGGACCGCGATCCGAGACCTGAGCAAAGTCCTGCAATCCGAACTCGCCCGCGGGCGGAAATGCGACATCGGCGTCTGGGTCGGTTACCTGGATCGGATGCGCACCAACTATCCGCTGAGCTACAACGATCCGGCCGACGGCTCGCTCTCACCCGAGCGTGTCGTTGAAACCGTGGGCAGACTGTCGAGCAATGGAACGATTTTCGCGTCCGGCGTCGGACAGCACCAGATGTGGGCGGCGAACTTCATCCAGTTCGATACACCGAGAACCTGGTTGAACTCTGGAGGTCTCGGAACCATGGGGTACTCCGTACCGGCAGCTATCGGGGCCCAGGTCGGAAACCCTGACCGCGAGGTCTGGGCGGTCGACGGCGACGGCTGCTTTCAGATGACGGGCCGCGAACTCGCCTGTGCCGCCGAGGAAGGTCTGCCCATCAAGGTCGCACTGATCAACAATGGGAATCTAGGGATGGTCCGTCAGTTGCAGAAAGTCCACTACGGAGGGCGTCACCATAGCGTCGACCTAGCCACCCCGACCCGGCGAGTGCCAGACTTCGTCGCCTTCGCCGAGGCTCTGGGCTGCATCGGCCTTCGCTGCGAACGACGCGACCAACTCAAAGAGACGATCGAACTGGCGCGGGCGGTCACCGACCGTCCCGTGATCATCGACTTCGTCGTCGGCGACGACCTCATGGTATGGCCGATGATCGCAGCGGGGGCGAGCAACAACGAGATCTCCGTTGCCGACGGGATCCGGCCGCTGTTCAGCGACGCTGGCAAGTAACAACTATGTCAGCTAAACGCGAATACGCCTGCGGCATAGCCGATTTAAAGTGCCGATAATAATCGTTATGTTAAGTAATGGTTAATCCAGGAAGTTTCGACGTCTGTATTACTTAACATCATACTGCTACCCTAGCAGTCATGGGATGGATGCACAGCACAGACGACACCAGCCACGAGATGTGGATTCGGCCCGAGTTCGTCGACGGTGTCGGTACCAGCGCATCGACGATGCGCGAGGGCGTGACGATGGTCGGACTCGGCGGCGACTCGTGGCGGCCTGCCGGTGAGGTCGTCGGCTGGCGGGTCGTGTGCGACTGTGAGCACGAGACACAGACGATCAGTCCGACACGGTCACAGTGGGTGTCAACAGACCTGTGGGTGCGGGTGCCGTCGCCGAGCTTGGAAGATGTCGCTGCCGGGCGCATCTTCGCCGGCGATGATGCAACATCGGATCTGGAGTTCCGAGAGGACGTCGCCGACGCGGCGAAAGCGATCTGGCGGAGTCAACATATTCGGTTGGTCGACGTCGACGAGGAGATCGCTCTTGCGTTGGCCGCTCACCGCGCGGCCGCAGTAGCGATCGACGTGGCGATCACACGCGGGCGGCGCGCCGGGCGGACATGGGAACAGATCGGTCGAGTCGCCGGGATGAGTGCGCCGGGCGCGAACAGTCGATGGAAAGAGCGGATCGAGTCACCGGCGGTCACTGACTTCGTTGACGATCTCGACGCGATGATCTCCGACCTCGACGGACGGGTCCTGACGGCCGCTGAGCGGGTCGGCTTGTCGAGCATCTACCAACTCGCCGCGCGCACGAACGACGGGCACCGGCCCAGCATCGCGGACGTGCTCACGATGGCAGCTCGCCTACGACCAGCCACGAGCGAATAAACCAGACTCTGGCTATGGCCGAATCACTTGACCCAGAGTTCGTCGACCTAATCGACACGGTCGGGCACCGACGATCGGTGTTACTGGCGACCGCCGCGCAATCGGTAGCCAATGATGTGCGCCCGCGACGCCGACTACCTCGACACCGCGGCCGTGCGCAGTGACGACACGGCACTGCAGGTTGTGCACCTCCTGCCGGAGATCACGTGGTCACAGAGCAAGTTCTGGCGATATCAACTAGCCGCGGCCGCCGACCGGATCGCGCACGACACCCGACGATGGGGTGCACCAGTCCCCCGCTGCACAGCGGAAGAAATGACCGTGCACCTGGCATTGCGCCGCGCCGCGGTCCTCGACACCGGGCCCCCGACGAGCCGGGCGATGACCGTAAGCGATCAGGGTGGACTCCCCGACACGTGGGCAGAAATCGCTTCGACGAGAGTAAGGACACCACAAGCGTGGCAGTGCTCAGCAAGGCCGAGAGCCAGCACTGAGGCCACATTCCATTCGTGTCAGCCGATCGCGTCACCGATGGTGACCGCGATCCAGATCGCGGCGATGGCCACCAGCGCGAGACAGATCCACAACAGCACCCAGAAGCCTCGATGGATGTTGCGGGAACCGCGCACCGCCCAGAGCAGGGCGATGCCCACTCCGACGCCGCTCACCGCAATACCGAGCGCTACGGCCGGTAAGCGAATCACGCAGGCTATGACGAAGAGCACGAGGACGACGGTGAGGACCGCCACCGCAGTACGCGGCCAGGCTGACGCGGGGTCGCCCCGACGGCGAAGGAATGATTCGACGATGACGAAACCGAGAAACGAGATGACGAGGCCGACCATCACGGTCACGGCGTAGAACGCTGGAGCGAACGCGACGGTTCGATGGTCCGAGGGGACCGAATCGGTGGCGATAGCCAGTGCAAACAAGCCCAGGAACAGCAGCGCGAGCAGGATGAGCAGCACCGCGCCAGAGATGGACGCGTGTTCTGTCTGGGAGTGACCCGGCGTGGACCGTTGGCCGATGGTCGGGCGTGATTGATGTCCGGGCCGGTTCGGCAGATGATTCATGCGGTGTCCTTGACAGTCAGCTCGGTGATTCTTCGGGGTGCTGGCGGGTACTTCTCCAACGCTTCGGGGTCGCACAGTCCTGCAGGATCGGCCTCGATCAGCACGGTGACGCCTGTCGGAAGATCGGTGTGCTGGTCGTGGATGACCACGACCGTTCCGCCGACGACAGGAGCCTGCTCGCGCAGGATGCACAGTTTCTCAGAGACGACGTGTGCCTCCGGCGAGTCGCCGAGGCGAGCGGCCACCGTGAACACCGGATCGTCATCGAGATACCTGCGTTCCCACACCATTTCGGTGATGGTCGCGACCGGGAGGATCACTCAACCGCGTGACTCGGTCGGGTGAACGCACTGCCTGCTCCCACACCGCAGCCGGGTCGGCGGGCCACGACGTGGTGATGGTCTCGGGAGCGCCGCTGGTCATCGTTCTCTTCTCACTGTCATGCCCTCACGTAACCTGTCGCGTCGGGTGAGGCAGACACAGCCGAGGAACACGCCTGCCGGTATCACTCCGACGCTCACGGCGGCAGCGACGGCCGGGTGAAGGCCGGGAAGGATATCGGCGAGCAGGTTCGTCCCCATGAACAAACCGACAGTCAGGGTGCACAGCAGGACCGGGGTGAACATCACCCCGGCGCACCCGATGACGAAGAAACAGCCCGCAAGAACGTTCCAGATGCGCGCACGGAACGTTCCCGGGCCTTCGTAGCGGATGGGCGTGAGGGCCTCTGTGACGTGCGCCGGCCATCGCGCCACGAGGATGTCATTGTCGTAGTCGGTATCGAGAGTGGTGTGGCGGACGATGACCTGCTGTCCGATGAGCTGCTGGCCCGCCCCGGGACCAGGCAACGGGCACATGACCGTCCGCGGCAACGTCAGGGACTGGCCGTGGTCGCTAGTGTCGATGTGGATGACGAGATCATCGTCCATCTGCCCGCCCTCGGGAGCGTCGTTCTGCACCGCAGAGCAGACGATGCCGAGGGCCGCGCGGCCCTCGGCGAACTCCTTCTTGCTCGGGGTCGGGCGCGGCGTCGATGGCGGCGTGAACTCGTCGAGCACCTTCCAGATGCGTCGGAGCAGGGACGGCTTCGCTGTCTGCGTCTCGGTCATGCCAGCTCCTGTTCCTGGCGGGCGCGCTGAGCCCGGTACATCCTCCGATGCCCATCAGGGTCGATGAGGATGCTCAGAACCTCACGCACCACGGCAAGGTTGGGGCTACGTCGTTCCAGTCCGGCAACCACCTGGCCGCCTTCTGTGTGGAAACCCTGGTCGTCGTCGGTGAGGATGTGGAACCCGTCGGCCCGCGCGGGATCGTCGGTGATCCGGTCCGCGCTGCCGTCGCCGGATGAGATGGAGTACTGGACCCGCATCCTCGGCAATGCCAACTCCTGCCCATCGGGGAGCCGCAGCCGGTCTGGTGTCAGCGTGATCCCTGGTTTCCCCGCACGCCTGCCTGGGAAGGCGACATTCTGTCCGGACCGCAGTTGCGTCAAGGCTTCTCGCACCAGAACTGCCTGCGCGGCAGCCCGAATCTCGAATGGCGCTTGTTTCAACTCGCCTTTCCACGGGGCAGTGAGCCGGCCCGGGCCGACGTCAGGCCGTGGCGAGGTGAACAGTTCCCGGCCTTGACCGATGACGCCGCCGGAGAACGGCATCGCCTGCCGCACTGTGCCGAAACGCGATTCGACGACACCACGCTCATAGACATCCACCGACCAGCCCACACGCCGCCAGGCGGACAGCAGCCCGAGAAACTCGAAGATGCCCCACAGCAGCAGCAACCAGGCGGCGATACCGGGGACCAAGACCCACCAGGGCGGGGCGCCGCCGCCAGGTTCCGCAACCCGGACGACCCACAGCACCACCCCGGTCGCCATGACCAGAGCGAGGACGACCAGCAGCACCCAGCGCACCATCCGCTTCCGCACCCTGCCAACGGGGTTCTCGTCATGAAAGAGCAGATCGCCGTAATTCATCAGACCTCCTCGTCACCTGGCCGCTGAACCGTGCCATCGATGAACCCCAGGAACAGGATGTCGTCGAGATCCTCAGGATCACGGGTGTTGTGGCGGAACCGGACGCGCTGTCCAGGGAGGGGCGCCTCACGCGGATACTCGCGCGCGGCACGCCGGATCTGCCCGCCGCCAGAGAGCTCCGCGACGAGCAGCATGTCGTAGGCGGGATTCGACTCCGGACCCATGCGGTCATCGGCGGTGACCTCAACGAGGGTTCCCTCCGCCTCCTCGCCGTCGAGGTATCCGGCCGCCTCACACATCGACAACGCAAGGAACCACGCGATGAGTGCGATCAGCAGCACGCCGAGAGCGGTGACTGGCCCCCACCAGGGTGGATCGCTCGCGAACAGCGCCAGGACGATGGACACCGTCAGCGTCGCGATGAACCCGATAGCACTGGCGACCATCACCACGAACAACACGCGACTGAGAATCGCCCACCGACGGATTCGCGCCCGCGTCTCGGGCGTGCGAGCCCGAGTCAACCATAGTGAGGTCTTGCGGTTCGCTAGCCTCATGACCGCCTCGTCTTGTCGCCTGCCCAGCCGTCGAAGCGCACGTCGAAGAGATCGTCAGGGTCGAGGGTGTTGTGGCGGAACCGGATGCGCCTGCCGATCCAGCGTTCGGGCCCTGCACCCCAGCTGTCGTCCTCGCCCCAGTACAGCCTGCGGCGCAATGTGCGCGGCTCGGTGTCGTCGGTGCCGGATAGTTCTGCGCTGAGCAGGAACTCGTAGGTGGTCGGGTCATCGCCGCCACCGGGGTGGGTGATGACCTCGTCGAGACGTCCGATACAGGCGTGCCCGTCGGCGTACAACGCGGTCAACCGGCGGTCTTGCGCGTGCGAGCCCAGTGCTGCTCCGCAGAGGAGCAACGCGCAGCCGACGCCGACAGAGCCGAATGTTCCCCACATCCAGGAAGGGGCCCGGTCGTCGAACTCACCCCAGATACCGAATCCCATCCCCAGTCCCGGCGCACACACGCAGACAGCAACCAGTCCGCCCAGTAGCAGCCAGATGCTGACTGTCTCCCAGCGTGCCCAGCGACGGATCTGTGCGCGCGTGCCGGGGGTGTGGGCGCGGCTCTGCCACGCGTCCACCTGCCGCCTGCGCACACCACGCCGGCCCATCACGCTGACGTGGTCGTTCCACCAGCCCTCGCTCTGCTCCGCAGTCATGACCCAACCCCCTCGCGAACTCCTGCCTCGGCGCGATTTCGATGGCTTCTCATCCGCCCACCCGTCGAAGCGCGCATCGTTCACATCATCGGGATCGAGGGTGTTGTGACGGAACCGATAGGCCGCCCGACCCACGACCCGTCCGGTACGTCAGCGGAGCCTGCTCCTCCGTGGAGCTGCCGGGTGAGCGTGAGATCGTCTGCGAGGCGGGCAGTCAGGTGGACGCGGTAGACGGTGACAAGATCCCCCTCGCCATCTCGCTGCTGTTCACTCGTGACGCGCTCGACGATCCCAACGGTGGTATCCGCATCTGCGAACTGGGCACTGTGGAGCCGGTCGCTGACGATCATCTCCGGGACCGCGCCGAGGAGGAGGTCTGAAACGATGGACGCAGGGAGGACACGTGAAGGGCCTACTTGGCCGACTGCGCGATCCTAACGAGGTCTGGTCGCGGATCCTTGTTCTGCTTCTCGGCTGCTTTGACTGCGAGTTTGGCAGCTGCGAGCACGGCGGGACTGTATGCCCTCGTCTTACGCCGAGTGGACGTTGTCGAGCGTTTGGAGCTTGCTGCGGTAGTCACCTGCCGTCTCCTTCCTGTTGCGTTTCATTATCCTCGACACCGGCTTCTGTGGCTAGTGCGTCTTCGACGGCCTGGGTTGCAATCGCCTCGATGATCGCCTGTTCGGTGCTTGTCGCCAGGTCCGAGTCCGAAAGCGCGTCGAGAATCGACCATCCAAGCGTGTCGGTGTCGTCGGTGTTGTCGATGTGTTCGAGCGCCCAGGCGGCTCGCCGCCACCACTCCGACCTTCGGTCGTGGCGGTCCTTCTGACCGATCGTGAGTCGGAAGCCGAGGACAGCTACTCCCGCAGCGAGGAACGGGGAGGCGATTTGCGCGACTTTGAGCGCGATGTCGAGAGCACTCACTCTTACCGACCACCGGTCGGTGTTTCGCCAGATCCAGGCCGCTCAATGATGAAGACCGCGTCGCCAGAGTAGTCGGTGCCCGACACTCAGCCCTATCGAGCGCCGAACATGCTATTAGCAGTCTCCTGGAGAGAGTGCTAAGTTGAGTGTGTAACGATCAACATGGCGTCTCGACGTCAGTATCGGGGCGCCTTCTCGGGAGGAGGATTCCTTGACTACCGCGACAACTGTGCATGATTGCTATCCGACACGACTGACCCAAGCCGCGCCGATGATGCGCAGGACCGACCCCACCGTGTGGGGTCAGGCCGACAACGGTCCATTTACCGATACCGAAGTCGCAGCGTATGTCGTGAAGGGATTCCATATCGAGCCGGGTCTGCTGACACCTGCTCAAGTGCAGGCATGCTGGACTGAATTCGAGAGGTTGGCCAACGACTCCGAGGTGGAGGCATCAGGGGCCATCATCCGCGAACACGGCAGCGACGCCGTCCGGTCGATCTTCGCCGTCCACCGACACAGTCCCGTGATCGACGCGTTGGCACGCACGCCCCGCATCCTCGACCGAGCCCGCCAGATCCTCGGCTCAGAGGTCTACATCCACCAGTCTCGGATCAACGCGATGCCAGGCATGGTCGGCACCGGTTTCGGCTGGCACTCGGATTTCGAGACCTGGCATGCCGAAGACGGCCTGCCCGCTCCGCGCACCGTCAGTCTGTCGATCGCATTGACGGATAATTTCGCGTTCAACGGCGGACTGATGCTGATGCCGGGCGCACACCGCGTGTTCGTACCGTGCGTCGGTCAGACGCCGGACGACAATTTCCGCGAATCACTGCAGAAGCAGAAGGTCGGGGTGCCGTCCGACGACGCAGTCACCGAACTCGGCCTCGAGTACGGGATCGAACAGTTCACCGGACCCGCCGGCCATGCGCTGTTCTTCGACTCGAACTCGATGCACGCGTCGAGCAACAACATCACACCCTATTCACGGGCCAACGTGTTCCTCGTGTTCAACAGCGTCGAGAACGCACCCGCCGCCCCCTACGGCGCCGCAGCGCCGCGTCCGGCCCACATCGCCGACCGCGACACCACACCACTCACACCGATTCACAACTCAGAATTCGCGTGACACGCGCTCGGGGCCCGGCATGATCGCCAGGCCCCGAGCAACCAGCGGTCCAGCTGTAATGCCCAGGCAAGTTGGTCAGCCGAGTGTGCAACACAGCCACTCCGACCGCCTACAAGTGGCTCCGGTCACGTATCGGTATCCCGTTGGTGCACACATAGTTTCGCCGCACATAGCGTTAGACCATGAGGACGTCGATCCGGTGGACAGCATGGTCGATCGCCGTGTCGATCGTCCTAACGATACGAATCCTGACGACCCTGTCGACTATCGCAACAACATTCGCCGCAGTCGTAGCCGCTCCCCGACACGGACTAGCCACCGGATGGACATGGTGGGCGATCGGCTCGGCAACGGTCTTGCTCACCGTCACCTTCCTTTACGGTCTCCTGCGCGTCCCACACGAACAGAGCCCGTCCTGACCGTGCTCACCCGCTCCCGCACAGACACCCCCCATTAATGTCGGAGGGGCTGCTGCACGATCGGGTGACAGTTTCGGTTACGCAGCCTGAGTGGCTGGCGTGGTCATGATGGTCTCGAACTCGATTGGGGTCAAACGGCCGAGGGCGGCCTGTCTGCGGCGTCGGTGGTAGGTCCGTTCGATCCAGGTCACGATCGCGATCCGGAGCTCTTCGCGGGTGGTCCAGGTGCGCCGGTCGAGGACGTTCCTTTGCAGCAGGCTGAAGAAGCTCTCCATGGCCGCGTTGTCCCCGGCCGCGCCGACACGGCCCATCGAGCCGACCATGGCGTGGCGGTTGAGCGCGTGGACGAATTTGCGGCTGCGAAATTGCGAGCCGCGGTCGCTGTGGACGACGCAGCCAGCGACGTCACCGCGGCGGGCGACGGCGTTGTTCAACGCAATGACGGCGAGCCGGGACTTCATTCGCGAGTCGATGGAGTAGCCGACGATCCGGTTGGAGTAGACGTCCTTGACCGCGCAGAGGTAGAGCTTACCCTCGCTCGTCCAGTGCTCGGTGATGTCGGTCAGCCACAGCTCGTTCGGGGCGCCTGCGGTGAACTCGTGCCGGGTCACGCCGTGCCGGTCGACGTAGGCGCACAGGTCGTCGTGGACCGGTGGGCCGGGCTTCTTACCGTGCTTGCCGCGTCTCTTGCCGAACGCCGACCACCAGCGGTTGGACGAGCAGATCCGCCAGCCGGTCCGCTCAGCCATCGCCTCGCCGGCTTCGACCGCCTCGTCGACCAAGAACCGGTAACCGAACTCCGGATCGTCACGGTGGGCGTCGAATAACGCGTTCGCGCGATACGCCTCCACCAGTTCGGCGTCGGTGACCGGGCGGGCGAGCCACCGGTAGTAGGGTTGGCGAGCGATCCTCAAAACCCGACACGTCACCGCGACGGGGATCCCGTCAACGGCCAGCTCGCGCACGAGCGGGTAGATCATTTTCCCGGCAGGTTCGCCTGCGACAGATACGCCGCCGCCCGGCGGAGCACCTCGTTCTCCTGCTCCAGCAACCGGACCCGCCTGCGCAGCTCACGCTCGGTCGCGGACTGCTCGGACGTCGTTCCGGGCTTGACCCCGTCCTCGACGTCGGCGGTCCTCAACCAGTTCGTCAGGCACGACTCGCTGATCCCGAAGTCGGCAGCGATCTGCTTCAGATGGACGCCTGGTTCGCGGTTCCTGGCGACACGAACCACGTCGTCGCGGAACTCCTCGGGATACGGCTTCGGCACGATGCACATCCTTCCAGCAGCACCTCTCGGCACCACAGATCAGATGTCACCTATCCGTGCAGCAGCCCCGATCGTCAGGCCCTTCGATGAGGGAACGGTGGCTTCGGTCACGTATAGATGTCCCGTTGGTGCACACACAGTTTCGCCGCACATAGCGTTAGACCATGAGGACGTCGATCCGGTGGACAGCATGGTCGATCGCCGTGTCGATCGTCCTGACAGTACGAATCCTGGCGACCCTGTCGACTATCGCAACGACATTCATCGCAGTCGTAGCCGCTCCCCGACACGGACTAACCACCGGATGGACATGGTGGGCGATCGGCTCGGCAGCGGTCTTGCTCACCGTCACCTTCCTTTACGGTCTCCTGCGCGTCCCACGCGAACAGACCCCGCCCTGACCGGTCTCGCCCATTTCGCATCGATACCGGACCTCGATGCCGCACATCTGGCAGACAAGCACAACGCCCGACCCCTGCCGCACGAGAGGTCGGGCGTAGTGCTGATCGAGTCTGTCGGGTATTCTATTCAGAGGCCGCAGTCAGCTCGCGGAGCTCGCTATCGTGCTCGACCGAGATCTTGCGGGGTTTGGCCGCTTCAGCCAGCGGGATCGTCACGCTCAGAACCCCGTTGTCATAGCGGGCACTGATCTTGCCCGCATCCACACCATCACCCAAAGAGATCTGACGACGCAACGACCCCGAGAACCGTTCGGTGGTCAACCACTTCACCGACTCGGCCGACCGGACCGACCGTTGCGCCGACAACGTCAACACACCCCGGTCCACATCGATATCGATTGAACCACCCTAGGTTCTCTGCCGCTCCTATGCGGGCTGCGGCTCGGGGTTGAGGGCAGCGTAGTGGCTGTGTTCGCACTCGATGGGCGGGATGTGCCCGAGGTGCGAATGCAGCCTGCGATTGTTGTACCAGTCGACCCACTCTGATGTCGCGTACTCGACGTCGGAGAGTGTCTTGAACGGCCCTGGATGGAAGATCGTGGTGCGGATGCACTCGGTCTTGTACAAGCCGTTCACCGACTCGACGAGCGCATTGTCATAGGCGTCACCGATCGACCCAATCGACGCCGAAATCCGTTGCAACGCAAGCTCACCGGTCAGATCCGACGAGGTGTACTGGGCGCGTTCAATCGGTCGTTGCAACACCGGGTTGTTGGATCGAGCATAGCTGCTCGGCGAACACCTCGGCGGGAGTGCGCCAGCCCAGGCTCTTGCGGGGCCGGTTGTTGAGCGCGAGAGCGACGGCTTCGAGGTCGTCGGCGGACCACCGGGACAGGTCCGTGCCCTTCGGGAAGTACTGACGTAACAATCCGTTCGTGTTCTCGTTCGTCGGCCGTTGCCAGGGCGAGTGAGGGTCGGCGAAGAACACTTTCGTGCCCGTTTCGAGCGCGAACTGGGCGTGGGCGGACAGTTCCTTGCCGCGGTCCCAGGTGAGCGTCCTACGGAGCTGTTCGGGAAGCTTCATCATCGACGCTGTGAGCGCGACGTTCATCGCGACGGCGCCATAGCCGGCGAGCGCCGGGCCGTTCTTCACCGGCGGGCTCTGGCCATAGCCCTCCAGCCGCGGCAGATGCACCAGCAGGGTCGAGCGGCTCGCGCGTTCGACGATCGTGCCGATCGCGGACCGGCCCGTACCGATGATCAGATCGCCCTCCCAGTGCCCGGGAACGGCGCGGTCGGCTGCCTCTGCGGGGCGTTTGGAGAACACGACGTCGGCGGTGACATGCCCGTGTGGTCGGTTCTGTGCTCGAGCCCGTGGCCGACGCAGTGCACGGCCTGTTCGCAGACAGGTGACGAGCTCACGTTCGAGGGCGCCACGGCCCTGGATGAACAGCGACTGGTAGATCGCTTCGTGGCTGATGCGCATGGACTCATCATCGGGGAAGTCGACCTTCAGGCGGTGCGATATCTGCTCCGGGCTCCACGCCAGCGCCCACCTACGGTCCTGCCGGTGCGGCTTGTTCAGCCCCTTCCATGCCGGCGGCTCAGGCCCGACGACAACCCTGCCGTCCGGTCGACGGATGTTGCCGGCCAGTCGTTCCTGGACGTACCCACGCAACCGGTCGTTGGTCACCAGCTTCGCTGTCTTCGGTCGCTTCGCCGCCTGCTGGGCTTTCCACTGCGCCACCAACGCGCGGTACTCCTGCTTCCCACCGCGCGTGGCTGCGTTGCGGCGCAACTCACGCGAGATCGTTCCCGGGTCGCGGCCAGTCCTGCGTGCGATCTCACGCACGCCGACCTGCCTGGCGCGCAGGAGCGCGATCTCCTCACGCTCGGCGAAAGACAGATAGCGGCCGGTAGGTTCAGCAAGCGAGATCGGAGCCATACCGCCAGCGTGACGGAACCAGCGAGCGCCAACCGGCACAGACACGCCCACCGTCAACGCCGCTTCGGCCGAGTTGATGCCCGTCGCGATCAGGCGCCAGAACTGCCGCTGCACCGCCCGAGAGGGTTCGGGCCGTCCGGGCGAGCGCATCGGCGGGCGCAGTGCCCGATCGGCACGCCACTGCCGCCGAGCCCCTTCCAGAACCCCGCTCGTCTTCGCAGACCAGTCCTTTGTCGCCACTGCTGAACACCTCCACAGTCAAGGTGTTGCGACGACCATTTGAATCCGCCCTGGCTGCCCGCATCGCTGTGATGGACGAGCCTACCGGCGAGCACCGGATGGCCTTCGTGGCGGCGGACCCATAACGCCATCCGCAGCGGGATCAGTACCAGTGAGGTCTCCTTGCTTGTTTGGGCGTGCCAGGAGACGATCCGGCGGGAGAACACGTCGACAATGAACACCACGTACACCCACCCTGCCCGGGTCTTGACGTAGACATCCCACGCCAGTCAGATGTCAAGTAGGCAGTGGTGGTGGTTGGTGTTCGGGGTTACGCGGCGGCGGGTGTGGCAGCTCGCGGCCACGCGGCAGTGTCGTCCCAGGATTGATCGTGCTGCAGGCACCACCACAGGCGCCCGAGGAGCTTGTTGGCCAAGGCTCGCAGTGCGGCGTTGTGGTGGTCTCCGACAGCACGGCGATGGTCGTAGTACTCGCGGGCCGGCGCTGACCATGTCAGCGCTGCGAACGCCCACCAGTGGCAGGCATCGGCCAGACGCCTGTTGCGGACTTTGCGGGCCTTGACGTAGTGCGAGCGGCCTGACGCGATCGTCACCGGCGCTGTTCCTGCGAAAGATCGCAGTCCCGTTGGTGAGCTGAAACGCGTCGGGTCATCGCCGATTTCGGCGAGAATACGCGCACCGAGAACACCTCCGAGGCCGGGGACCGAGTCGATGATGTCCGCTTGAGGATGCTCGGCGAATGCGGTGACGAGTTCACGCTCGAGCACTGCGACGGCATCGAGCATCGCCACGATGATCGCGACCAGACTGGCTACGGTATGACCTAAGGCCACCTCCACAGCATCCGGCTGCCGCAGCCCGGGGGCGTGCAGATCGCTATGGATCTGGGTTACCAGGGCGGGGTCGTTGCGTCGGCCAACCCTTTTGAGCGCGTTGCTGATCCGCGGGCGAGTCAGCTTCGCCGCATCCGTGGGGGTGGGCGCTATTGAAAGAACCTCCATCGCCGCTCGGTGCTTGAGCTTCGGAAATGCTTGCAACGCTTGAGGATAGAACTCCAGTAGCACCGAACGCAGCCGACTGATCGTCTGATTCTGCGCCCAGATCGCTTCCTGATGCTGACGCGCCAGCGCCTTGATCGCCTGCTGCTGCTCGCTGTTGGCTGGCAGCCGACGATGCTGGTGACGGTCAGTGCGCACGATGTCGGCGAGCACCGCGGCATCACGCGAATCGGACTTGTTGCCCGCCTGTCCGTGGCGTTCGCGGTACCGCGCGACGGCCCGCGGATTGATCGGATACACGGTGAAACCCGCGCCAGCCAACGCCACAACCAGAAGATTCTTATCGGTCTCGATCGCGATCGGCACGTCGTCCGCAGTGCCGCCATGGTCAGCGACCATCGCCAGGAGTTCGGCAAAACCGTTGGGGTCATGAGTGATTCGCCGACGTTCAATGATGAAGCCGGAGTCGTCCATCAACGCTATGTCGTGATGGTCCTCGGCCCAGTCGATACCGCACGTGATCATCGAGCACATCCTTTCCGATGCCATCCGCCAGTAGGTCCGGCGAATCGATGAGCTCGGAGAGCGGGCGGCGACCTAATGGCGGCACTCTCGGTGCGGCATCTCACAAGCCGAACACGCACCTCCGCGGCGGACTGATGGGGTCACCGTCTACGTTCAGACCTCGGCACGCATCCGTGAACTCAACTGTCAGTAATCACCCACCAGCAGCTCGGTTCAACCATGCACCGGAATCGGTAAAATCTCAGTGACCACCCACCAGCCGCCATGTCGTCCCGCCCAGATGTGCGGACCCGACACTCCCATTACGTGAAATCGGTAACCCACAGCTGATCGGGGGCGGTCGCGGTGAAGTCCCGGTTCACCAGGTCACCGGCCCGGATGCCGTCCTCTGCCGGAATCGTCGTGCGGACCTTCTTGTTGCGGACCGCCCCAGACAGGCCCAGCAGCCGCATCGCCCGATCAACGGCACCAGGAGTGACCACGACACCGTTGCGCCGCAGATAGTTGGTCATCTTCACCCGCCCGTACAGGCCTTCCGGGGTCATCTTCCGTCGCCCGTCTGTCATGGTGGCCCAGGCCGCTGAACGGACCGCGTCGACGGTTTTCGCGTCGGTGACGGTGCGGGCGGCCGGGCGCGTGGTGCGCCAGGACCGGTAAGTTCGTGCGGCAATCTTGCAGCCCTGCTCGGTGAGCACTCGGCAGATCGACTCGACCGCAAATCCCTTGTCCCGCAGGGATTCTATGAATCCCATGATCATCGGCTTCGGGGGTCGAGTGCCCCCGCGAAGAAAGTCGTTGCCGCCTGCAAAATCGCGACGTCCTCACGCAGGCGCTTGTTCTCGGCCTTGAGACGCTTGAGCTCGGCTGATTCCTCGCTCGTGGTGCCCGGACGGGCACCGGCATCGATATCGGCTTGGTTGATCCATCTTCGGACCGTTTCCTTGCCGACACCGACCCGCCGGGCGATCGCCGTCGCGGCCGCCGTGGGATTCGGATACTCCTGGCCGTGCTCGGCGTACAGGCGCAGCGCCCGCGCCTTCACTTCGGGGTCGATCTTCTTGGGCATGATTGTCATCCTTCCTGACTCAGAAAGGAACGGCATCAAACCTGGTGTGGTTCAGACTGCCAAAACAGACGCGCCACGGGACACGCCCCGATCGGCGGCGATCCCCTTGAGCGTCGCGCTCGGCGTGGACTCGTACAAGTCCACCGCCTGACAGTGGAACTCGTCGGTGTAGTGCTTCCTGGCCATCCTTGGATTCTCGCTTCCCCAGCAGTGTGCTGGATTCCGCGCGTCCACGATCAGGGGTCAAGCTCCGAGCCTCGGCCCATACGTTTACGTACTCGCGACGATGCATTTCGGAGCGATTGGACCCGCCAAAGCCGTGGGTCGGCCTGGCTACCATCGATCCCGATCCCTGGCGGACTACATGGAAATGAATGCCTATGGCATGTTCCCCGCGAAGTGGTCCATGGTGTTTTTGAGTCCTGATTGCCCTGGTGAGGGCTGAGAAGGGACGATGAGGATCATGGCAGGACGTAAGCGTCACACGGCGGAGGACATAGTGCGTAAGCTGCGCCGGGCCGACGAGTTGGCCGCCGAAGGCAAGACCGGCGAGCAAATCGCCGCGGACCTGGAAGTGTCCGCGGCCACGCTGTACAACTGGCGCCGCCAGTACGGCGGCATGGACCGAGACGCAGCGAAGGAACTCAAAGAACTCCGCGAGCAGAACGGCCGGCTCAAACGGCTACTCGCCGACGCCGAGTTGGAGAAGGACGCACTCCGGGAGATCGCGAAGGGAAAATTCTGAGCCCAACGGCCAAACGCGCCGCTATCGGCATGCTCAAGGACGTCAAGAAGCTGTCCGAGCGCAAGGCGTGCAAGGTTGTTGGGCTCTCCCGGTCGGCGTACCGGTCGCTGCCGCGGGCGCAGACATCAGCCGACCCCGACGCCGGTCTACGCGAGCAGCTACGCACCTACGCCCATAAGAATCCCCGTCACGGGTTCCGGCGGGCGTGGGCGCACCTGCGGTTCGACGACGGCATCGAGGTGAACAAGAAGAAGGTACATCGGGCTATGGAAGGAAGAAGGGCTGCAGGTCCGGCGCGGGCCGCGTCGTAAACGAGCCGGGCAATCGTCGGTGCCGGTCGTAGCCGCCGACGCACCCAAGGTGGTGTGGGCGTTGGACTTTCAGTTTGATTCCACCGTTGACGGGACCAAGATCAAGATCGCCTCGATGGTCGATGAACACACCCGACAGTCGTTGCTGAGCATCGTGGACCGTTCGATCACCGCCGAGCGGCTGATCGAGGAGTTGGAGAAGGCATTCGCGCTCTGGGGTGGGCCGCCGATGGTGCTGCGCATGGACAACGGCCCGGAGTTCATCTCCGAGACGCTGCGGGACTTCTGTGCAGGGACGGTAGGCATCTCCTACATCCCGCCCGGTACGCCGTGGAACAACGGGTTCATCGAGTCGTTCAACAACCGGCTCCGCGACGAGTGCCTGAACCGTAACTGCTGGCCCACGCTCCTGGAGGCACGGGTGGTCATCGAGGACTTCAAAGACGAGCACAATCACCGGCACCGGCACTCGGCGCCGGGCTACCAGACACCGGCCGAGTACGCTGCCCGATGCACCCACCGGCACCACCCCGTCGGGTGCGAGATCAACTGACCAACAACAAGTAGGAACTGGCTCTAGTGTCGCGTGTCGTTAGATAGTTTATGGTTGTGCTTTCTTCAGGATTTCGTCGGCGGTCGTGGTCCAGACGAAGGGGTGTTTGCGGTCGTTCCAGCCGTTGATAAAGGCGCGGATTTTGGCGTTGAGGTCTTTGACTGAGGTGAAGACGCCGCGGCGGATGGCTTGGCGGTCGATGATGCCGAACCAGACTTCGACGAGGTTGAGCCAGGAGCCGGAGGTCGGGGTGAAGTGGATGTGAATGTTCGGGTGCTGCTCGAGCCAGTCGCGGACTTCAGCCTTTTTATGGGTGGCGTAGTTGTCCATCACCAGGTGTAGTTCCCGGTTGCCGTAGGCGCGGTCGATCTGCCGCAGGAACGCCAGGAACTCCTGGTGGCGATGTCGTGGCTTGACGGCTGCGGTGACTTGTCCGGTCGCGATCTCCAACGCGGCGAACAGTGTGGTGGTGCCGTGTCGTTTGTAGTCGTGGGTGCGGCGTTCGATCTGTCCCGGCTGCATCGGGAGCATCGGTGCGGTCCGATCCAGGGCCTGGATCTGGGATTTCTCGTCCACGCACAGTACGATCGCGTTCTCCGGTGGCTCCAGGTACAGGCCGACGACGTCGGTGACCTTGGCGACCAGTTCGGGATCGGTGGAGAACTTGAAGGTTCCCGACCGCCACGGCTGAACCCCGTATTCGCGCCAGGCACGGGCAACGGTGGCGTTCCCGATCCCCAAATGGCCGGCCAACAGGCGTGAGGACCAGTGCGTGACGCCGTACTTCTTCGGCGGTGGCATCAACGTAGCCGAAACGACCTCGGCATGATCGAGATGCCGCGGACGGCCCGGTCGGTCAGCATCGAGGAGGCCGTCCAGGCCGCCATGAAGATAGCGGTCACGCCATTTGAGGACCGTCGGCACCGACGTCCCGACCACCTCGCTGATCCGCGTGTTCGCCACACCCGCAGCCGCCAGCGACACGATCCGCGCACGCCGCACCAGGCCCGCCGACGTCGAGGTCGACCGCAACAGCCGGTCCAGTTCAGCAGCATCGCCCTCACGCAATTGCAGCGCCGGGGCCGGAGAATTCGCCATATCCCATTATCGCAAGCCGCAAACCATCAACTCATTAACGACACGCGACACTAGAACGACCTGGACCGGATATCGGGGACCTGCCACAGTGAGTCAGCCACTACGAGACTCCTTCTTTCGTCACCGTGATACGCGGTCGACTCGCCACGAAGAGTCAGCACCCCCCGGGGGGGCGACTCGCGCAGGCTCAGGGGGGGGCAAGCGCTGCGCGAGTCTCGCCCCGCCAGGGGGGCAGCGGGACTATCCAGGAGACTACCGACACCGCAGTCACCGAGCCGATATCTCCGGAGCGACAGTCGAAAGAACTGCTGATCGACGGTGCCGATCAGGTCGACGAACTCTGGATCAAGTGCTGGTCATGTCTGCATGCTTAATCGAAGTAGCTGGTATCGAGATCGTCGACCCTGCGCCTACTCATGAGCTCGCCTGCTGCCGAGAGCGTAATTCGTCCAATCGAGTTCTTGCGGCAGTGGCACTAGGGGTGCCCGCTCAACCGTTTCCTGACTCGTGGTTGGGGAGGTGGGCTCGGCCCGTGTTCATCCAGTGGCGAACGAGGACGCGATTGCCGCGCATGCGGTTACAAGCGCCGCAGATCTGGCGAATACACGATGTTTCACGGGTTTCCTGTTCAATTTGAATGTCCAATTCTTTGCGTTCAGCGGGCCCTCGCTGCCAACGTGTTGCGTTGCACGGCCATGAACGCCTGATCGTGCGGCAGCGTCCAGTGCTTGCCGACGAATATCCGATTCGCGTTTTGGTCGTCTTTAGCCAGGTGTTCGAACCAGGCCGTCGACAGCCCGGCGGCCGGGTTGTTAGGGATGTCGGCGTTGACGAAGAAGTGTGTGCCGTTCAACGCCGTTGCGATGTAGGCTGGCGCCTGAAATATTGTCGCGTGATCGAGTCGCGGCCACAGGAAGTCCGGGGTAATGACGTCGAGGTTTCCGGTGATGGTGAGCATGGGCACGGTGACAGCCAACCCGGTTGGCGCCTGGATGCCGGTTCCGACGCTAAGCGCGCCGATGATCTTCAAGTCGGGGTCGATGAGTCGTTCATGCGTCGGGATGTAGCTGGCACCCCAGAACGCTGCTCCGGCGCCACCCGAGTGGCCTCCGAGAATGGTGCGCGAGAGGTCGACGTGGCCATGGAGTGCAGATCCAGGCCGTTTCGTCTCAGCGATGAGTGCCTGGACGCCCCACAACGGGTCCGTTGGAAACGAGTTGATGAAGTTGTAAGGGATTGCTACCACGTATCCGCGGCTGGCCCACAGGCGTGCGATGGCATCGTACTGGCCAGCATCACCGTCGAGCCCGGGAGTCCATACAACCGTCGGCGCTGGCGCGAGAGACGGTAGATCTTTGGGATAGTAGTACATCATCCCGATCGGCGACTCCAGACCATGTGGGAACGCGTGCGTGCACCGCATCTTGTCGACGTCGTTTCCGCCGAGGAGCCAGAAGAAGAACTTCTGGAGGCTGCCGTACAGGTCGTCACACGAGTGCAAACTTTTCGAAGCCACCACGCGGTGTGGGCCGGCAGCGGCGAACTCCGAATGGATGTCGCCTTGCACGGTCTTCGGCCACGCACCGCCGGGTCCTGTCGAGTTCGGCGCCCTGTCGTAGTCCGCGTCCCGTGATGGCGCTGCGGTCGCGCTGCCACCATGGACGAGGGTCAGTGCGATGATCGCGATCACGACTGTTCGCAGACCTCTGATGCGGTTCATGCGATTGCCTCCTTGCTCGACACGGTCACCCAACTCGGGTGAGCTGGGTCGATCACCACGTGTTCGGGTCGCAGCCCGGTATCACGACTGATCACGCCGAACGAGATTGCTCGCGGAGCGTTAAAAGCGTAGATACTCACGCGTAGCCGATGCCCCGGTTTAAGCAGCGCATCGGTCGGCAGCAGTCCGATGTCGACTGTGTGCGAACTCCCCGGCTTCACCGGTTGTCGACTCGCTCCGTCGAACGCGTAATAGGGATCGACGAGATCGCCGCCGGTCGCGTACTTGGACCGGCTGCGGTCGAGTTGGCCCCGGATGGACAGGCTCATCGATCCCGTAGAGATCACCTCCGACCGTCCGGACGGAGCGACGTCGCTGGCCACCGCGACGTAGAAGCCATCACGGGCGTCGACGCGGGTACGCAAATGGACGTTGACCGGCCCGCTGATCCGCGTCGACGTCGATACTCGGGGAGAGGTAAAGGTAAGCGCGCCGCGCTCGGCGATCCGATTGTCTTTACTGCACACGTCTAGGAATCCGACGAAGCCGATCAGGTCTCGGTTCGTGTCACCTGAACACAACGTCGTAATGCCGGGTCTGACCGTCCACTGTTCGCGGTTCACAGGCGGAGACGCTGATAGCGAACCGTCACGCACCGACGTCGGCGATGTGTGACTGGTCTTCCCTGTCAGATACAGCCGTCGATACTGCGATGTCGGAAGCGGGAACTCCGAGGACTGTCGCCATCCGCCTCCCAGGAGATGGCTGGTCATCGCCGGGAACTCATCGATTCCGTTATCCTCGTTTTTGATCCAGCGGTCGAACCACGCCTTCTGTAAGACCCCGATGGTCGGCGGCTGGCCACGCCCGCCCATATCCCACCCGTTGGTCAGGTGCTGACCGGTCCCCATAACGAGCTTTTTCTTGTCGGGCGTGAGGCTGCTGAGCTGATTGAGCATGTCTGCCTCGGCATTGGTAAATAGGTCTTGCCAACCGCCGATCGAGAAGGTCGGCACGTCGACCTTCGGCATGTCTGTAGTGAGCGACTCTCGGTACTTCGACCTGTATGTGACCAATTGTCGAGCCTCGGGACTTAGAGCCCGCATGGTCGGTGCCGCGATCGCTTGTAGGTACTCGCGCGCAAAGACTGCAGGGTCCGTCACCCGATCGCGAAGCCATCGCGGATCGAATCGGCCGCGGAGAAGCCTTGGCAAGTCCGGGATCATCTTGCTCCCGTTGACCGCGAACAACCACAACCCCAGGAAGCCAGCACCGAAGCCGGATCCGGGCGCCACCACATCAGAGACGATGTCAGTCATTGGCGCGACGGGAAAGATCGCGTCAAGACCTTTCGCGCCATCAGCCGCCGCCTGCAGCTGGTTGACCGCGGAGTACGACACTCCGCTCATGCCAAGGTGCCCATTGGAGTACGAACGGGTACGTGCCCACTCGAGGACCTCGAGCGTGTCCTTGCGTTCGCGCGGACCGAATACCTGCCACTTGCCCTGCGAGGTCCCTGTCCCCCGGACATCGACGACGACCTGCGTGTATCCACTCCGAACGAGTTTCGGATCCATCGACAGTGCACTAACCATGCCGCCGCGGAGCATTTTGAGTAGCTTCTCGGTCCCGGAGATCGGAGTCCCGGACAGATTGATAGATGCCAGGAAGTCGATCACCGGCTTCGAAAGTCGGGGAATGTTGGTCGCAGTCGTCGCGATCATGCTGATCAGCTTGTTATACGGAGTCATGTTGACGATCACCGGCGTCTTGTCGGTTGTTGGCCGGTTGTGGCGATCGGCAGGACGGTACACGTCCGCTCTCAACACCACACCGTCGGACATCCGGACCGGCACGCTCGTACTAACGTGAACTCCCGCGTACTCGTGCGATGCCTGATAGTCACGGGTCCACGCCTTCGAGTTCGACGATCCCGGCGCGGCCGACACCGACGGAGCGAAAACTGTAACGACGAGCGCCGCCGATAAAGCGACGCACACGAGCGCCCGCACCCCCACCCAAGCGACGGATACGCCTCGCTCAGCCTCGCCGGCCACTTGTGTCTCCGTAACGCGCCACCGAATCATCCGCCCCAACCACTCCTTGTGTATGCCGCCACGTCCCAGCCCCTCAATGGCGGAGATCACTTGAGTGAACCACCGATGGCCGATTAAAACAAGGGAGAGTTTCTACAACATGCCTCCGTTTCCAAATGTGTCGAGCCGGTAGTCTGACTCGGTGTCGACAACAACGCAGCACGGCGCGAGAGGCGTCCGGTGACGAGACGAATCCGCGGACTGAGCGCTAGGGAGCGAGAAGAACAACGACGAACACAGCTGCTCGACGCGGCGCTGGATCTGTTTCCCGAGCGCGGCTTCGGCAACACCTCGGTCGAGTTGCTCTGCCAAGCTGCCTACGTCAGCACAAAGAGCTTCTACCAGCTATTCAACAGCCGAGAGGACTGCTTTCTCGCCTTGTACGAGAGGACCACAGGCGCTTATCAGGAGAGCATTCTTGCCTCCAGCTCTGCTGGCGCTGCGGGCCACGGCGAGTCTGACGGGCCAGCCCAGGAAGAAGACCTCATTCGGACGTACGTAGATCTGGTCGTAGCTGACCGCCGTAAAGCCCTCGTCGCGTTCAGCCTGTCTCGAACTGTTTCCGACCCGGTCGAGCGCGCCCGCCGTCGCAAGCGCGCGTGGACCACGGACTTCGTTGAAGCCGTCTGGGCCTCCCATGGCTATCGCATACCACCGCGGCGAGTGACTGCGGCTCTGGTAGCCGGCATGTTCGAAGTGGTCATCGACTACCTGAACGACATCCACAGCGATGGCACAGCAGAGTCCCCCCAATCGTTAGCCGACGACGTCCTACTCTTCTACACCACTTTCCGCGCCGGACTAGCCGCTCACGGCCAGCGATGACAGAGGGCGGCCACCAGCCGCCAGATCGTCGCCGAGGGCAAACCCTAAAACGGCCCGCAACGACCTGATGGGACCTGCTGCACCGTCATGAGGCCATCATCCCCGTACGGACAGCCGATACGAACGAGAGAACCTCCCCCTCCAACTGGCTGGCGTCATGCGCGCTCGGCGCTCCGCCGCTGCGGTCAAGGAGGTCAGCAACGAGATCAAAGATCCCGCCAATCACAGCGACGGCCATGGCATCGGAGAACGAAGTCCGCTCCAGTCCCGATCGTGCCCACACAGAGTTGAGGAGGCTGGCCGCTTCGCGACGGTTGATCCGACGCTGCCTCTCTATGGCGGCCGACACTCCGGCCGCTTGACCGAAGAGGACAATCGGGATGCGAGGGTCCGCCATCATTTCGCCGACGAACGCTCGGACAACCCCGTCTGTTGGGTCTGATCCGTCGGCATCTGCCTCTTCGAGCGCGGCCGTCGCGACGTTGAGCAGATCACTCGTGCACCTCTGAAATAGAGCCAGGTAGCAGTCTTCCTTGGTTGCGAAATTCTCATAGAACGCCTTGTTTCCGACGTAAGCGGTCTGGCACAGCGCCTCGATCGACGTCTGAGAGAACCCGTTCTGAGAGAACAGCTCCAATGCGGTGTGCAGGAGCAACTGGCGACGCTGCGCGGCCCGCTCGGCAGCGTCGAGCCCATGTATACGTCTCCCAGCACGGGGTGACCCGGTGTCCTTCACTGTCATAGACGAAAGATTACCGGTAGTTTGAAACAAGTAGACTTGTTGCAAACATGGGTGTGTGCTGTAATTCATCAACACCATTCCCATGAAGGGCATCACACATGCGTTATCAGGCATACCGGGTGCAGCGTCGCAGCGTCAGGCTCAGCATTGTCGGTGCCGCAGCCTTGCTCGCTCTGGCTGGCCCACCCACCGTTAGCGCGAAACCCGCTTTTCCGCAGCACTTTCCGTCCAGTCAGAATCAGTTACCACAGCTCCCCACCGAGCCCGACATCTATGACCTGTTGCCGATCCGCACACCGGAACAGGATCGCTGGTACCGAGACCCTCCGAACATCGATGCCTACCGACCCGGGCAGATTGTGCGCACTAGGATCGTGCAGACCCGCATCTTGGGCGTTCCGTTCCCAGTGCACACCAAGCAAATCCTCTTCCGTTCCGAAGATGCACACGGACGTCCGATCGTCACGGCGACGTCGGTGATTGTCCCGGGAATTCCCTGGATTGGAGGCCCCCGACCGGTGGTGTCGTTCCAGGAAGCAATCGACGCGACGGCGTCAGCGTGCAACCCTTCTCACACACTGCAGGTCGGGACGTTCAAGGAGGCGCCACTGGCGGCAGCGTGGCTTGCCCAGGGTTTTGCGGTCAACGTGCCCGACTTCGACGGCAAGTACAACACTTTCAACACGTGGGACGAGGGAAAGATGGTCCTCGACAGCCTGCGCGCGGTGAAGAACGACAGGGCGTTGAGCCTCAAGGATTCGCGCTTCGCTCTGTACGGATACTCAGGTGGAGGGTCCGGATCCATCCGCGCCGCGGGACTCCGTGAAACATACGCACCCGATATCGAACTGGCAGGCACCGCTCTGGGAGGAACCCCGGGCGATCTGCTAGCCGTGGCCGAGTACGGCGTCAAACAGCAGCCAGGTGTCACCGGAATCGCGAACTTCACCACGTGGTTGGCCTTCGCTTCGCTGTCGCGCAATTATCCTGATGTCTTCGACGCGAAGAGGCTCCTCACTCGTGCGGGCCAGAAGATCGTGGCCGACATGTCCCGCCGCTGTCTTTATACGTCGGTCGCGACTGGCATGTACCGGCCGATCAGTGAGTACTTCCGTCCTGGTCTGACGCTGTTGACCGCGCCAGGGGTCAAGCGGGTCCTGCGCGAGATCAGCCTCGACCGTCATGTCCCCGACTCACCCGTTCTGTGGTTTCACGGAGTCTGGGATGAGTTGATTCCTCCGTCGGTGGTCGTGCCGACGGTGAGAGAGTATCGCGCCGCGGGCGCTAACATCCGGTTCATCACTTCGCCGCTGCCTGAGCACGTTGTCAACGCTGGCGTCACCTGGGCGCCGGCACAGGCCTGGATCAGCGCGATACTTCGGGGCGCTGACCCGGGACCGACGTTCATGCTCGACTACCCGGCACCACTGCCCCAGGGATTCCCGGGCACCTGATCTAGCAAGCCTCAACGGCGAACGGATTCGGAGAAGTCGTGATTCACGAGAGTGCCGACAACACCTGTGTGTCCTGACCTGAACCGTTCGTTGTGAGCTACCTCTGATGTGATCTTGCTCGGCCGAAATCGGGCGAAGAAGGGTGAGGACAAATGAGTCCCAACGCAAGCAACCGGACACGCGTACAACGCTCCCGAGTAGCGCGCCTGCTGCTGGCGGTCCTTGTGGTCGTGCCACTCGCGTTCGCTGCGCTCTATATGTGGGTGGTCTGGGACCCCACGAAGACAGTCAAGGACATGCCTGTCGCGATCGTCAACGCCGACGTTCCTGCCGGCGAAGGAGACGACCAGGTCCACGCAGGTGCCGATGTGACGGCGAACCTCATCGATTCGGGTTCACTGGCTTTCGAGTCCGTCGACTCGTCAGCCGCATACGACGGGCTGCGCAGCGGGCACTTCTACTTCGTGATCGACATCCCGACAGACTTCAGCACCACGTTGTCGGAGATCGGCGACGCCACTGTGGCCCCCGCGCTGATGACGGTGACATACAACGACAACAACACACTCAAGGCGTCGAGCATCGGCGCCGCGGCGATGTCTAAGATCAACGCAGCGGTACTCAAGGGTGTGTCGAGTACCACGGTCGGGACGGTTGTCGACGGCGTCCAGTCGCTCGGGGACGGACTCCGTACAGCTGCGAACGGCTCAGGTCAGCTGCGCGATGGCACCTCCCAATTGCGTGACGGAGCAAACGATCTCGCTGACGGTATTGTTGGACGTCTGGCCCCCGGCGTGACAGCAGCGGCCCGCGGAGCGGAGAAGGTCGATGACGGTGCGCAGCAGGTCTCCGACGGGCTGCGCCGCCTCCAGACTGGTACCGATGAGCTCGGGGCGGGAGCCACTCGTCTGGCGGATGGCATAGATGATCTCGTCGGCACCGTCAATCTCCCGACTGTTGACCGCACCGTGGCGCAGCTACAGAAGGCCGCGCCCGGAGTAGACCTCAGCAAGCTCACGGCACTCCTCGACGGCCTCAGCCAGTTGCAGAGCGGCAGCAGGCAGATCGCTACTGAACTCACGGATCCGTCGGCGGCCTACCGGTCAGGCGTCGACACACTCGTGGTCGGCAGTCGAACTGATCCATCCCGGTGTTTCCGGAGAGCTCAGGTCGTGAGTGCCTCCTCCGGATTGAGGGTGGCGATCCGATCGTAGTGGAGTCGCTCGGCGTGGTCGGGGGTGAGGTCGTGGCAGTAGCTGTGAGGCCGCTGCCGGTTGTAGAACGCGACCCATTCGGCGGTGGCCAGTGACAGTTCCGCGACGCCGTGGAATCGGGGCTGGTTGTCGACGAGTTCGTTCTTGTAGTCGGCGTTGACCGATTCGGCTAACGCGTTGTCGTAGCTGTCACCGATGCTGCCGATCGAGGCGGCGATCCCCGCTGCGGCCAGCCGTTGCCCGAACGCGAGAGCCGTGTACTGCGACCCCGCATCGCTGTGATGAATCAGATGATCGAAAGCCGTTGTGCCACAACGTTTCCGGTTGTCAATCGCGTTGTCGATAGCGGTGGTGACCAGGTCGGAGGTCATCTCCGCGGCGACTTTCCAGCCGACGATCTTGCGGGCGAAGACGTCGGTGACGAACGCGGTGTAGGCCCAGCCGCCGACGGTGCGGCAGTAGACATCCCACGCCAGTCATATGTCAAGTAGGTAGTGGTGGTGGTTGGTGTTCGGGGTTACGCGGCGGCGGGTGTGGCAGCTCGCGGCCACGCGGCAGTGTCGTCCCAGGATTGATCGTGCTGCAGGCACCACCACAGGCGCCCGAGGAGCTTGTTGGCCAAGGCTCGCAGTGCGGCGTTGTGGTGGTCTCCGACAGCACGGCGACGGTCGTAGAACTCGCGGGCCGGCGCTGACCATGTCAGCGCTGCGAACGCCCACCAGTGGCAGGCATCGGCCAGACGCCTGTTGCGGACTTTGCGGGCCTTGACGTAGTGCGAGCGGCCTGACGCGATCGTCACCGGCGCTGTTCCCGCGAAAGATCGCAGTCCCGTTGGTGACCTGAAACGCGTCGGGTCATCGCCGATTTCGGCGAGAATACGCGCACCGAGAACACCTCCGAGGCCGGGGACCGAGTCGATGATGTCCGCTTGAGGATGCTCGGCGAATGCGGTGACGAGTTCACGCTCGAGCACTGCGACGGCATCGAGCATCGCCACGATGATCGCGACCAGACTGGCTACGGTATGACCTAAGGCCACCTCCACAGCATCCGGCTGCCGCAGCCCGGGGGCGTGCAGATCGCTATGGATCTGGGTTACCAGGGCGGGGTCGTTGCGTCGGCCAACCCTTTTGAGCGCGTTGCTGATCCGCGGGCGAGTCAGCTTCGCCGCATCCGTGGGGGTGGGCGCTATTGAAAGAACCTCCATCGCCGCTCGGTGCTTGAGCTTCGGAAATGCTTGCAACGCTTGAGGATAGAACTCCAGTAGCACCGAACGCAGCCGACTGATCGTCTGATTCTGCGCCCAGATCGCTTCCTGATGCTGACGCGCCAGCGCCTTGATCGCCTGCTGCTGCTCGCTGTTGGCTGGCAGCCGACGATGCTGGTGACGGTCAGTGCGCACGATGTCGGCGAGCACCGCGGCATCACGCGAATCGGACTTGTTGCCCGCCTGTCCGTGGCGTTCGCGGTACCGCGCGACGGCCCGCGGATTGATCGGATACACGGTGAAACCCGCGCCAGCCAACGCCACAACCAGAAGATTCTTATCGGTCTCGATCGCGATCGGCACGTCGTCCGCAGTGCCGCCATGGTCAGCGACCATCGCCAGGAGTTCGGCAAAACCGTTGGGGTCATGAGTGATTCGCCGACGTTCAATGATGAAGCCGGAGTCGTCCATCAACGCTATGTCGTGATGGTCCTCGGCCCAGTCGATACCGCACGTGATCATCGAGCACATCCTTTCCGATGCCATCCGCCAGTAGGTCCGGCGAATCGATGAGCTCGGAGAGCGGGCGGCGACCTAATGGCGGCACTCTCGGTGCGGCATCTCACAAGCCGAACACGCACCTCCGCGGCGGACTGATGGGGTCACCGTCTACGTTCAGACCTCGGCACGCATCCGTGAACTCAACTGTCAGTAATCACCCACCAGCAGCTCGGTTCAACCATGCACCGGAATCGGTAAAATCTCAGTGACCACCCACCAGCCGCCATGTCGTCCCGCCCAGATGTGCGGACCCGACACTCCCATTAGGTGAAGTCGGCCACCCACAGCCGGTTGGGTGCGGCCGCGTAGAAGTGGCGGTCGACCAGGTCGGCCGGCCGGTGATGCTCGGGGTTGGGGGTCGTGGTGCGCGGGGACTTTTTCTTCGACGCCCCGCGCCAGCCCATCTCACTCATGAGACGCTCGACGGTGCAGCGCGCCACATCAATTCCATTGCTGCGCAATATGATCCATGTCTTGCGTGAGCCCAGGACGCGGGTCAGCGGGTGCTGCCGGCGCATGGTGAAAATCGCGTCGATGACGCGAGCATCCGCCCGCATGCGCGCCGACGGACTCCGCCGACGGTACTCGTAGTACGTGGACGGGGCGATGGCCATACCGTGCTCGGTGAGCACCTGGCACATCGAATCGACTCCCCAGACAAGACCATCGGCGCCCACCCGGTTTCCCTGGTGAGCGCCGATGAACCCCACGATCAGCGATGTGGCCGGTCGATCTCGGCCGCGAAGAAAGCTGATGCCGCCTTCAGGATGCCGTTGGCACGTTTGAGTTCGGCGACTTCCTTGCGGAGCCGACGCACCTCCTCAGCCGTATCGGCCGAAGCGCCGCCCGAGGAGACCGAGGCGGCCCCGACGCCGGGGGCCTTACGCACCCACTGGCGCACCGTTTCGGCTGCGCCCACACCGAGCAGGTCCGCGGTCTTCTTCATCGCCGCCCACTCCGTCGAACCCTGACCCACCAACTCCACCACCATCGTCACCGCGTCACGCTTCAACTCCGCCGAGTAGTGCTTCGTTCCTGCTGCCATGAGATCCATCTTCCCTTGAGACGAACCCTCCGGAAATCCCGGGACGGATCATCCTGTCGTTCCGCGGTCACCGATACCTGACTGGACACGACGATCCTCCGACGATCCGAACGGTCTTGCGTCGTGCCGCTGCGGTCGGCGCGGTCTCACTCGCCGTGATGACAGTGGTAGGGGGCATCCTGTGGGCGTTCCTCGACCCGTCGCCGTCGCCAGGATCGCTCGGACAGGTCGTTGCCATAACGGCGGCCGCGACACTGATGAACGTGGCACTCGTCTCGATCCTGTTCACCGCGTTCGGATATGTGGCGGGGGCCGTGGCGTCACTGGCTGCCTTGATGTTGCAAATGTTTGCGTACGGCGGCATATGGATGGTCGAGACCTTGCCTGCCCCCCTCCGTGCTCTTCATCCAGTCAGCCCGCTTACCTACGTGCGCGACGGACTCATCTCCGGGTTCAACGGAACACCCGGATTTGGTGCGGCAATCGCCACGATCACGATGATCGGCGCCATCGCGGCGGCCGTGAACCTGGCAGCAGTGAGGCTGGCTCGTCGACGATTCGAGGCGAAGTCGACTACGAAGGCAACGGCGACAGTAGCCACGTGAGTCGAGGACACTCACGGATCGGGCGCGCATTCAGTGTGAACACACTGACAACCGCGCGGTGATCAGGAGCGTGCTCGTCAGCCAGGACGCCTTAATTCACGACCCTTTTCGGCATCCCTACTCTCCAGATAGTTCCAGAAAATCGCACCCAAGGCTTAGTGTCTGCCTGTCGGAGAATCGAACAATATACTCGTCAGCAAGAGCATTCCTCCAAACAATTGTGCCACGCATTCCTTTCATGGCACCTTTTATGGCCACGACTTCGTCTCCGACGCTATGGTGCACCAGTTACACCCGATCCAATCCATTCCGGCATGCTCGTCGCTGCGCTATAGTGCGACAACTCGGGGTGCGCCCGAAGCAGTGTCCCACTAAGGGGCGACGGTGACATAAGGCGATAACGTCTTCTCGTCGTTCGCGCCACGGGCCCTCGTCGCGTTCCGGTCGTGCGGTGTCGACCCTAGTATGGGCACTGAAGTCAGCGATGCCCAGCGTCCAACAGTTGCACCCGAGGAGTCTGATACTGGGACGGGGCGCAGCCGCCATTGATTGTCACGATGAGTTCCTGAGCATGCGAGACGTAAACATTCGCTCAGAAATCCTTCTAGTTCAACGCACCTCGCGCGCATGAATATTGAAGTTCCCGAACCCACTCCACTCGCGCACGGCACGACCCTAGTGTTGTGCTTAGAGATTCTTCCACTCCTTACCAGCTCGCCACCCTGGGTGCCAACACTGAACGAAACGAATCAGTACCGCCCACCACGGTAAGGCACCATTCGCGTACAAACAAGAACCCGTGTCTCGGAAACGAGCGCATGTTAGTATTATTCCTGGGCACATGCTGCGCGTGATTCGCGCAGACGTCTGCGGCGTATGCGCTGTGGCACGTCTTGCATGTCCAGTTAGGAGTGAAGTGACTGAATGGGTTCTGGTGCGCGGGTTGACTCGCGAGCAACGTCACTGGCATGACTTACCGATCATTCTGGCTGAATTGGGCGAACGCGTGACTTGCATTGATGCGCCCGGATTTGGGACTGAGCACACAAGACGCTCACCGTCGACTATCCGGGAGATCACCGACGACATGCGCGATCGCCTTCCTTTCGCGCACGAGGATCGAGCGATCTTGGGTATTTCGCTCGGCGGAATGGTGGCCTTGGATTGGTGTTCGCGGTATCCATACGACTTCTCGCTGTGCGCTGTAGTCAACACACTTGCCCGCGACGTGTTCCGCCCCAAGTACCTCACGCGCGGTGCCCTCACGGTGCTGGCTCTCAGGCGGTTCCGGTCGCTCCGGGGACACGAGCGGGCGGTTGCCCAACTGACAGTCGCCAGCGCGAGCGTAGACAGTGAAGAACTGGTGCGACAGTGGGTGAATTTCCATCACGATGCGCCACCGACAGAAGCTAGCGTCCGAGCTCAAGCATTGGCTGGCCTAAGATTCCGTCTGCCTGAGACGCTGCCGACCCCCCTCACTGTTGTCGCCGCGCGCGGCGACCGTCTCGCCGACCACCGGATGTCGCAGCACATCGCAGAACGCTACGAAGCGCAGATGTTTCTCCATCCGTGGGCTGGCCACGACCTCCCGGTCGACGACCCCGCGTGGCTCTGCAGCGTTCTACAGGCAGCAAAAGGTGGCAACCGTTAGACGCTCATACACGTCCACGCCTGGCCACCCGCCACCGCGCGATTTCGTAGTTACGGCGTCACTAACCGTCCAGTCGCTTCACCCAGAGAGTTGCAGGCGCATGAGCGTCCAGCGCCCCTCGCCTTACGAGCACGGTCCTGGGACCTGATCAGCACGGGATCGTCACACGGTGGGGCGTAGACGACAACGAGGTTGTGGCCGAGGCGTCGTTCAGTCTCTTCGACAAGAACCGACAGATCTCTGTTCCTCGGCTTCTCACGGAACTTTTGCTTCCTGAATTTCTCCAGGTGGACATTGACACTGCGAACGATGGCGTGAATCGCCCCGACGTGTCCGGAGACTCTGATCTGCCCCGGGTTGCCCGAAGTCGATGTCTTGGTTTTCCGGCTTTGACGTCCACCTCGACACCGCCGCCGACCGTGGCATCGACGTCGAACCCATCATCGAACGCGCCGCCGCGCACCACCCGCTCCCCACCGAGACACCCGCGGCCGCGCTGTACTGGCGCGCTGCCGACGACCTCGCTGCCGACTCCGTCGTCACTGCCCGTGACGCTCTCGACGCCGCGAACCTGCACCTAGCCGATCAACGCCTGACATCACTGTCCACGGTGGTCGCCGCTGAGAGCACCAGCCGGTGGGCACAGCACCCTGATCGCGACGACCTCACCGCCGCGCTCGCGGCCGCGCACGCCCACACCGGACTCGCGCCCGAACACCTCGTCCACGCCGCCGGACGCCACCGCGACGTCGACGACCTCACCGGCATCCTCCGCAACCTCGGTGCCGTCACCAGCTCGCGCACCGCACCCGCCGCACTCCCCGGCGACGACCCCGCCGCCGTAGAGGCAGCACGCGCCGCGCACCAGCGCTACCAGAACATCGTCGAGGTCGCCCGCCGCGAACTCGACCACACACCCCCAGCCTGGATCAGCCAACTCGGCCCCTGAATCGCCCCGGCGTGTCCGGAGACTCTGTTCCTTGGGAAGGATGGAGTCATGTCAGGAAGCACGTCGAAGAGGTGCCCGTCGGAGTTGCGTGAGCGGGCGGTCCGGATGGTCGCTGAGATTCGGGCTGAGCATGAGTCGGAATGGGCGGCGATGACCAAGGTCGCTGAGCTGCTCGGAGTGGGCACGCCGGAGACCATCCGGAAGTGGTGTCGTCAGACCGAGGTCGATGCTGGCCACGGCCGGGGACGACGACCGAGGAATCAGCGGAGCTTAAGCGGCTCAAACGCGAGAATGCCGAGCTCAAGCGCGCCAACGCGATCCTCAAGTCCGCATCGGCTTTCTTTGCGGCCGAACTCGACCGGGACTGCCAAGTCACGGCTTGGGCGGCCGAAACCGATAACCCACCCCGACGCCACGCCCGCTACATACACGCATTCTGGCAATTAACCCGCGGACTGCGACTCCGGGAGGGAGCAAGAGACACGAGTCCCCGAAACCGACGACCACAGGCAGACCAATCAGACGGATCAACAAAAGAAGAGGTCAGGACAAATTTCTGCATCCTGACCTCTTCTGCGGTTTCGGCCTGAACCGCTCACTGTGGGCGAAGGGGGACTTGAACCCCCACGTCCCGAAGGACACTGGCACCTGAAGCCAGCGCGTCTGCCATTCCGCCACTCGCCCGTGGCGTCGCACATTCGACGTATGTCGCGTGGACTCGAAAACGATAGCATGCAGTCGGCGCGGAACGTAAATCGTTACCCCGCGATACTGCTGACCTGGGCATAAGCCGGTGAGTCGACGTCCGACGGTCGCTCCCCGCGGTGTGACATCAATTGCGCGCGTGACGGACAGGAGGCGCAGGGCTTGCCTGGTCGGTAACATCGACGGGCACGGTACGCACGCCGACACGCCATGAGACCGCTGAAGGGAGACGGGACGGGTGGGAATCCTCAAGCGCTTCGATCGCCTCGAGCGCAAGCTCGAATCCGCCGTCGACGGTGGCTTCGCCCGGGTATTCGGGGGCAAGGTGGCACCGCAGGAGATCGAGCAGAGCCTACAACGTGAGGCCGAGAGCACGCTCGAGAACCTCGGCGACGGAGCGAGTCTCGTCGCCAACAGTTACGTCATTTCGCTCAGTCCGTCCGACCTGGAGCACGTGTCCGGCGAGTACGAACTGAACAGGAAGATATTCTCCCGCCATTTGGAGGACTTCATCCGCGACAATGGGTGGCAGACTTACGGACCAGTGGTCGTAGAGTTCGATCAGATACCGTCACTGCACACCGGACAGTTCCATACCGACGGCGTCGTCAATCCCGATGCCACACCACGCCCGGTCCCCGCACCAGCAGCGGCTCCGGGACCAGCTAGTCACCGAGGAGCCCCAGCCATGACCAATCCCCCCGGAAACGATCAGGGCGGCCAGTACCCCGGCTACCCGCAACAGGGCGGACAGTACCCCCAGTACGACTACGACCAGCAGGGCTACGACGCCCAGCCCGGGTACGACCAGCAGGGCTACGCACCGCAGCAGCCCGCGTACGACCAGCAGGGTTACGCGCCTCCCGCCGCCGACCAGGGCTACGGCCAGCAGCCCGCGTACGACCAACAGGGCTACGGTCACCAGCAGGCCTACGACTACAACCAGCAGGGTTACGGTCAGCAGGCCGGGTACGACCCGGCTCAGCAGGGCTACGCCGCTCCCGCCGACCAGGGCTACGCACAGCCCCAGGCCTACGACCAGCAGGGATACGCCGCACCGGCCGATCAGGGCTACGCGCCGCAGCCCGGCTACGAGCAGCCGGCATACGACCAGGGCTACGGCCAGCAGCAGGGATACGCCGCACCGGCGGACCAGGGTTACGGTCAGCAGCCCGGCTACGAGCAGCCGGTGTACGACCAGGGCTACGGCCAGCAGCAGCCCGCATACGACCAGCAGAATTACGCGGCTCCCGCCGAGCAGGGCTACGGTCAGCAGCCCGCCTACGACCAGGGCTACGCCGCTCCGGCGGCCGGCGGCGGCTACGCCCCGTCGGGCATCACGCTCGTCCTCGAAGACGGCAGCAACCGCACGTTCTCGCTCCGCCAGGGCTCGAACGTCCTCGGTCGCGGACAGGACGCGCAGTTCCGCCTGCCGGACACCGGCGTGTCGCGCCGTCACGCGGAGATCCGCTGGGACGGTCAGACGGCGATGCTGACCGATCTGAACTCCACGAACGGCACCACCGTCAACGATCTGCAGGTCAGCGCCTGGGAGCTCGCCAACGGCGACCGCATCCGTTTGGGGCATTCCGACATCACGGTCCGCTTCCAGTAGACCGAGTCCGCATAAGATGCTGTCGGGGGATCACCGAGTCCCCCGACAGCTGATGGCATTCCGGCGCACGGCCGGGATGCGGAACGTTCATCGTGAGGGAGGTGACGCGCAGGTGCAGGGCATCCTGTTGCAGGTGACCCGGTTCGGGTTCCTGATACTTCTGTGGCTGTTCGTCTGGGCGATCATCCGCACCATGCGGAGCGACCTCTCCGCGGCCACCAGCGGCCGCATCCCCATCGGCGCATCCCGATCGGGTCGTCGCGCGCGGAGCACCCGCTCGCGCGGCTCGGCGAAGTATCTCGTCGTGACCGCGGGGGCGCTCGCGAACACCCGCATCACCCTCGGCACGCAGCCGGTCCTCATCGGCCGCGCCGACGACTCCACCCTCGTCCTCACCGACGACTACGCTTCCGAACGTCACGCTCGGCTCTCCCCGCGCGGCGACGACTGGTATGTCGAAGACCTCGGGTCGACGAACGGGACCTACCTCGACCGCTCCAAAGTGACGACCGCCGTGAAAGCCCCGATCAACACCCCGATCCGGGTCGGCAAGACCGTGATTGAGCTACGCCCGTGACACTCGTCCTGCGCTACATAGCGCGAAGCGACCGCGGACTCGTGCGGTCGAACAATGAAGACTCCGTGTACGCGGGAGCCCGCCTGTTGGCACTCGCCGACGGCATGGGCGGACACGCGGCCGGCGAGGTCGCCAGCCAGCTCGTGATCCAAGCGCTCCGGACCCTCGACGACGACGAACCCGGTGGAGACCTCCTCGCCGCCCTCGAACAGGCCACCCGCAACGGCAACGAGGCCATCGAGCATCAAGTGGAGCAGACGCCCGAACTCGAAGGCATGGGCACCACGCTCACCGCCATCCTGTTCGCGGGCAGCCGCATCGGCCTGTGCCACGTCGGCGACTCCCGCGGCTACCTGTTCCGCGACGGGGCACTCACCCAGATCACCCGCGACGACACCTTCGTGCAGTCACTGGTCGACGAGGGACGCATCACGCCCGAACAGGCCCACTCGCATCCGCAGCGCTCGCTCATCATGCGGGCCCTGACCGGCCAACCCGTCGAGCCGACCCTGATCATGCGCGAGGCGCGGGCGGGCGACCGCTACCTGCTGTGCAGCGACGGACTCTCCGACGTCGTCAGCGAGGAGACCCTGGCCGACACGCTCGGCGGCATCGAGGACCACAAGGCGTGCGCCGACCGGCTCATCGAGCTCGCCCTGCGCTCGGGCGGTCCGGACAACGTGACCGTCGTGGTGGCCGACGTCGTCGACGATCAGTACGGCGAATCGCGCCCCATCGTCGGCGGAGCCGCGGGCGACGACGACCAGGACGGCTACGTTCCCGACCCGAGGACGGCCGCCGGCCGCGCCGCCGCGCTGCGTCCGCCCGCCCCGGCGACCGCCCGACCCACCATCACCATGGCCCCGCCGCCGGAGAAGCGCCGGTGGGGACTCCCCTTGGCGATCATCGGCGTCCTGCTGGTGATAGCCGCCCTGGTGACCGCGTTCTTCGTGATCCGGGCCCAGGCCATGAACAGCAACTTCGTCACCGTCGACGACGACGGCAACGTCGAGATCCATCACGGGACTCCCGACAAACTGCTGTTCTTCACCGTCGAGTCGCCGAACAAACAAGCCTGCGTAGACGATCGCCACGCCGAACACCCGACCGTCGCATTCGTCGACGCGGGCGCTTCGTGCACCCCGATGGCCGTCGCGGATCTGACCGAGGTGAGCCGCAACGCCGTCACCTCCCAGAGCATCAAGAACCTGTCGCTGGCGGCCGCGGAGGAGCGAGTCCGCAACGAGCTCGAGTTCCTGCCGTTGTGCACTCCGCCCGCACCGGAGCCGCCCAAGACCACGCCGCGCGGTCCCGGCGAGCGTCCGTCGACCCCGACCTCGACCTCGCAGGTACCGGAGCCGACCACCACGACCACCGACGACGAGGGCGTACGCCACTGCCGGGAGGCCGGATGACGGCCGCTCCCGCCGGGCACGCACCCCCTACGACACCGCCGACCAGCACGGGCCGCACCACCGAGCTGGTGCTGCTCGTATTCGCCGTGGTTCTCGTGGCCGCCGCCCTCATGATCGTCGAACTCGCCCAAGGTGAGCCGCTGACCTGGGAGGTCGCCAAGTTCGTGGCCGCCTTCGCCGCGCTCTGCGCGGCGGCCCATCTCGTCGTACGACGGTTCGCACCGTACGCCGATCCGCTGCTGCTGCCCGCGGTCGCCGTGCTCAACGGTCTCGGTCTGGTGATGATCCACCGGCTCGATCTGGGCTCGTCTCGGTCGGACGAACTGCTGAAGGCCACCGAGCGCACCCACAACGCCGACCAGCAGTTGGTCTGGGCGTTCATCGGCATCGGTCTGTTCGCGCTGACCCTGATCCTGCTGCGCGATCATCGAGCCCTGTCCCGGTACGCGTACACCCTGGGCCTGGGTGGATTGATCTTCCTCGCGATCCCGGCGATCCTTCCGTCGTCGATGTCGGAGATCAACGGCTCCAAGATCTGGATCCGCGCCGGCTTCTTCAACATCCAGCCCGGCGAATTCTCCAAGATCCTCATCATCATCTTCACCGCGTCGTTCCTGGTGTCTCGCCGCGACCTGTTCACGACGGCGGGCAAGCAGTTCGCGGGCATCGACTTCCCGCGCGCCCGCGACCTCGGTCCGCTGATCGCCGCATGGGCCATCGCCGTCGGGGTGTTGGCGTTCGAGTCGGACCTGGGCACGTCGCTGCTGATCTTCGTGACCGTGTTGGTGATGCTCTACATCGCCTCCGGCAGAGTCAGCTGGCTGATGCTCGGATTGACCCTGTTCGCACTCGCCGCGGTCATCGCCTACCAGCTGTTCTTCCACCTCCAGGTGCGCGTGGCCGTGTGGCGGGACCCGTTCGAGCAGTACGACACGTACGGATACCAGGTGGCGCAGAGCCTGTTCGGGTTCGCGACCGGAGGGTTGTTCGGCACCGGACTGGGATCGGGTCGACCCAACATCGTGCCGTTCGCCAACACCGACTTCATCCTGACCAGCTTCGGTGAGGAGATCGGCCTCGTGGGGCTGACCGCCATCACCCTGATCTACCTGATCCTGGTGGTGCGCGGACTGCGCACGGCGATCACCGTGCGCGACAGCTTCGGCAAGCTGCTCGCCGCGGGCCTCTCGTTCACGATCGTCTTCCAGCTGTTCGTCGTCTTCGGCGGCGTGTCCAAGCTGATCCCGCTGACCGGTCTGACGACGCCGTTCCTCGCGTACGGCGGATCGTCGCTGCTGGCCAACTACCTGCTGCTCGCGCTGCTGATCCGCATCTCGAACGCCGCGCGAGAACCCGACTCCCCCAAACCCAAGCCGAAGCGCAGCGTCGACTCGATGGCGACCCGGGCGGTGCAGCGGCCGTGAACAAACCCATCCAACGCGTCGCGGTCGCGGCCATGGTCCTGGTCCTGGCGCTGCTGGCCAACGCCACGTACATCCAGGTCTTCAAGGCCGACGAACTGCGCGACGACTCTCGCAACGCCCGCGTCCTCCTCGACGAGTACTCACGCCAGCGCGGAGTGATCGTCGCCTCCGACGGCACGGTCATCGCGCAGTCGGTCCCGACCGACAGCAAGTTCAAGTACCTGCGGCAGTATCCGGCCGATCCTCGGGCCTTCGCCCCGGTCACCGGGTACTTCTCGTTCGTGTACCGCGCCGACCGCGGGATCGAGGCCGCGCAGGACTCCGTGCTCAACGGCAACGACGACCGGCTGTTCACCCAACGCTTCATGGACATGTTCTCCGGCCGGGACCCGCGAGGCGGAAACGTCGTCACGACTGTCGACCCGAGCCTGCAGCGCACCGCCTACCACGAACTGGCGAACGCCGACTGCGCCGGACCGTGTCGCGGCGCCGTCGTCGCGATCGAGCCGGGCACCGGCAAGATCCTGGCCATGGCGTCGACGCCGAGCTACGACCCCAACAAGATCGCCACCCAGGACTTCACCGAGGCCGAGAAGGCGTGGACCGCGCTGACCGGCGACGACGCCGACTCGCCGCTGGTGAACCGCGCGATCTCGTCGCTGTACCCGCCCGGGTCGACGTTCAAGGTGGTCTCGACCGCCACGGCACTGCACGCAGGCCTCGGTGCGAGCACCCGACTCACCGCGGACGCACGGTGGCGTCTCCCGGACAGCGACACCTACCTGTCGAACGACTCGGGATCCACGTGCCCCGACGCGTCGGGTGGCACGGTGACGTTGACACAGGCCTTCGAGCACTCGTGCAACACCGCGTTCGCGCAGCTCCTCACCGAGAAGGTTCCCGGTAAGAAGGTCGACGAGTTCACCTCGACCGCCAAGTCGTTCGGCGTCGGCGAGGATCCGGCCGGCATTCCGATGCCGGTCGCCAAGAGCTCGGTGGGCGACATCGGCAACGACCTGGCCGCGCTCGGACAGAGTGCGATCGGTCAGCGCGACGTCCGGCTGACCGTCCTGGAGAACGCGGTGATCGCCGCGACCGTCGCCAACGGCGGCACCCGCATGCGCCCCTACCTGGTGGACAAGCTGCAGACCGCGGACCTGCGGACCATCTCGACGACGTCGCCGACCACGGTGAACAGCCCGCTGACGACCGATCAGGCGAACACGATCACCGACATGATGCTCAAGTCCGAGCAGAGCACGGCGGGGTCGCAGTCGGGTATCGCGTCGAAGACCGGCACGGCCGAGCACTCGGACTCGTCGGACGGCGGCGAGACGCCCTATGCGTGGTACATCGCTTTCTCGCCGAACACGAACCGAAGGATCGCCGTGGCTGTGATCCTGGAGAACGGCGCGCAGGGACAGAACTCATACGGCGGCGTCGTTGCCGCCCCGATTGGACGTGCAGTGATCAACACTTATACGGGAGGTGGCCGATGAGCCTGCAGAACGGGACCATCATCGCCGACCGGTACCGCCTGGTCCGGCTGATCGCGACCGGTGGCATGGGGCAGGTCTGGGAGGCGCTCGACACCCGCCTGGGCCGACGCGTCGCCGTCAAGGTGCTCAAGGCCGAGTACTCGAACGACTCCGAGTTCCTCGGTCGGTTCCGCACCGAGGCGCAGACGACGGCCCGCCTCAACGACCCCGGCATCGCGAACGTCTTCGACTACGGCGAGACACCCGACCGCAACGGCGGCGATCCCCTCGCCTATCTGGTGATGGAGCTCGTCGACGGCGAACCCCTCAACTCGGTGATCAGCCGCATGGGCCAGCTCGCCCTGACGCACACCCTCGACATGCTCGAGCAGACCGGCCGCGCCCTGCAGGCCGCGCACACCGCGGGTCTGGTGCATCGGGACGTGAAGCCGGGCAACATCCTGATCACCCCGACCGGCCAGGTCAAGATCACCGACTTCGGCATCGCCAAGGCCGTCGACGCGGCTCCGGTCACCCAGACCGGCATGGTGATGGGCACCGCGCAGTACATCTCACCCGAGCAGGCGATGGGCGGCGAAGCCACCGCGGCGTCGGACGTCTACGCGCTCGGTGTGGTCGGCTACGAGGCGCTGACCGGACGCCGCCCGTTCCTGGGCGACGGTGCGATCACCGTCGCGATGAAGCACATCCAGGACACGCCGCCACCGCTGCCGTCGTCGATCCCGGCGCCCGTCCGCGAGCTCATCGACATCACGCTGTCGAAGGATCCGGCACAGCGCTACGCCACCGGCGGTGAGTTCGCCGACGCCGTCGCCGCGGTCCGCGCCGGTCACCGACCCCCTCGTCCGCGCAGCGCGGGCGGCGTGGCTCCGGTCCCGGCACCCGTGCCCGGCGGGACCCGCGCGATGACCTCGCCGACCCCGGCGCCGATCACTCCGCGGCCGATGTCCGCTCCGTCGACGGCGGCCACCCCCGTCGAAGAGGGCGGCTGGAGCACCACGCACAAGGTGCTGACCGCCGTCGCCGTTCTGCTGTTGCTGGCCGCCGTGATACTCGTCGCGTTCTGGGTGGTCAACAGTCCGAAGGACTCTCCGGCACCGACCGAGAGCACCCCGCCGGTGACCGTCACCCAGACCCAGACGCCGGAGGAGACGACCACCACCGACGAGACGACCACCCCGAGCACACCCGACGAGACGACGACCACCGACGAGGAGACCACCACCACGACCGACGAGACGACGACCGACGAGGAGTCGCCGACGACGTCCCAATCGGGCGGCGGGATCGAGATCCTCCCCGGTGTGACGATTCCGGGACGATGAGGCGAGCGATGTGAGCGACTTCGATCCGCATTACCTCTCCGAGCGCTACGAGCTCGGCGAGACCCTCGGCTTCGGCGGCATGTCCGAAGTCCAGTACGCACGCGACCTCCTGCTGCACCGCGACGTCGCGATCAAGGTGCTGCGCGCCGACCTGGCCCGAGACCCGTCGTTCTATCTGCGTTTCCGCCGGGAGGCCCAGAACGCCGCGAAACTGACGCACCCGTCGATCGTCCAGGTCTTCGACACCGGTGAGGCCGACACTCCCGAGGGACCGCTGCCGTTCATCGTCATGGAGTACGTCGACGGCGACACCCTGCGCGACATCCTGCGCGCCAGCGAGTCCGGCGTCATCGCGCCCAAGCAGGCGATGACCTGGATGGCCGACGTCGCTGCGGCCATGGACTTCTCGCACCGCGCGAACATCGTGCACCGCGACATGAAACCCGCCAATGTGATGATCGACCGGACCGGCGCGGTGAAGGTGATGGACTTCGGCATCGCCCGCGCCATGGACGACACGTCGGCCACCATGACGCAGACGTCCGCCGTGATGGGCACCGCCCAGTACCTGTCGCCGGAGCAGGCGCGAGGCATCAAGGTCGATCCGCGCAGCGACATCTACTCGATGGGCTGCGTACTGTTCGAGCTCGTCACCGGCGAGCCGCCGTTCACCGGCGACTCGCCCATCGCCGTGGCCCACCAGCACGTCCACGAGGACCCGCGGCGTCCGTCGTCGATCCGCTCGGAGCTCACACCCGAACTCGACTCCATCGTCATGCAGGCGATGAGCAAGAACCCGGCCAACCGGTACCAGACGGCGGCCGACTTCCGGTCCGACCTCATCAAGGTGCTCGCCGGCGGCAAGCCGTCCGCACCGATGCTCCTGACCGATCAGGAGCAGACCGATCTGATCGAGTCGACTCGGATGCCGGTGCGCAACGAGACGCTGCCGTCGCGCCGCAACAGCCATCGCCTCGCCGAGGTGATCGAGGACGACGGGCCGACCCCGATCCACCGACGCAAGGGCGTGCTCGTCGCCGTCGCACTGCTGCTGATCGCCGTGCTCGTCGGAGGGCTGTTCGCCTGGGCGCCGTGGTCCGGTGAGAAGACCCAGATCGCCGTGCCCAAGGTGGCGGGCCTGACCGCCGACGCCGCCAAGGCCAATCTCCAGCAGGCCGGTTTCAGCGTCGAGGAGCGGCGCGAGGCCAGCGCGGACATCACCGAAGGACTCGCCACCCGGACCGTCCCCGGGGACGACGTGCCGACGCCGGAGGGCTCCGAGGTGACGCTGTACATCTCGTCCGGACCGCAGCGCGTCGCGATCCCCGACCTCCGGGGGAAGTCCGAATCCGATGCCCGGTCGCTGTTGGCGACGCGCGGCTTCAAGACCGTCAAGACCGAGAAGATCGAATCGACGACGGCCCTCAAGGACAAGGTGGTCCGATCCACCCCGCAGACCAATGCGAACGTCGCCGTGACCAGCACCGTCGTCCTGTACATCGGTACCGGTCCCAGCGAGGTGACCCTGCCCGACCTCACAGGTCAGACCGAGGACGAGGCCACCACCGCGCTGCGCCAGCTCGGACTCGAGGTCGTCACCGTGCGCGCCGACTCCGACCTTCCCGAAGGCCAGGTGGTCAACTCCTCCCCCGACGGCGGCACATCGGTCCGCGTGGGCAGCACGGTTCAGGTGATGATCTCGCGCGGCAACCAGTTCACCGTGCCCGATCTGAAGGGCAAGTCCACACGCCAGGCGCAGGACGCACTGGTGGAGGCCGGTTGGGATCCGAACACGCTCACCATTCGCGAACGCAAGGTCCCGCTCGGCAGCCGGGACGACGCCCGCGTCATATCGCAGACACCGCCCCCCGGAAGCAAGCTCCGCAAGAACGAATCGGTGACCGTCGTGGTCGGCAAGGCCTCACTGTTCTGACCGCCCTTCGCCGGTCGAGCGGAGCCTTCCCGCCGACCGGTGTCAGGCGCCGAGCGCCCGAGCCATCTCGTTCTCGAGCCGCGACACCAGTGCTTCGGGTACCTCGAAGCCGCAGACTCGCAGCCAATTGGCGAGCATGCGGTGTCCGCCTTGGGTCAGGACGCTCTCCGGGTGGAACTGGACACCGTGGATCGGCTCGTCCCGGTGCCGGAACGCCATCACGATGCCGGTGTCGGTGGTTCCGGTGACGACGAGTTCGTCGGGAATGGTCTCGGGCGACACCGTCAGCGAGTGGTATCGGGTCGCGACGAACGGGTCGGGCAGCCCCGCCAGGACACCGGTGCCGTCGTGGGTCACCATCGACGTCTTCCCGTGCAACAGTTCGGGCGCGCGGGTGACCGTCGCACCGAACACCTCGCCGATCGCCTGATGGCCGAGGCACACGCCGAGCAGCGGGGTCCCCGCGGTCGCCGCGATCGGAATGATCGCCTCGGTGGCTCCCGCACGGTCCGGTGTGCCCGGCCCCGGGCTCAGCAGAACGCCGTCGAAATCGGCGACGACCGCGTCGAGGTCGGCGAGCTGATCGTCGTCGTTCCGCCAGACGACGGCCTCGACTCCCAACTGTCCGAGATACTGGACCAGGTTGTAGACGAAGCTGTCGTAGTTGTCGATGACCAGGATGCGCACTCGTAAAGGTTATCGTTTTGGCTGCTGACCGTGCAGCTGGGATACCGTAGAGGGCATGCCTAAGTCAAAAGTCCGGAAGAAGACCGACTACACGGTCAACAGTGCGAGCCGCACCCCGGTGAAGGTCAAAGCGGGACCGTCGGGCGTCCTCTATCAGTCCGTCATGTTCGGTCTCATGCTGATCGGTCTGCTGTGGCTGCTCGTCTACTATCTGGGCGCCACCCAGGACACTTTCGGTGCCGAGGGCAAGTTCCTGCACTGGATGTCCGAGTTGGGCCCGTGGAACATGCTGATCGGTTTCGGGATCATGGTGGTCGGTCTGCTCATGACGATGGGCTGGCGCTGACCGCCGGGGCTGTGCACACACCCGTGAACTACATGTGTGTAATTCATCCCCAGTGTGGATAACTCCTGTGGACAACCCTGTTAACCCTGTGCACAAGACGTGGACGACCCCCGTCGCCGCGGGCGTGGTGCTGGTCGTCGGCGGCGTCGCTCTGATCGCCGCGGCCGCCGCCTCTTATGCCGATCCACCTGCGATGACGTTCATCGGCATCGCAGCTCTGATCGTTCTGGCGGTGGGTGCCGTGACACTGATCCGGCGTCCGCGCCTGGTGTTGACAACGGGTCCGACACTGATTGTGAAGACTCTCCGCGGTCCCATGGAGTTGACGCCGGACGACATCGAGCGCGTCTCGATCTTGAAGACTCGCCGTCTGGCGGCACGTGGTCGTCAGCTGGTGATCGATCTTCCCGACGACAGGTTGCTGATCTTCGGCCGATGGGACCTCGGCGTCGACCCGACCGTCGTCGCCGGGGAACTGCGTACGGCCGGCTTTCGAGTCGACGACTGACCGCTTCTTCTCGCGGACGATATGTCTGCGCGGTTCCGACCCGAGACAGCGGTGGGTCCGGTCCGGACGTGCCGTACGCGATCCTCTTCTCTCACACGCTCACGCCGAGGCCGATGCCGGCACCGATCGCCAGGGCCACGACGGCGAGTGCGATCAGCCCGTACCAGCCGATCCGGTCGACGGCGGCCTGGGTCCGCTTGTCCGGGGCCAGCACGACCGTCGGCAGCCAGATCACGGCGCCCGCGGACGCGGCACCGAAGACGAGGCCGCCGAGGTGCGCGAAGATCGAGATGTTCGGAACGGTGAACGAGAACACCAGGTTGATCACGATGACGACGACCACCGTGGTGACCGGCGCCTTCATCTTCAGCAGGATCACCAGCAGGGCGCCCATCAGCCCGTAGATGGCTCCGGAGGCGCCCGCGGTCAGTGAGACCCCGGATTGGAGCGCCATCACGGCCGCGCTGCCGCCGAGTAGCCCGACGAGGTAGATCGCCAGATAGCGGGCTCGGCCGAGGGCCCGCTCCAGGTCGGCGCCGATGATGTACAGCGAGAACATGTTGATCGCCAGGTGCGGCAGGCTCTGGTGCAGGAAGCCGGACGTGAGCAGTCGCCAGTACTGGTTCTCGAAGCCCGCGCCGTTGACGAGCACCGTGTGCTGGTAGATCGAGGAGTAGCGCAGGTCGCTGCCGCCTGCCTGCAGCATGACACTCGCGAACACGACGACGTTGATCGCGATCAGCGTGTAGGTGACGACCGGCTGCATCGCCCGCCGCGCGACGGTCGGCGCGGGCGTCGTCGCACGCTGCGCCGCCTGTGCCTGCGCTACGCAGTCGACACAGTGCTGACCCACCGATGCGGGCCGTAGACACTCCGGACACGCCGACCGCCCGCACCGCGTGCAAGACAACGCGGTGGGGCGGTCGGGATGCCGGTAGCAGACCTGACTCAACAGGTGCTCCCGAGTTGTTTCAGGAGAGCTCGATGCTCTCGATGACGACGTCCTCCACCGGGCGGTCGCCCGGTGCGGTCTTGGTGTTGCCGATGGCGTCGACGACGGCCTGCGACGCTGCATCCTTGACCTCGCCGAAGATGGTGTGGCGACGGTTCAGGTGCGGGGTCGGCGCGACGGTGATGAAGAACTGCGAGCCGTTGGTGCCCGGTCCGGCGTTGGCCATCGCGAGCAGGTACGGGCGGTCGAACTGCAGCTCGGGGTGGAACTCGTCCTCGAACTGGTAGCCGGGGCCGCCGCGGCCGGTGCCGGTCGGGTCGCCGCCCTGCAGCATGAAGCCCGCGATGACCCGGTGGAAGACCGCGCCGTCGTAGAACGGGCCGCTGGCCTCGCCCTTCGCGTTCTTGGTGGAGTAGTCCTTCGAGCCGTCGGCCAGACCGACGAAGTTCGCCACGGTCTTGGGCGCGTGGTTCGGGAAGAGTTCGATGACGATGTCGCCGCGATTGGTGTGCAGGGTCGCGGTCTTGTTCTGCTCACTCACGATGTCCATACAACCACGTTCCACCGACACCGCGCCCGGACTGTTCGCGACGAGCGGACGTGCCGGGCGCCACGCGGCATCTGCTGGCGTCGGCCGGAATCACCTGGCAACCTGGAAGGATGCCCAATAAACTTCTCGTGGCCGCCACCTCGGCGCTGCTGCTGGTGCTCGCGGCGATCGTCGTCGTGCTGCGTCGTGCACGCACCGAGCATCCGCCGGTCTCCCCCGTCGTTCCGCGTGTCGACACGCTCACGGTAGAGGCTGACTCCTCCTCGGCAGGTAGTTTGTAGGAGTGACCACCGACGATCCGCAGGGCGGCCTGCCCCGACCGCAGGGAGCGCCGCCGCAGCACGGCCCGCGCCCGACGGCGCCCGCACCCGGCGATTCCGGTTCGATGCCTCGGCACGGTGGACCGACGCCGACGCCGCGTTCTGGAGGTCCGGCACCGTCGCCGCAGCCCGGACGTCCCACCCGACCGCAGGCCCCCGGCGGCACTCCGCCGCCGCGGCCGGCGCCTGCTCCCGGACAGGGCACCACACCGCGGCCTTCGACACCGCGGGTTTCGACACCGCCGCAGTCGTCCGGTGCGCCGTCGCCGTCGCTCGCCTACTCCGCGGTTCCCGAACCGGGCCCGCTGGCGGGCGCCCGCACTCCGCCGACCACGGCTTCCCCGACTCCTGCTCCCGCGGCGGCAGCCGCCCCCGATCCCTCTCCGAAGGAGCCGACTGTGGCCACGTCGACGCGCGGAGCCGCTTCGTCCGACACGGTGAACGTCCTCGCGATCGTGGCGCTCATCCTGTCCGCCGTCGGCATCCTGTCGCCGTTCGGCATCTGGCTGGGCTACCTCTCCCGCGGGCAGATCGACCGCGAGGGCGGCCTCGGGCGCGAGTTCGCGACCGCCGCGATCATCATCGGCTGGCTCTGGATCGCGTTCCTCGTCCTCGGCCTGATCGCCTTCCTCTGGATCCTCACCTGAGAACCGGGCGTCAGCGCCCCACCTCCCGCGCGAAGAAGCGGTCGAACGCCGCCCACTGCGCCGCGTTCATATCGGTGTGTCCGCCGTTGCCGACCACCGTGGTGAACGGCACGCGGTTCACCGCGAAGTCGGCGACGAGCTTGGCGTGCAGCGGAGACGGGACCGTCGTGTCGAGCGTGTTGAGCAGCAGGAGGATCGGCGCGTCGTAGCCGTTGACCGGCACCGCCATGTAGCGATTCAGCGCCGCGGACATCCGCGGAGTGTTCAACGGCCGGGACAGCAGCGATCCGAAGGCCAGATTCTTCGGCAGGGTCGGTCCGTCGCAGGTCTTCCCGACCCGGTCGACGAGCGAGCGTCCGTACGGCGTCAGATACGAGTTCACGTTCGCACCCGGATCGGCCACGCGGAGTCCGGCGAGGGTCGCCAGCAGGAATCCGTAGGAGTGGTCGATCGGGGCGGGCATCGCGGGAACGTACGGGCCGAGCAGCGGCATGATCTTCTCGACGTCCGACTCGGGATCGATCGCGACCGCGCCCCGGAAGTCGGTGCGCGGGCCGTAGGTCTGCTGGCGGTGGGCGGTCGCGAGGGCGGCCTGCCCGCCCTGCGAGTCGCCGGTCACCGCCCACCGGTCCGACAACGTCGGCTCCACGGTGTGAGCCGCGGTCAGGAGATCGATCGTCGCCGCGGATTCGCTGCGTTTGTCGAGGTACGGATGCACACCCACGTCGTCATGGCCGAGTCCGACGTAGTCGGGCGCGACCACCGCGTAGCCGTGCTCCACCAGTCGAGTGATGTAGACGTTGGGCTCGGCATCGATGAAACTCTGCCCGCCGCAACCAGTTCCGTATCCCGATGTGCCGTGCGTGTAGGCGACGACGGGCCAGCCGCCCTTCGGTGCCGTACCGGACGGAACGATCAGGGCTCCGCTCGCCCGCACCGGCCTCCCGCGCGCGTCCTGCGTCCAATAGTCGACGGCACGCCCGTTCGACAGACCACGCCAGCCGTCGGGGCGGGCGGTCACCGAGATCGCGGTGCCGTGGTCGTCGCCGACCGCCGACGCGACCGGCGCCGACACCACGGGAGCCGCCAGCGCGATCGCGACAGCCGACCCGACGAGACTTCGACGAATAGTGAACACTGATCGACCTCCTGGTGAACCGTACGGATGACAGTACGCCGTCGCCCGCACGGTTCACCGGAAGACGATCAGACGCCGATCTGCCCGCCGCCGGAGCGCCACACCGCGACGACCGCCGGGCGCGGCTGCGAGTCGCCGCCGTCCGGCCAGTGCGAGGCGGGCTTGTCGGGGGTGGCGTCGTCGTCCTCTCCCGGATGCTGGACGCAGACGATCACACGCTTGTCCTGAATGATCGGACCGCAGGTCTCGGCCTTGGCCGGAACGGTCAGGAACTGCTTGGTCTCACCGCGGCGGTCGCCCTCGAGGGCGACGGCGAACAGTCCGTCGTTGCTCTCGAGTGCGTTGCCGTCGGTGGAGATCCACAGGTTGCCGTGCGGGTCGAACGCGACGTTGTCCGGGCACGAGATCGGGCTGACCTGGCTCTTGTCGAAGCCGCCGAAGTAGGTGTCGGCCGCTTTCGGATCGCCGCAGACCAGGAGCAGATCCCAGGTGAACGACTCGCCCGCGTGGTCGTCGGTCATCTCGAGGATCTGACCGTTCTTGTTCTCCTTACGCGGGTTGGCCGCGGTCGGGCCCTCCTCGCCGTCGACACCGCGGTCGTCGTTGTTGGTCAGTGCGCAGTACACCTTGCCGGTCACGGGGTGCGGCTCGATGTCCTCGGGGCGGTCCATCTTGGTGGCGCCCGCCTTGTCCGCGGCCTCCCGGGTGAAGACGGCGACCTCGGCCGCGGTCATGCCCTTGATATGGGAGACGGCCGAACCGTCGGCGTTCGTGGTGAGCAGTTTGTGCCAGGTACCGCTGCCCGCCGCGTCGTCGGTGGTGACCGGCTTGTCACTGGAGAACGACGCGACATACAGGGTTCCCTCGGTGAGGATTCCCATGTTGGCGCGCTTGTCGCCCTCTTTGATCTTACGGCTGGAGACGAACTTGTAGATGTACTCGAACTTCTCGTCGTCGCCGGTGTACGCGACGACGGTCCCCGCCTGCGGACCTTCCTTCACGACGTGGATGGTCGCCGACTCGTGTTTGAGACGACCGAGAGCCGAGTGCTTGAGCGGCGTCGACTGCGGGTCGGTCGGGTCCACCTCGACGACGTAGCCGAAGCGGTTGGCCTCGTTGGGCTCCTGTGCGAGGTCGAAGCGGGTCTCGTACTGGCCCCACTGGTGATAGTCGGCGTCGTCGTCGAAACCGTAGCGTTCGAGGTGGCCCGCGGCCGCCTTGTCGGTCACCTTGCTCGCGTTGGAGAAGTAGTTGTTGTAGTTCTCCTCGCCCGAGAGCATGGTGCCCCACGGGGTGAGACCGCCCGAGCAGTTCGCGATGGTGCCCGCGATCGTGTTGCCCGACCGATCGGCGGACGTCTTGACCAGATCAGTCCCCGCGGCCGGACCGGTCAGCCGGAACGGGGTGCTCGCGGTGATGCGACGGTTGCGGGATCCGACGACCGGTGTCAGCGATCCGTCTTTGTCCGATTCGGTGACCTCGAGGACGGTGATGCCGTGCGCGGCCATCGATGTCCGCGCCTGCTCCTCGGTGGGCTTCTTCTCGACGAAGCCCCGGAACATGTGTGCTTCGGTGGTGTACTCCTGGTTCACCACCAGGTAGTAGTGCCCGGGCTGTCCGTCGATCGGGATGAGGCCGGCGAAATCGTTGTTGAAGCCGAACTGCTTCGACTGCGCGTCGGCGGTCTGGTTCTCGAAGTCGAACTCGGGTGCGCCGGGCAGAACCGGATCGCCCCACGCGATGACGACCTTCTGCTCGTAGCCGTCGGGGATCACGACGGCGTCCTCGGTGTTCGGCTTCACGATGTCGAACTTCATGCCGTCCACGGGTCCGCCGCTCGCCGCACCGGACGACGGCGCCCCGCTCGACGACGCTCCGTCGTCACCGCAGGCGGCCAGCAGCGACGTGGCGCCGACGGCCAGGACGGCGCCCGCACCGCCCCGCAGAATCGTCCGTCGCGACAGCGCTGCGCGCGCCACGTCCCGGAAGTAGGCGTTGTCGCTCTTGTTGCCCGGCTCATGCCAGCAGGCCTCACCGCACTTGTACTTGCACGTGATGCGAGCGCGGGCGGAACGACCGACGTCGTCGCCGCCGGTTGTGAACAACTGCAGAGGGATTCGCATGAGATCGCCTTCGATGTAGGTGTCTTCTCCGCATTGGGCAGTACGCGGATTCCCGAGTGACCCTATGGAGGTCGATACACGGTTTGTCGTCCATCGAATGAATGACAGACGAACAGGTCTCTACTCGGAGGAGGACACCACCGCGTGTCGACGACGACGCGCCGCAGCGGCGTCCCGCGCCAACGACAGAATCCCTCTCCCACGACGCGGTGAGTACGTCGTGGAAGAGGGATTTCGCGGGAGGGCACCGTACCGCAGGCCATGTGGATCACGGATGCAGCGAGCAGTCGCCGGACGCATCCATGCCGTAGAAGGCCGAGGGCGTGATCGTCGGCGCCCGTCAGACGCGTGCGCGCACTACTTGCCCAAGAACTCGCCGAGTTGCTGGACCATGAGGTTGGCGCCGATCGGGCCGAGGCCGAGGAACCAGACACCGTCGTCGACGCGGAACGCCTTGCCGTTCTGCACGCCGGACAGCTGCTTCCAGCCGGGGCCGTTGATGACTGCCGACTCGCCGGTCACCGCGGGCTGGCCGTAACTGGAGTAGAAGATGTAGTCGCCATTGGCCTCGGCGATGTTCTCCGGCGAGATCTCGACGGCGAGCTCGTCGACGTCCTGGATCTCGGGGCGGGCCAGACCGGCGTCCTTGAGGACGACGCCGGCGAACGACTTGTTCGCGTACAGCCGCAGCTTGTTCGGCATGAAGCGGACCAGCGAGATCGTAGTGGCCGGGTCGACCTTCTCCTTGAGCGCCTTGGCGTTGTCGGAGTATTCGTTGAGGATCTTCACCGCTTCGTTCTCCTTGCCGAGCGCGTCGGCGGCGAGCAGGAAGTTCTCCTTCCACGGGAAGCCCGGGCGGATCGACAGCACGGTCGGCGCAACGGTGCTGAGCTGGTCGTACAGCTTGTCCACCCGCAGCTGGCTGCCGAGGATCAGATCCGGCTTGAGAGTCGCGATCTTCTCGATGTTGAGGTCGTTGATCGTGCCGACCACCTCGACGCCCTTCACCTTGTCGGCAAGATACGCGGGGACCGGGTCGGCGCCTTCGGTCTCGACCATGCCGACCGGGGTGATGCCGAGGGCGAGGACGTCGTCGAGTTCTCCGGTGTCGAGGACGACGACGCGCTCGGGCGCTTCCTTCAGCTCCGTGGTGCCCGCGGCGTGCTTGATCGTGCGGGGGAACACACCCGGCTCCGCATCGCTGCCGAGTTTCGCGGTCTCCGCGTCGGCCGTGCCGAATCGCTCGCCGTGCAGATCGACGTCGGTGTTACCGGTGCCGGTGTCGGCGCTGCTGTCGTCAGACGAGCAGGCGGGGACGGCGACCGCCAGCCCCGCAATCATCAAGATCGCCGCCATACGGCGGAAACGTCCAGGCCTGGCCATGCCCACTTCTTTCTCGGGAGGGAATCACTTTGGAAAGCCTCACATTAGCAAGGGCAGGACAGCCTATATAACTGTCCCGCCGTCGCCTACGACACGCACTCCGGTCGATCGACCGTCAGCCGCCGTCCGATGACGCTCGAAGTCGGTCCTTGCGGATCTTTCCGGTCGCGGTCTTCGGGAGATCGGTGAAGACCACTTCCCGCGGAACCTTGTACCCGGCGAGAACTTTGCGCACATGCGCTCGAAGTCCGTCGACATCCGGCTGAGCATCGGCCCGCAACTCGACGTAGGCCACCGGAACCTCACCCCATTTCTCGTCGGGCCGTCCGATCAATGCCGACTGGACGACGTCCGGGTGCGAGTCGAGGACTCTCTCCACCTCGACCGATGCGATGTTCTCCCCACCCGAGATGATGACGTCCTTTGCTCGGTCGGCGATCTCGACGTACCCGTCGGGGTGCATCACCGCCAGATCCCCGGTGCGCAGCCACCCGTCGACCGTCGTCGACGCCACTGTCGCCGCACGATCCCGGTAGTAGCCGAGCATCACGTTGTTTCCTCGGACCACGAGTTCCCCGATCGTGCTCGCATCGCCCGGGATGTCGTTGCCCGACGCGTCGACGACACGCGCGGCCGTGGCCGAGATGTTGCCGATCCCTTGGCGCGCCTTGAGCTTTGCGATCTCGACGGGATCTAGCGCATTCCAGTCCGGTTGCCACTGGTTGACGATGACGGGTCCGAAGGTCTCGGTCATGCCGTAGAGGTGCTCGACGTCGAATCCGAGTCCGGCCATGCGCTCGAGCAGTGTCGGAGACGGAGGCGCCCCGCCGGTCTGCACCGACACCCGCTTCGACAGCCCGGTCGCGGCACTGCTCTCCGCGAGCATGGTGAGGACCGTCGGTGCAGCACTGAAGTGCGTGATCCCCTCGGTGTGAAGTAGGTGCCAGATCTCGAGGGGGTCGATGGCACGCAGACAGACATTGGTTCCTCCCGCCGCGGCGACCGCCCAGGTGAACGACCACCCGCAGCAGTGGAACATCGGCAGAGTCCACAGATATCTCGATCCGGGTTCCAGACGCGCGTGGTAGGCCATCGCCAGCGCTTGAAGGTACGCGCCGCGGTGGTGGTACATCACGCCTTTCGGACGCCCCGTGGTGCCCGATGTGTAGTTGATCGCCAACAGTCCGCGCTCATCGATGGACGGTGCCACCGGAACGTCCTCCCCGATCAAGTTCTCATACGCCGGGCCTTCGACGATGGATTCGATGCCGACGTCAGCCGCGACCTCCCCCGCCGTGACCGCGAGTTCGGCGGTCGCGATCATCAGAGTCGCCCCGGAATGCTCGACGATGTAGGCCAGCTCCGCGACGGACTGCCTCGTGTTCAGCGGAACGAGAACGGCCCCGGCGGCCGGGACCGCGGTGTGCAGCTCCAGCATGAGGTGACTGTTGGAGCACAGCACGGCGACCCGGTCGCCCGGTCGCACCCCCGACCTCGCGAGGCCGCCGCGGAGTCGCTCCACGCGGTCGGCGAACTCGGCATAGGTGAACTGCCGGTCACCGTCGACGACCGCGATCCGCCCGGCGAAGACCCGCGCCGCACGGGACAGGAACGCCGTCGGCGTGAGCTCGGCGAATGCGAACTCCCCGGCGAGTTCAGACGTCGGCATGTGCACCCTCGCGCTCGACGACGGCGATCGCCGCACGGATGCTGTCGGTGTCCGCGACCACCCAGGTGTTGGCGGTATGCGGCGCGGCCGCGGCCGCGGCCGCCAGGCCGGTGAGTTCGGCATCGGTCGGATCGGCCATGCCCAGGTCACCCAGTCGGACGGGTAGGCCCACGGCGACCAGGAACGAACGGATCCGCGCGCGAAGATCGTCGTCGTAACCCTCCAAGGCGAGCTGAACCAGAAGCCCGTACGCGACGTGGAATCCGTGTAGATACGACGAGGATCCGCGACCGGTCTGCAGACCGCGGGTCATGCAGTGGGCGATCGAGAGCCCACCGTTCTCATAACCGATCCCCGACTGCAGCACCACGGCTTCGATCACCGCTTCGAACGCCTGTCCGGGAATGCCCCGGGCCGCCTGGCTGACCGCGTCCTCGCCGTACCGCAGGATCGTGTCGGCACAGCCGCTCGCCACGATCTCGCCGATCGCCAGCGGGCGCGTGCCCTGAGTGGTCAGCCCGGTCCCGCGGCCGCAGGCGTGCGCTTCGAACCGTTTCGACAGTGCATCGCCGATCCCGGCGATCAGGAACTTCGTAGGCGCGGACGCGATCAGCGCGGTGTCGACGACGACCGACGCCGGATTGTCGGCCATCCGTCCGAGTTCACTGAGGGTTCCGGTCTCGTCGTACATCGCATAGATCGCGGCGGTCGGGCCGTCGTTCGACGCGATGGTGGGAACCGAGACGAACGGCGCACCGACCAAGTCGGCGACTCCCTTCGCCACATCGATCGTCGCACCTCCTCCGACGCCGACCACGACATCGGTGTCCGCGGGCGCCCGCCGATAAGCCCCGACGATACGGTCGCGTGTCACCGTGCTCGCGGCGAGATCGATCAGTGTCGGCCGGACGTCCGCCGAAATCAGGCTGTCGTGCAGGCGCGGCGAGATCAGGTCGGACACTCCGGCGTCGACGTATACGGTCGGCGTCCGGCCGTGCCGGGCCGTCTCGGCGCCGACCGTGTCGAGCGCGCCCGCGCCCTGCAGATACCGTCGGGGCGCGGCGAACGTCCGGATCGCCGCGGTCGCCGGAGCCTGCGCGGTACTCACGCGAACTCCCATCGGTTGCTGATCACTGCTTCGGTGATGGCCGCATCGTCGAGCCCGAACCGCGCTTCGTTGTACGCCTGCGAACCGCACGGGTGGAATCGGTCGCCGAGGCCGATCCGCAGTACCGGCACGTGGATCCCCGCATCGTGGAGTGTCTCGACGACCGCCGACCCGAGTCCGCCGACGCGCAGACCGTTCTCCACCACGACGACGCGTCCCACCGCGGACGCCGTCTCGCAGATTGCCTCCGTGTCGAGCGGCTTGATCGTCGGAACGTGCAGCACCGCAGCGGAGACACCCTGTGCGGCCGCCGCATCGGCGGCCGTGAGCGCCCGCTCGGTCATGAATCCGGTGCCGATAACGGCGACGTCGTGGCCAGGTCGAAGCAGCCGCGCCTTACCGATCTCGAACTGGAAGCCGTCCTCATCGAAGACCACCGGAACCTTGCCTCGCAGATTTCGGATGTAGAAGGTCCCGTCGGTCTCCGCAGCGGTCCGCACCACGTGACGCAACTCCACCGCGTCACAGGGATCGATCACCGTGATGTCCGGGATCGATCGAAGGACGACGAGATCTTCGAGCGACTGGTGGGTGGCACCGTACGGGTTCACCAGACCGGGTGAGCCGGCCAGAATCTTCACATTCGCCTTGCTGTGCGCGCACGAGACGGCGATGAAGTCGAGGGCGCGCCGAGTCAGGAACGCGGCGTACGTCGCACAAAACGCGACCTTGCCGACCTTCGCCAAACCCGCCGCCATCGTGACCGCGTCCTGTTCGGCCATGCCCGCGTTGAAGTAGCGATGCGGGAAGCGGTCGCGGAACGGAATGATGTCGGAGAACTTCGACATGTCGGCGCTGAGTCCGACGATGCGTTCGTCGATCTCGCCGAGACGAGCGAGCTCCGTGCCGAACGGTGCCACCTCGTACGGTCCGTCGATGTCGGCGATCTCTCCCATGCCGCCTGCGCGGTCGTCGAGCTTAGCCACGGTTCTCCTCCAGCTCCGCGATGAGGTTCTGCCATTCGGCGTCCCCGATACGTACGAAATGCGCCCGGTCGCGTGCGACGATGGTCGGCACACCGGTGCCGGGCGTGGTGCGCGCGATGAGCACCCGTGGCGTGTCGTCCGGCCGCACCGCGAGGCGGTCGAACGCCTCCACGATCTGCTCGATCGAGTTGCCGTCCACTTCTTCGACCGCCCAGCCGAATGCGCGCCACTTGGCGGCGATCGGCTCCATGTCGAGGACCATCGGACCGTCGGCCTGAATGCCGTTGGCGTCGACGACGGCGGTCAGGTTGCCGACGCCGAAGCTGGCGGCCGCCATGGCGGCCTCCCAGGTGGAGCCCTCCTGCAGCTCGCCGTCCGACAGTTCGCAGATGATCCGCTGGTCGCCGCCGTCCAGGCGCAGACCGAGCGCCATGCCGACCGCCTGGCCGAGGCCGTGGCCGAGCGAGCCGCCGGTGATCTCGACGCCTGGCGTCTCGTCGAACGTGCTCATCGGAAGCTCGCTGCCGTTGAGTCCGTATGTCGCGAGAAGCTCGTCGTCGAGTATCCCGAGTTCGCCGAGGACCGCGTAGAGCGCGATCGAGTAGTGGCCGGTGGACATCAGGAAACGGTCGCGGCCGATCCATTCGGGGTTCGCCGGATCGAAACGCAGCTGACGGAAGTAGATCACTGCGAGGACGTCCGCTATGCCCAGGCCCTGTGCGATGTATCCCTCCCCCTTGTCCGCGGCCATCGTCATCATGCGTTCACGCAGGCGGTAGGCCGTATCGGCCAGCTTCTGGACCGTCGGCGCCACGTGGGTGGTCGTCATTTCGAAACTGCTCTCATTCGTCGAGTAGGTCTTACTGTTCATTGTGGAAAGTGCCGTCGACGGTGATTCCTCCGTCGACGCACAAGACGGTGCCGGTGACGAACGACGCGTCACTCGACGCCAGGAACGACGCCGACGATGCGATCTCGTCGGGTCGCCCGAGTCGCCGCAGCGGGGTCCGCTGTAGGAGACGGTCGCCGTCGAGCACGCCGGTCTCGATGCCCGAACGTGTCATGGCGGTGTCCATGTATCCGGGAGCGATCGCGTTGACCCGGATGCCGTCGGGTCCCCACTCGGCAGCCAATGTCCTGGTCATACCCGTGATCCCCGACTTCGCGGCGGTGTACGCCAGGCGCATCGGAAGGCCGAGCGTCGAGCCCACCGATGCGAGGTTGATCACCGACGCCGAGTCGGATGAGGAGAGCAGTCGGTGCGCCTGACGCGAACAACGCATGGTTCCGCCGAGGTGCACGTCGATCTCTCGGGTCCACACCGCCGAGTCCACGTCGTGGGACGCGGTTCGCGAGATGATGCCCGCATTGTTGACCAGGACGTCGAGCCTGCCCAGCTCGTCCTCGATCCAGGTGATCGTCTTCTCGACCGACGCGTCGTCGGTGACGTCCAGCACGTGTGCGCGGCCGTCGATCTCCTGTGCTGACTCGGTGACGGACGACACCGCGAGGTCGGCCAAGACGACAGTGAGACCGTCCTCGGCGAGCCGCCGCCCGATCGCGAAGCCCAGACCTCGCGCTCCGCCCGTGACGAGTGCGACCCGGCCGTCTCTCATCGGGTCGCCCTCTCGGCCGGGTCGGTGACGCCCTCGGCTTCAGCGTCGGCGTCAGTGTTCATCGGCTCCCACCGGATCACGGTGCTGACCAGGGCGCCGAGGAGCGGGACGACGACGAAGATCGTGATGGTGGTGCCGAGACCGATCGCGTCCATCAGGCGCGGGAACAGGTACAGACCGACGATTCCGCCGATCGACTGCGAGATCGACGCCAACTGCGATCCGCGGCCGCGAAGATCACTCGGATACGCCATGGCGGCCATCGTGAGTTCGGAGGCGCCCGGGCCACCCGAGTGGAAGAAGATGAACGCCGCCGGAACGATGAAGGCGAGGACGGTCGGCAGGGAGTCGACGCCGACGCCGAGGATGAAGATCATCACCGCGACGGCGAGGAAGCCGTAGCGAGCGGCACCGGTCACGCCGAGCTTGGCTGCGAACCATATCGAGGCGAGACCGCCGACGATGCCGAACAGGTTGAAGACGATCGATCCGAACGTCGCTTCTCCGAAATCGTCACCGAACAGGGACAGCGCGATGACCGGCAGATAGTAGGCCACCGCGTAGTACTGCAGGCCCTGCAGCATCGTGACCAGGTTCGCGAGGATCGTACGCGGCAGGTAGCGGCCTTCGAAGAGCGCGGACCACTTGGGCGTGTCGGTGGGAGACTCGACCACCGATCGGATCTCACCCGTCGGGAAGACCGCATCGATTCGATACATCGCCGACAGTGCGTCCTCGACTCCGTCGACGTCACCGCGGCGGGCGAGCCAGCGCGGGCTGTCCGGCATCAGGGTCCACTGAGCGACGGCCACACCGAACGCCAGAATCGCCGCCGTGACCAGACCCCAGCGCCAGATGTTCAGACCGACGTCGAACTGGTAGAGGACGAGCATGATGACCAGGGCGAACACGGTCGAGATGTACCACTGCGCCTGCCAGAAATTGAGGAGCGTGCGCCGCTTCTTGGGGAGGTTCTCCGACAAGTACGCCATCGCGACACCGAGGTCCACGCCGTATGCCGCACCGGCGATGCACCGGGCGATAACGAGGACGGCGAACGACGGAGCGGCGGCCATGAGAAGGGCGGCGACCACGGCGATCAGTTTGGCGATGACCATGAGCCGCACCCGGCCGAAGCGGTCGGCGAGAAGACCGCAGGTGGCAGCCGTGACCAGTGTCGCGATGTAGCCGAACGCACTGACCAGACCGACGCCGTTTCCGTCCAGGTGGAGCTGTTCCTGCATCGGAGCGGTGCCGCCGCTGAGGACGGCGAGGAAGTAGGCCTCGAAGGCGATGCCCGCAAGGCCCAGCACGAGCATCGTCTTGTGGCGCCGAGTCCTGATGTCCTCGGTGTCGACGACGTTGTCGACATCGGTGACCGTCCGGAGTTCGACGCTCCGAGTGGTGATGGATTTCGTCATGGGAGTTCCGTTTCAGACGGGCTCTCGTCGGGTGACGGGAGCATGACGGGATGAGGCGACGGGCTCCGAGCCCGCCACCGATGGGAGGTTTCTGCGAAGGTCGCTACACGGCCGTGACGATGTCCGCGAGCGACCGCGCGATCGTCGTCGGCGAGGCCGCGCTCAAACGCTCGGCACCGTAGTAGCCGTAGCCCGCGCCGATGGTTCGGGTTCCGGCCGCGGAGCCGGCTTCGACGTCGTGCGGGCCGTCGCCGACGTACCACGAGCTCACCGGATCGAGACCCGCACGTTCGAGTCCGATCTCGATGGGACGCGGATGCGGTTTACGTTCGACGCTGTCGTCAGCGGTCACCACTGTCGCGAAGTCCGATTCGGCCAGTCCGAGGAAGTCGAAGTCGGCTTCGACGCGGCTTCGACGCTTGTTCGTGACGATGCCGACGACGATGCCGCGGTCGTTCAGCGCCGCCAACATCTGGTGAAGTCCCGGATAGACGACGCAGAACCGGTACGCGCCGGACTCGTAGTGGGCGCCGTAGGCCCGCTCGAGTTCGAGCGGATCTCCGTCGCCGGGCGCCCACTCGGCGAACAGCTCCGGAGGTCTGGGCGCCATGAGGTTGCTCGCATCCTCCAGCGGTGCGGGCAATGGCCGACCGATGTCCTGCTCGAACGTCTGCCGGTATGCCTCGATGATCGCCTGTCGTGAATCGATGAGTGTCCCATCGAGGTCGAACAGAACGCCTTCGGTCTCGACCATCAGACGGCCTCCTTCGGTTCGAAGGCGAAGAATTCGCGCGGATTCGTGATCGTCGCCTGCTCGATGATCGAGGCCGGGAGGCGGTCACGGACCTGAGTGAGGAGTCCGGCGAATCCCGGAGATCCACCGTGGTGCGGCTGATACGACGGTCGTCCGAGGTCTCCGGAGATCATGATCCGGGTGAATCCCTCCTCGAACAGACGGCGAACGAAGTCGACGCGGATCTCGTCCGACGGATACTTCGGCTTGGTCCAGTGGTCGAATCCGAGCCATGCACCGGTGACGGCGATCGACCGGATGTAGTCGTAGTCGAGATTCCGATCGAGATGCCCGATCAGAATCCGGTCCGGTGCCACTCCGAGGTCTCGGAAGCGCTCGACCTGGGCGTCACCCAGGGTTCCCGCTTGGCAGTGCGTCGCGATCGGGGCGCCGGTCTGCAGGTGCGCGGACGCGACCGCCTCTTGAACCTTCCGCTCGTCACCGCGGATCTCGTCGGTCCGGCAGGTGCCGAACTTGATCACGCCGGAGCGAGCGTCCGTATCGTCAACGCCCTCGACGATGTCGGAGACGAACCGAGCCGCGATGTCGTCGACGCTCTCGGTCTCGGCCGATTCCGGGTAGTAGATTCCCTTCTGGTAGCCGGTCGCGGAGATCAGATGTGGTGACGCTGCCCGTGCCACGGCGAGGAGTCCTTCGATGTCACGGCCGTAGTCCTCGGTCGTCATCTCGATCAGTGCACCGCCGTCGACGGCAGCGAAGTCCCTGCTCTCGCCGATCGCGGCATCGACATCGGCAAGGACCATGTCGGAGTCCTTCGATCGCGCCCACAGCGGCGGACCGGTGAAGAGATGTTCGTGACAGAGCGTGACACCGAGTTCCTCGGGTTCGATGTCGCGCAGAACGGTGCGGATGATCGCCATACGAGTGTTCGTCCTTAATCGTGGTTCAGTGATCGGAATGCGCGTCGCCGGTCAGACCGGTACGGTCGTCCGGGCTCGCGCCAGCGACGGCCACAGCCGCCGCAGCGCGGGCAGCGTGTCTCGGTACTCCGCGAAGACGCGGTCGTAGAGGTCGGCATTGGCGGGGTTCGGCTCGTGGACGCGGCCGATCGGGATCGTGTGGTCGGCCGCCGTGTCGAGATCGGGGAACTCGCCGGCGGCCACCGCCGCGAGGAGGGCCGCGCCGAGAGCCCCGGACTCGGATACGTCGGGCACGATGATCGTCTTCTGCAGCACATCGGAGATGATCTGCGCCCACACGCGGCTGCGCGCACCGCCACCGGTCAGCCGGATCGTGTCGATCGGCACCGGCATCGCCTCGTAGCAGTGTCGGATCGACATGGCCGTGCCCTCCAGGACCGCGCGGATCATGTGGTCGCACGTCATCTCGGGTGTGAGACCGACCAGGCTTCCCCGCGCGTTGACGTCGACGAACGGTGCCGTGGCTCCGGCGGTGTTCAGATAGGGATGGAACAGCAGACCGCAGGCTCCGGGCTCGGTGTTCGCGATCGCCGCGTCGACGACGGCGCCGAGAGTGGTCTCGTCCGCCGCGATCCGCTCGACGATCTCGGGACAGAACGTCTCGACGACCCAATCGAGACACAGGGTGCCACCGCCGGAGTTGCTGATCTGTCGCTGCCATCGACTGTTCGGCATGAGGAATCCGAACCCGACGCCCTCGGGCTCGAATATCGGATGGTCCGTCGAGGTCCCGTTCATCAGACTGGTTCCGAGTGTGGTGACCGCCTGTCCGTCGGCGGTCGCTCCGGTACCGAGCATGTTGGCGGTCGCGTCGCCGGTGCCCGCGCCGACGGGTGTGCCGGCCGGCAGACCTGTCTCGGCCGCCGCGGACTCGGTGACGTAGCCGAGGAGATCGATGCTGCGTCCGATGCGGGGCAGCTTCTCGACGGCGTCGTCGAGGCCGAACATCGCGAACAGTTCGTCGGAACGACACCGACCGGCGAAATCGCAGGGGGCGAACGAGAGATCGGACTCCTCGGTCGCGATGACCCCGGTGAGGCGGTAGTTGACGTAGTCCTTCGCCATGAAGAAGGTGCTGATCCGGCGGTAGTTCTCCGGCTCGTGCTCTTTGATCCACGCCAGCAGCGGATACGGAGTTCCCGGCACGATCGCGTTGCCACCGATCGCGAACATCCGACCGTCGTCGGCTTCGACGACCCGGTCGAGGATCGACACGGCCCGCGAGTCCGGCCAGCAGATCGCCGGTCTGACCGGCTCGCCGTTCTCATCGATCGCCCATACGCCGCCCATGTGTCCGGTCACTCCGACGGCCACGATCGCAGCCTCCTCGGGCAGCGCACCGACCACGGTCCGGATGGTCGACGCGACCGCCGACCAGGTACCGTCCGCGTCCTCCTCATGGAAGCCCGGATGCGGGAACGACGACGGTGTCCTCGCTCCGGCCTCGGCGACGAAGCGGCCGCTCGCGACATCGATCGCGGCGGTCTTCAGGGTGCTCGTCCCCTTGTCGATACCGATCACCACGCGCAATGTCATGATGCAGTCCTCCGTACGCATTCGGCCTCGGAAGACGACGCGGCACGCACCAATCGGTCCATCTCCATCAGCTCGCCGACCTGTTCAGTCGACGACTCGCCGCGGATGTCGATGCCGCGAGACGCCAGATCCCGCGCGAGACTGTCCGATCCCGGGTGATCTGAGCGGAGAACGACCTCGCCGTCCGCCCCGCGAGCGACCGACTCCGCCGCGATCCCCCGGCAGAACCCGCTCCAGACCGCCGATGCGACATCACGGCGTGTCGACTGGTACGACAAGCCGTGAATCGAGACCGTTCCGCCGACGAACGCACACGTGACACCGGTATCGGCGAATGCCCATTCGGCCACCGCCGCCGCGAACGCTGCGGAACTCCCGAGATCGGCCACCGGCCGGAATCTGTCGACCGCCGCCTCGAACGCCGCCCAGCCGGGCATCTCGGCTCGGGGCGACGACCCGATGTCACCGCACCTCCACAACCTGGCCGGACCGAGACGGGGAACCTCGAGAACGTGCACGACATCGGTCTGCCGAAGGTTCTCTCCCCTTTCGGGAGTTGTCCGGAATCCGGATTCTATGTGCGCCATACGGAACATTGGCATACCCTGTTACCGAGTGTCAAGCATCACAAGTAAAGATGTGTGTGGGGCGCCCCGCCCTCTTCGCGGGCAGACGGGGCCAACACGCGGAGGAGTGTGCAGTGGGGACTGATGAGCAGCGTCGAGTCGTCGACCCGAAGAACCACATCGCGTCGGTCGTGAAGGCGATCGAGGTGCTCGAATGCTTCAAGAACGGTGGACCGGAACTGTCGTTGACTCAGGTCATCGATCAGACCGGGTACACGCGAACGACCGTCTACCGGCTCCTCGGAACGCTCGAACTCGCCGGGTGGGTGGAGCGGACCGATCGCGGCGCGTACCGTCTCACTCTCCAGGTGTTCGAACTCGCGACCACCGTCCTGGCCGGATTCGACCTGCGAACCGTCGCGAGTCACGTCATGTCCGAGCTGGCAACGGCATTCGACGAGCACGTATATCTCCTGGTCCCCGACGGGACGCGCGCGGTGTGCATCGACTTGATCGAGAGCAGCCAACCGATCCGCGTCATGGTCCTCACGGTGGGGCGTTCTCTGCCCATGTACTTGGGCGGCGCACCCGTCGCCCTGCTGGCGGCGATGGAGAAGACGCTGCTGCCCCGCCTTCTCAAGGAGGGGCCGATGGTCACCCCAGCGGGAAACGAGATCCCCGAGGCCGAGCTGAGACAGACCCTCGCCGAGACCAGGGACCGCGGATACGCGATCAGTTCCGGCGACGTGACACCGGGTGTGGTGGCACTCGGCGCCTGCATCAAGGATCGACGCGGCCAGCCGGTGGCGGCCATGAGCATCGGAGGTCTGTCCGCGGACATATCCGATCAGCGCCTCGACACGATCGCCTCCGCACTCATGGACGGCGCCGATGCGGTGTCACGCAGACTCGGCTACGTCGGAGACTGAATCGGAGACCGCAACGTGATACCGCACGCGAACGGCCGTCGCGTACTGCACGGAGCCGACTGCGCACATTCGTTCATCGGGCGAGAGCCTGTCGACCGGCCCACATCGGAATCGGATCGTCGGGACGATCGACGACGAGGAGCGGTCTCGCCGGATCCAGGAACGTCGTCCGGCCGAGTACGGTGATCGCCTCGAATCGGCCGCCGACGTCGTCGAACGTGACGATGACGACGGAGGCGTCGTTGAGCGGCGACGGACCGTCGGACATCGTCTTGACGGTCAGTCCGGTGTCGGCGACGGCGATGAGGATCGCGGGCCGGAGGGGTGCACCGGATGCGGCGAGCGCCCGAGCCTGCTCGTATCGCCGGACCGCCGTCATCGCGGTCCGCCGCGATACCGTCCGTGACTCATGGGCGTCGGCTTTGAGCATGCCGCGCATCATCTTCCGCGTGAACCGCTCGGAGAAGGTCGACACGCCCTCGACATCGAGAGAATCCGCACCGTACTCCCACTGCTTCGGCACCCAGCCGCCCTCGGTGGGTGTCTCCCAGTAGTACCGGTGTTCGGGCACGTACCGCATCCATCGCCTCTCGCATGCCCCCTGCGATCATCGTCGCACCGAACGGCGTGGCCCGCGCGGCGAGAGAGCACCCGGCAGAACATCTCGGCGATCCGCGTGATCCGGTCAGTCGGCCCGCGTCCGCGCGGCCCAGCCGTCGGCGACGGACACTCCCACGCCGGATGCCATGACGCGCGATGCACGCAGATCTATGTCGGCGGCGTCCCGGTGGCGCAGGATTGCACCCCCGCCGTACCAACACATCATAAGGAACCACCGCGCCCTGATCGTCGTCCGTCTATCGCAGGTCACCAAAGCCACGACCAGCCCAGAACGCCAGCTAGAACCCTGTCGGACGCTCTGCGAACAGCGCGGGTACGAAGTCGTCGGTGTGGCCGAAGACCTGGACGCGTCGGCGGGCAAGGCCTCACCGTTCCACCGTCCGCAAATTGGGCCGCTGGCTGGACGATCCCATACTGTACGGCGTGATCGTGTTCTACCGGATGGACCGTCTGGTTCCTCATCTGCTGGACCTCGCGACGTGACCCGGTGGGCGCAACAGCGCAACGTCGCCATCGTGTCCGCGACTGAGTCGTTCCTGGACCTGACCGCCCCGTTCGGTGACATCATCGCGCTGCTGCTCGCCAAGGTCGCTGAGATGGAGCTGGAAGCCATCAGCGACCGGAACGCTTCGGCCTTCAGGCACAACTTCCGAGCGGGTAAGTGGCGCAGCGTGACTCCCAGGGCCACCGCATACAGGGACCGGAAACGATGGTGGTCGGTGACGACGGTTCGCCCATCATCCGCGATGAACCGATCCTGTCGCGCGAGATGTTCGATCGGGTCGGCGTCGAACTGTCGGGCCGGGAGAACCGGAAGGAACCCACGAAACGGAGTTCTGGCCTGTTACTTCGGCCACCTACTGCGGGTGTGTGGGAGCCCCGCCTATCGACTCAAGGGTGGGCCGGGCCGGAAGCCCCGATAGCGGTGTGGGTCCGCACAGAACCGGCCTCGATGGTGGCGAAGACGACTACGGCAACACCATCGAGGACTGGGGCGATCCCATCGACCGGAAGTGCTACAGATTCAACTTCCCCGACAGTCAGGAACCACTCACCGAAGGTCACAACCGGCTGGTCGTGGATCGCGTCATGTTGGCTCCCCGGTCGTGGGTCGATCAGGTCGGTAGTCGGGACCGATTCCGCCCGCCTGATGAGCCAGACACCACGTACGAAGTCCAGGGCGTGCCCGGCTCAGGCAAGTACAACCCGCTGGGCTGGCAACCCGGTGGTGTGGTCCTACTTCAGCGGTGGACGGATTAATCCCACACCGCCCGCGCTGCTGACAATAGTGAAAGTCATTGGCTCGCAACTGGATACGTCTTCGCTGCCCGTACACGACGACGTACCGACACGGAGACGAGCGGAGTTCATCGAGGTGTCGCTGACCGGGGGGTAGCGAAGACCGGACCGGCGTCCTGGCCACACCGACCTTCACCGTCGCGGTCTACGCACTCGATCAGGCGCGGGCCGAAATGCTGGCCGGTCTGGTCCTCGCACTGGTGAAGTCCAGCCAGTACCGCGTCGAGATGGTGGGCGGTGTGGGCTAGGTCCAGGTATGGGCCTGGCAGACCACCGCGCTACCGGCCCCGTCGCCCGACCCCCGTGTGGCCGACCGTCGCCGCTGGACCTTCAGCGGGTCGCTTGGGTGTCCAACCTTGCTCACTGAAGGAACCGCCGATGACCGTTGCCGAAGTCGCCGCCATGCTGGGCACCACAACCCGGGCCGTCCGTCGCCGCCTTCGTGACGCGGGAATCAGGCCGGGGGCCGGTGGGTACGTCCTGGCTCAGTACGACGTGGACGCGATAACCGGGTGTCAGCCAGTCCGCTGACCCCTACCGGTTCCCTGACGACCCAGGAATGCCGCTGAGCGCCCTGGGCGACCCCGCCATGCGCGAAGCCTTCACCATGCTTCGGTTCCAGCGCGAACACCGGCTGATAGACCTTGTGTCGGGCAGTCGGCACGCTGCCAGAAGAGAATGAGAACATCGAGAGATGTCGAGTAAAGCGGGTCGCCCCGTTCAGTTGGGCTGTTTGATGGAACCATATCAGACCTGGCTTGAATACTCCGAAGGCACCGAAGCGCTCGTTCACCTGACACACGAAGGCTACTGGCACATTTCGCGGTATCCAGAGACGTTGCACGCGCTTGGCTATTCGGAGGAAGAAACGGCGGGACACCGATGGAAGGCTGATACCGCCGCTGTGGAAGCGAACGAGGGCTTCCCTACTCTTCACGCACACGCCTTGCTTGGGCTGTGGGGGGCGTTTGAGCGATTGGTAGAAGACACGTTCGTGGCGCTAATAGTTGACCAGCCGGAATTGCTCGAAAGCGAACAGTTCGCGAAGGTAAAGCTGATCCGTCCCGGGATTTCCGGAGGGTTCGTCTCAAGGGAAGATGGATCTCATGGCAGCAGGAACGAAGCACTACTCGGCGGAGTTGAAGCGTGACGCGGTGACGATGGTGGTGGAGTTGGTGGGTCAGGGTTCGACGGAGTGGGCGGCGATGAAGAAGACCGCGGACCTGCTCGGTGTGGGCGCAGCCGAAACGGTGCGCCAGTGGGTGCGTAAGGCCCCCGGCGTCGGGGCCGCCTCGGTCTCCTCGGGCGGCGCTTCGGCCGATACGGCTGAGGAGGTGCGTCGGCTCCGCAAGGAAGTCGCCGAACTCAAACGTGCCAACGGCATCCTGAAGGCGGCATCAGCTTTCTTCGCGGCCGAGATCGACCGGCCACATCGCTGATCGTGGGGTTCATCGGCGCTCACCAGGGAAACCGGGTGGGCGCCGATGGTCTTGTCTGGGGAGTCGATTCGATGTGCCAGGTGCTCACCGAGCACGGTATGGCCATCGCCCCGTCCACGTACTACGAGTACCGTCGGCGGAGTCCGTCGGCGCGCATGCGGGCGGATGCTCGCGTCATCGACGCGATTTTCACCATGCGCCGGCAGCACCCGCTGACCCGCGTCCTGGGCTCACGCAAGACATGGATCATATTGCGCAGCAATGGAATTGATGTGGCGCGCTGCACCGTCGAGCGTCTCATGAGTGAGATGGGCTGGCGCGGGGCGTCGAAGAAAAAGTCCCCGCGCACCACGACCCCCAACCCCGAGCATCACCGGCCGGCCGACCTGGTCGACCGCCACTTCTACGCGGCCGCACCCAACCGGCTGTGGGTGGCCGACTTCACCTACTGCCGCACCGTCGGCGGCTGGGCCTACACCGCGTTCGTCACCGACGTCTTCGCCCGCAAGATCGTCGGCTGGAAAGTCGCCGCGGAGATGACCTCCGACCTGGTCACCACCGCTATCGACAACGCGATTGACAACCGGAAACGTTGTGGCACAACGGCTTTCGATCATCTGATTCATCACAGCGATGCGGGGTCGCAGTACACGGCTCTCGCGTTCGGGCAACGGCTGGCCGCAGCGGGGATCGCCGCCTCGATCGGCAGCATCGGTGACAGCTACGACAACGCGTTAGCCGAATCGGTCAACGCCGACTACAAGAACGAACTCGTCGACAACCAGCCCCGATTCCACGGCGTCGCGGAACTGTCACTGGCCACCGCCGAATGGGTCGCGTTCTACAACCGGCAGCGGCCTCACAGCTACTGCCACGACCTCACCCCCGACCACGCCGAGCGACTCCACTACGATCGGATCGCCACCCTCAATCCGGAGGAGGCACTCACGACCTGAGCTCTCCGGAAACACCGGGATGGATCAAACTCCAATATCCTGATCTTCATGTCAGAAGAAATGCCCGTGGACGGGATCAACTCGCAAGAGTTCTTACAGGTGGGGTTCGAGGGCAATCTACCTAGTCAGCTAGCCGACCTCCGGTCACTCGTCAGCGACTTCACCTTCGCGCAAAACTGCGTTACGGCCTACCTAAACTCAGGAAAACTCAACTGCGATGAAGAGTCGCAACAGATCGTTGCGAAGTCACTGTGGACTTCCGCCGCAATCGCGTACCGGCGTGGGTTCACCACGGGCAAGGCCCAACTCGTTCCCCAAGGGAGTCGACTGAAGATCACTGAAGGTTGGTATCAATCGCTGACGCCCGAGTACAAGGAAGCGCATGACGACCTGTTAGAGATAGCGAACCGTCAGATAGCACATCACACAGGCAAGCACGACCAGTACAAAATTCTCGCTTTCCTGACGCCGCCCCCGATGCCTCGCGCTGTTGTGGGTACCGGAGTGTTAAGCGCTTCGTTGGCAGCTCCCACGGAAGAACGCCTTCGGCAGCTTGGGGAACTGTGCCAAAGCTTGATCGTCGGACTTGAAGATCGCTTCAAGGTAGTGTCCGCCGAGTTCGACGAGCATTTGGCGTCCCGCGACTTGGACGACCTGTATAGGGCCGCCAACGGCGGGGTGTAAATCGCGATCTTCGCGCAGTCTCGCCGACTCATACCGGGCACCGGAGGCCGGACCGGGAGAAGGCCGACGAGTAACGAGCCGACCGCGGTGATCCCAGACGGTCGGGATCCACCGACGGTCGAGGCGTCACCCGGCGCGCGGAGGCACCCAGCCGCCCAAGCGGCGTTCGATCTCGAGTGCGGCGGCGATCGTCACGTGGTCGTTGCCGGGTGCACCGACGACCTGCGTGCCCAACGGCAGCCCGCGGCGATCGAGGCCGAGCGGAACCTGAGTGACGGGCAGACCCAGCAGGTTGAACACCGCGGCGCCACCGAACAGCCACGGTCGCGCGAGTGTCCCGTTGTGTCGGGGCGCCGGCCGCGGGAACGGCGGGTGCACGAGCACACCGTCGCCGATCGCGTCGTCGATCTCGGCGGCGAGGGCGTCACCGGCCGCGCTGATCCGCCGTTGCGCGACGTCGGGGAGCACACCGGCCAGACGATCGCCGATGATCGCCAGTTTCAGTTGGGGGCTGTGGGCGCGTGTCCACGCCGGTCGCCGACCCCGATAGGGCGACTCGGCGAACAGGTCGAAGAGCTCTCCTACGGACGTTCCCGCGTGTCTGCGCAACTCGAACAGATAGAACTGGGCGGCGCGACGCAGGCCGGGAAGCGGGACATGCCGCACCTCGCCGCCGGCGTCGGCGAGGACCTGCACGGCCCGGTCTCGGGCGGCAGCGAGTTCCGCCGAGATCGGCCGCAGGTAGGTGCTGCCGTCCGGGACGACGACGGGCCTGCCGTCGAGGTCGACTGACGCCGGATCGGGCAGCACCGCGTTGTCGACATCGGCCATGATGCGCACGAGCGGCATCAGGTCGGCCGCACGGCGGGCGAGCGGGCCGATGGTCTCCATGGCGTCGGACTCGGCACCGGAGTATGCGGTGAGCGACGGGATCTGCTCGGTGCTGGGCACCAGTCCCGGCGTCGGCTTGTGCCCGAACACCCCGCAGAAGAACGCCGGGATTCGGATGGAACCGCCGGTGTCGGCACCGACGCCGAACGGGACCGCCCCCGCTCCGACCGCGGCGCCTTCCCCACCGGAGGATCCGCCCGCCACCCGCGCACGGTCGTAAGGATTCGTGGTCCGGCCGTACACCGCGTTGTAGCTCTCGATCCCGAGACACAGCTCGGCGGTGTTGGTCACCGCGATCACGATCGCCCCGGCGGCGCGGAGCCGCGCCACCGCCACCGCGTCCGACTCCGACCGGACGCCTCGGCGGCTCACCAGACCGCCCGTATACGGCATGTCGGCGACGGGTATCGACTCCTTCACCGTGAACGGGACGCCGAGCAGTGGCGGCAGCGTCTGATCCTCGGCCGCGGCGGTGATCGCCCGGTCGGCCGCGTCGGCCTCGGCGAGCGCCGTCGCGAAACGATCCTGCGCCACGGCTCCCAGTTCGGGACGTCGGCGGAGTATCTCGATGTGCTCGTCGACCACACGACGCGATGTGCGTCGACCCGACCGAATGGCCTGCGCGAGGTGGAAGGCCGATTCCGTCGTGGCGGTGTCGCCGTCGGCCGGGATCGAGTCGTCGCGATGCTCGCGGCTGGATTGCATCGCTAGACCCTAACAGGGCTCGGTACTCGGTCGGCCCGGCGTCGCCCGAGCGAACACTCCCGGTTACGACCGTCGCCGCCGACCCATCGGTGACAGACTGGACGTCATGGGCACAGAATCTGGGCTGAGCACTGTACTGAATGGTCTATCCGGCATCCGGGAGTGGCAGGAGGACTGCTACCGCCGTCTGCACAGCAGCCCAGAGTTGTCGCATCACGAGTACGCCACCGCCGACGAGATCGTGAAACGTCTCGAACAGACGTCGTTCGAGGTGCACGCCGGGGTCGGTGGCACAGGAGTCGTCGGCGTTCTGCGCAACGGCGACGGCCCGGCCGTCCTGCTTCGCGCCGACATGGATGCACTGCCGGTACGCGAAGCGACTCGACTCCCCTATGCGAGCGCAGTGACTACGACCGACGACGACGGCGCCGAGGTTCCAGTCATGCACGCCTGTGGACACGACGTCCACGTGACCTGTCTTCTCGGCGCGGCCCAACTGCTGTCCGACGGCGCCCACGAGTGGAGCGGCACCGTCGTCCTGGTCTTCCAGCCCGCCGAAGAGACCGGCGACGGCGCACGCACCATGCTCGACGATCGGCTGGCCGAACTCGTCGGCGACGTCGACGTCGCCTTCGCTCAACACGTGCTTCCGATGCCCGCCGGGTACGTCGGGACCAAGGAGGGTCCGGTGCTGTCGGCCGCGGACAGCATGCGGATCACCGTGTACGGACGCGGCGGTCACGGGTCGATGCCGCAGGCGACGATCGATCCCGTGGTCATCGCGGCGATGATCGTGGTCCGCTTGCAGACCGTCGTCTCTCGGGAGACCCCGCCCACCGAACCCGCGGTCCTGACCGTCGGACGGATCGCTTCCGGCAGCAAGAGCAATATCATTCCCGATCAGGCCGTGATCGAACTGAACGTTCGGACGTACAGCCCCGCGGTGCGCACCGCCGTCCTGGACGCGATCCGTCGGATCGTCGTCGCCGAATGCCAGGGATCGGGCTCGCCGAAAGACCCGGACTTCGAGTTGTTCGACCGGTTTCCGCCGACCGTCAACGACGCCGACGTCACCGCCCGGATCACCGAGGCCTTCACCGCGCACTTCGGCGACAGTGCGGGACCGCTCCCCTTGCAGACCGCGAGCGAGGATTTCAGCGACATTCCGACTGCGCTGGCCGTGCCGTACTCGTACTGGGGAATCGGCGGAATCGACCCCGACGTGTACCGAGCAGCCGAGGAGGCCGGGCGGGTGTCCGCCGACATCCCCGTGAATCACTCCGCCACGTTCGCACCCGTCATCCAGCCGACACTCGACACCGGGACTCGGGCGCTCGTCGTCGCGACGCTGACGTGGCTGGGGCGGCACGACGACTGAGGCCCGCGCGCCGGACGGCCGCCGACCGCATCGGGCACCGCGCGCGTGCTCGACGTCGAGGCCGTCGGCCAGTCGCGGGCTACAGCGTCGCCGTGTCGATGACGAAGCGGTATCGCACGTCGCTGGCCAGAACGCGCTCGTATGCGTCGTTGATCGCGTCCGCGCCGATCACCTCGACCTCGGGTGCGATGTCGTGCTCGGCACAGAAGTCGAGCATCTCCTGGGTCTCGGCGATGCCGCCGATGTTCGAGCCGGCGAACGAACGGCGATTGTTGAACAGTGAGAAGACGCGCATCGAGATGGGCTCGGCGGGCGCTCCCACGTTGACCCACACTCCGTCGAGGGCCAGCAGCCGAACGAAACCGTCGAAGTCGAGAGGTGCGCTGACCGTGTTGATGACCAGGTCGAAGCTGTTGCGGAGGTCCTTCAGCGTCTTCGGGTCGCTGGTCGCGTAGTAGTGCTTCGCACCGAAGGCCAGACCGTCGTCCTGCTTCGACAGGGTCTGCGACAGCACGGTGACGTCGGCACCCATCGCTGCGGCGATCTTGACGGCCATGTGGCCGAGTCCGCCCATCCCGACGACGGCGACACGCTTGCCCGGGCCCGCATTCCAGTGGGCCAGCGGCGAGTACGTGGTGATCCCCGCGCACAGCAGCGGTGCCGCGGCCTCGTACGGAATCGACTCGGGCACACGGAGAACGAAGTCCTTGTCGACGACGATGTGCGTCGAGTATCCGCCTTGGGTGATGGTTCCGTCGTGGTCGACCGACGCGTACGTTCCGGTGTTGCCGGCGGCGCAGTACTGTTCGAGACCGGCCTTGCATGCGTCGCACTCGCGGCACGAGTTCACCATGCAGCCGACGCCGACACGATCACCGACCGCGAACTCGGTGACGCCGCTGCCCACCTCGGCGACCTCGCCGACGATCTCGTGGCCGACGACCTGCGGGAACGTGATCTCGCCCCACTCCTCGCGGACGGTGTGGATGTCCGAATGGCAGATTCCCGCGTAGCGGATCGCGATCAGGACATCGTGCGCGCCGACGTCGCGGCGTTCGATGGTGGCGGGCGCGAGCGGATCGGTGGCGGACGTGGCGGTAAAAGCCTTGACAGTCAGCAATGTGTCTCCTGAATCGAGCTGGTGGACCGAGGTCTGGTCGTGAACGTCGTCGTCGAATCCGGTTGTGCCGTCGACGACTTGCGAGTCAGTCGGCGCGCGACGACGCCCGTCCTTCGATCGTACTCATGCGCGAGTACGCATGCCGTGTCAGCCGACCGCCGAGAACACGGTTCCCCGGCGCCGGGCAGACCTTGCGGACTCGGTGAGACAATCGCACTCATGACCACATCTCTGCCCATCGTCGACATGGCACTCCTCGACGGCGACGACGCCGATCGCGCCCTCTTCCGCGATCGACTCCTCGAGGCGACGCACAGCGTCGGCTTCTTCTACCTCGTCGGCCACGGCGTCTCGGAGGAGGCGATCGACGACATGTTCGCGGTGAGCCGTGAGTTCTTCGCGCTGGACGACGACGCGAAGAAGTCCGTCGAGATGGTCAAGAGCCCCCACTTCCGCGGCTACACCCGATTCGGCGGCGAGTACACCGACGGGGGCATCGACTGGCGGGAACAGATCGACATCGCCGCCGAGTATTCGCCGCTCGACGGTGACGAGGACTACCTGATCCTGGACGGCCCCAACCTGTGGCCGGACCGACTCCCCGGGCTGAAGACCGCGGTACGCGACTGGCAGGAACGCTGCGGCCGCATCGGACTGCGTCTCATGCGCGAATGGGCCACGGCCCTGGGTGCTTCCCGCGACGCCTTCGACGAAGGGTTCGCCGACCGACCGTCGACCCTGATCAAACTGGTGAAGTACCCCGGCCGCGCCGCGTCCGACAAGCAGGGCGTCGGCGCGCACAAGGATCCCGGCGTGCTGACCCTCCTGATGGTGGAACCGGGCAAGGCCGGCCTGCAGGTCCTGCGCGACGAGGAGTGGGTCGACGCTCCACCGGTGCCGGGGGCGTTCGTCGTCAACATCGGCGAGCTGATGGAGTGGGCCACCGACGGCTACTTGAAGGCGACGATGCACCGCGTCGTCTCCCCGCCCGCGGGCGACACCCGCCTGTCGATCCCCTTCTTCTTCAACCCGGCGCTGTCGTCGACGATGCCTCACCTCGAACTACCGGCAGCCCTGAAGGACGAGGCCCCCGGCGTCACTCAGGACCCGGCCAACCCGATCTCGGGCACCTTCGGCGAGAACATGCTCAAGGCACGCCTGCGCGCGCACCCCGATGTGGCCCGGATCCATCACCCGGAGATGGTCTGACCAGGCGATCGGCCGGGTGCACGCGACGGTGCATCGACAACAGGGAGAGAGTGAGTGTACAGTCACTCTCATGTCAGAAGGGAAGCTGTCGACCGCCGAGCAGCGTCGTCCGATCGTCGCCGAAGCAGCGCTGACCCAGTTCGCGCGCGGCGGCTATCACGGAACGACGGTGGCCGACGTCGCCCGCGAGGCGGGGATCTCACCCGCATACGTCTTCAAACTGTTTCCGTCGAAGGAGTCACTCTTCGGTGTAGCGCTCGAGACCTGTTTCGCGAAGGTGGTCGCGGCGGTGACGTCGGCCGCGGCCCGTGCGGACACCACGGACCCCGACGAGATCCTGGAAGCGATGGGCGACGCGTACGCGCTGCTCATCCGCGACCGCGAACTGCTGATGCTGCAGGTGCACGCGCAGGCCGTCGCCCACATACCCGACATCGGCGCCGCCCTGCGCACGGGAATCGCCGATGTCGTCGACACCGCGAAGAGACTGTCCGGCGCCGCCGACGACGCGGTTCAGCGCTTCATGGCCTACGGACAGCTGTGCCATCTGATCGTCACGACCGGCATGACCGACGTGGACGACCAGTGGGCTCGGCTGCTCACCGCAGGCATGTTCCACCCCTGATCACCCGCCACCGCTCGCAGTCATAGACACATCACCAATAGTGAGTGAACAATCACTCTATATCGAGAGGAATCACCATGACCACGACGACCGACACCGTCCTACGCATCGTTCTCCCCGGCCTCGTCGAACCGAACGGCCTCGAACTCGACCGCGGCCGACCACCGACGCCCGGCTCCGATCAGGTACTGCTGCGCATGGAGGCGACGGGGGTGTCGTTCGCCGAGCAGCAGATGCGGCGCGGCAAGTACTTCGACCAGCCGCCGTTCCCGTTCGTGCCCGGTTACGACGTCGTGGGGACCGTCGTCGCCGTCGGCAGCGACGCCTCCCCCGATCTGATCGGTCGGCGGTTCGCCGCGGTGACCAAGACCGGCGGATGGGCGCAGGTCGTCGCCGTCGACGCGGCCGACCTGCTCGCGGTGCCCGCCGGAGTCTCGGCCGACGAGATCGAGACCGTCGTCGTCAACGGCATCACCGCGTGGCAGATGCTCGCCGAGGCTCGAGTTCCCGACGGCGGAACGATCGTGGTCTTCGGAGTCAGCGGCGGTGTCGGCGGCATGCTCGCCCAGCTGGCGGCACTGCGCGACATCACGGTGATCGGCACGGCGTCGGCGCGTCACCACGACGATCTGACGGCGCACGGAATCCGCGTCGTCGACTCCCGCGCCGGCGACGTCCACCGCGAACTCGCCGCACTGGCCCCGAACGGAGTCGACGCGGTCTTCGACCACATCGGCGGCGACGGCATCGTCGCCTCGTGGCGACTGCTCCGACGCGGCGGATCGCTGATCTCCTACGGCACGGCCGCCACCAAGGACGATCCCGGAAACGCCCGGCTCCCCGTACTGAAGCTCTTCGGACGCCTGTACCTCTGGAACATGGTCCCGAACGGCAGGCGCGCTCGCTTCTACAACTTCTGGAAGGGAAAGAAGCTGAACGCCAAGCGTTTCCACTCTAAGCAGCGGGACGCAGCGGCGGCTGTGTTCAGCGCGCTCGCCGACGGCCGTCTCACCCCCGCGATCGCCGCACGGTTTCCCCTCGCCGAGGCCGGTCGCGCCCTGGCCCTCGCGGAGAGTCGCACGACGAGCGGCAAGATCGTCCTGACGCCGTGACTCGTCTACGCCGACGGGCGCCGTCGAGGCGTCACTGCTCCCGGCTGAGCGCGAACTCCTCCGCGACCATGTCCCGCAGCCGCTCGGCGGGCTGCGGGAGCCGCACGTCCGTCCGCCAGGTCATCCCGATGTTCCGGACCGCGTTCGGGGCGTCCAACTCCACACCGACCGTGTCCGAGGCGCCGGCATACGATTCCGGCGCGATCGCGACGCCCAGCCCCACCGACACCAGGCCCTCGATCGTCGCCGGATCCTGACTCTCGAACGCGAGAGTCGGCGACACTCCGGCCGCGTCGAACAGCGCGTCGACCTGCGATCGGAAGTGCAACTGCGACGGGGTGGTGATGAACGGCTCATGCGCGATCTCGGCCAGCCTCACGCGGGTCCGGTCGGCCAGTCGATGTCCGCGCGGAACGAGGAGGACCAGTCGGTCCGTGCGCAACGGCAGCCAGCCGGCACCGGGGTTCGGACGCGACGAGGTCAGGGCGAGATCGACCCGTTGCGCCAGAAGATCGGCGGTGATCTGATTGCTGCGCTCCTGGGTGAGCAGTACTCGCACTCCGGGCGCCACCTCGCGGAACCGTCGGAGGAGTCGTGGAACGACGGACGCGCCCATCGAGTCGAGGAACGCGAGCCGCACGATCCCGGTGTCCGGGTCGACGGCGTTCGCGATATCCGATTCGAGACGTCGGTACCGGACTTCGATGTCGGATGCGGCGTCGAGCACGAGCGCGCCGAGCGGCGTCGTCGTGAGGCCCGATTGTCGGCGTTCGAAGATCTGCACACCGAGTTCGTCCTCGACCCGGCTCAGCGCGCGAGACAACGTCGACTGCGGAACACCGAGGACGTCGGCGGCCGCGGTCATGTGCTGCTGATCACCGAGAGCGAGGATCCAAGACAGATCGCGTATCCGCATACTGCAATCATGCACGAAACGCATCAACAGGGAACAGTCCGTTCATTGGACGCATAATCGCCGAACACGAAGACTCGGACGGGTACCCGATACCGTTCCCCGAGGAGGCCGTCACCAGTGTCGACCATGCACGCCACCCGATCCGACACCGGCATCATCGCCTCCCCGCCGCCGTCGCGCGTGCGCATGCTGGTCCCGTCGTTGGTCTTCGCGTGCCTGGTCTCCGCTGTCGTCAGCAGCCTCGGTGCCCCGCTGCTACCGGCCATCGCCCGACTGCATCACGTCGACGGGTCGACGGCACAGTGGGCGCTGACCGCCACCCTCCTGACCGGCGCGATCGCCACCCCGACCATGGGCCGTCTCGGCGACGGCCCGCTGCGCCGCAAGGTGGTCCTGGTGACGCTGGCGCTCATCGTGTTCGGCTGTGCGCTCGCCGCGTTGCCGGTCGGTTTCGAACTCTTCCTAGCCGGGCGGGTGCTGCAGGGTCTCGGTCTCGGCCTGACACCGGTCGCGATCGCCGCCGCGCGCGACGCCCTGCCCGCCGACAAGTCCCGGTCGGCGGTCGCACTGCTGTCGATCACCACGGTGACCGGCGTGGGACTCGGCTACCCGATCACCGGCCTCATCGCCCAGCTGGGCGGCGTGCACGCCGCGTACTGGTTCGGCACCGCGGTGGCCGCCGTCGCACTCGCGGTCGCGTTCTTCGTCGTCCCCGAAGCGAGCGTCCGCGAGTCCAAACCGCTCGACGTGGCGGGCGCGGTGCTGCTGGCCGTCGCGCTCTGCGCCCTGCTGCTCGGCATCAGCGAGGGTGAGACGTGGGGTTGGGGCTCGGCCGCCGTCCTCGGCCTTCTCGTCGTCGCGGTCGTCCTGATCGCCGGGTGGATCGTCTGGGAGCTCCGCGCGGACCACCCGCTCGTCGATCTGCGCCTGGTGCGCCACCGGTCCGTGCTGACCGCCGATATCGCCGCCCTTCTGGCGGGCGTCGGCATGTACCTGCTGCTCTCCCTCGCCGTCCGCTACGTCCAGGCGCCGACCTCCACCGGCTACGGTCTCGGCGCCTCCGCCGTCGTCGCCGGTCTGGTCCTCGTTCCGTTCTCGGCAGGCAGCTTCGTCGCCACGCGGATCGCTCCGCACCTGGCCGAGCGCACATCCCATCGCGCGGTCCTGCCGATCGCCGCAGTGGTCCTGCTCGGCGGAATGCTGATGTTCAGCTTCGCCCGCGGCTCCATGTGGCAGATGCTCGTGGTGATGGGCATCGAGGGCATCGGTGTGGGACTGGTGTTCGCCGTGGTGCCCGGCATGCTGCTGCGGGCCGTCGCCGTGTCGGAGACGGCCAGCGCCATGGGGTTCAACCAGGTGCTCCGCTACATCGGCTACTCGATCGGCAGTGCGATGGCCGGGATGATCCTGCAGATCCACACCGCTCCCGGCGCGACCGATCCCGACGACGGCGGCTACACCGCGTCCGGCCTGCTCGCCTGCGGCATGTGGATCGTCACGCTCGTCGTCACGCTGGTGCTCCCGGAACGACGTACCACGCGCGCCGCCGTCGTCACCGAGCGCGACGACGAGCTCATGGCGGAGGAGAGCCTGGCGGATGCGGAGGGGCGCTGACCTCGACCGGCTCGTCCCGATCGGCGCGCGGGGGTATCCACCGCCAGAACGCGAGCGCCGCCGCGACTCCGAATCCGCCGGTCACCACGATGCCCGCGCCGAGGGACGCCAGTCCGGTCACCAGGGACAGCACCACCGGCCCGGTGGCCGCGCCCACGTCGGAGAACTCGCGCCACAGCCCGAGGAACATCGGACGTCCCACCGACGGCGACATGTCGGCGCCGAGGGTCATCACGATGCCCGACCCGATCCCGTTCGCGAACCCCATCAGCAGTGACACGCCGACCAGCGAGGCGAACCCGTGAGTCAGCGGCATGAGCACGAAGCTCAGCGCCATCAACGCCATGCACGGGATCGCGACGGCTTTGCGTCCGTACCGGTCCATCACCTTGCCCGCCGGACAGAAGGTGGCCGCGTCGATCGCACCCGCGACGCCGTAGATGATCGACACCGCCGAGCCGGACAGTCCGATGTGAGCGGCCCACAGCGGGATCACCACTTGGCGGGACTGGCGGATCGCCGAGAGCAGCAGAATCGCGGTGCCGAGAGTGAGGAAGACGCGCCGGTGATCGCGCAGCATCCCGCGCGTGGTCGCCTCCGTCGAGGCCGCGCGGTCGGAGGCTCGACTGTCCAGATCCGGCACACCGTAGGCGATGACTCCGGCCCCGACCACCGCGACGAGCGCGACGGCATAGGCACTCGACATCCCGAAGAAGTGCATGACGGCCGCGGCGAGGAACGGGCCGAGGAAGACGCCGATGCGCGCCGATCCACCCAGTGTCGACAGCGCTCGGGCCCGCATGTGCACGGGCACCGCCTCGGTCAGGTACGACTGCCGGGCCAGGGAGAACACCGACGACGCCGATCCCATCAGGAACACGCCCACCGCGAGAGTCCACACCGAGATCGGCAGTATGCACAGGATCAGGCCCGACGCCGACACGACGGCGGCCACGACCATCGACAGCCGCTCCCCGATCCGTGTGGCCAGCATGCCGGAGGGGATGTTGGTCAGGATCGACGCGATGCCGATCAGCGCGCCGATGAAGGCGGCGACCGCGACCGATCCGCCCCGATCGATCGCGGTGAGTGTGATGACCGGCAGCGTCGCCCCCTGCGAGATGCCGAAGAGCAGCGACGGGCCGAAGGCGGCGACCGCTATGTCGCGGAGGCGGAACTCACCGGTCTGCGACGGCGGTCGCGACATGCGACGCCCCACACGGAGACGGGCGATCTTGAACTACCGGGCATCGACCACCAGAATACTTGTGAAATGACAACTGTTGAACCACAACAGTCGGCGGTTCCCGCTCGCTACCGGCATCCCCGGCTGATTCTGATCATCTGCTGCACGAGCCTGCTGCTCGTGTCGATGGACGCCGTCGCGATCAACGTCGCCCTACCGTCCATCAGCCGCGACCTGCATGCGGGCGTCGCCGAGCTCCAGTGGTCGGTGGACGCCTACACCCTGGTGCTCGCCAGCCTGCTGATGCTGTCGGGATCCACCTCCGACCGGATCGGGCGACGGCGCACCTTCCAGATCGGCGTCGGGATCTTCACGCTCGGTTCTCTGCTGTGCAGTCTCGCACCCAGCGTCGGATGGCTGATCGCTTTCCGCATGGTGCAGGCGGTCGGCGGGTCGATGATGAACCCGGTCGCCATGTCGATCATCACCGCGACGTTCCCCGACCGCGCCGAGCGGGCGAAGGCCGTCGGCATCTGGTCGGCGGTCATCGGGATCTCGATGGGCATCGGGCCGATCGTCGGAGGTGCGCTCACCGAGACGGTCGGCTGGCGCGGCATCTTCTGGATCAATGTGCCGATCGGCATCGCGGCGATCGTGTTGACCGCGGTGTTCATCCCGGAGTCCCGGTCGTCGCACCGTCGGCGGTTCGACCCGGTCGGCCAGCTCCTGATGATCGTGATGCTCGCGTCCCTGGTCGCCGGACTCATCGAGGCTCCTCGCCGCGGCTGGACCGAGCCCGAGTCCATCGTGCTGTTCACGACGGCCGCGATCTCGCTCGCCGTCTTCGTCGCCTACGAACGACGTCGTCGCGAGCCGCTGATCGACATCCGTTTCTTCCGCAGTCTGCCGTTCTCGTCGTCGGTCGTCACGGCGGTGTGCACGTTCACCGCGAACGGCGCGTTCCTGTTCATCATCACCCTCTACCTGCAGGAGGTGCGGCAACTGTCACCGCTCGAGGCCGGTGTGCACACGCTGCCGTTCGCGGTGGCACAGCTGATCTGCGCCCCGCTCTCGGGCAGACTCGTCGCCTCGCGAGGCACCCGCCCGCCGGTCGTCATCGCCGCGGTCGCCCTGGCGGCGGCCTCCGGCGCACTCACTCTCCTCACGTCGTCGACGCCGATGCCGTACCTTCTCGTCGTGTTCTTCGTGTTCGGGGTGGCGATGGGACTGCTCAACGCGCCGATCACGACCACGGCCGTGTCGGGGATGCCGGCGTCGCAGACCGGGGCCGCCGCGGCCATCGCCTCGACCAGCAGACAGGTCGGCACATCGCTCGGCATCGCGCTCGCGGGCGCACTGACCGGGATCGGCGCCAGCACATCGTTGTCGTCGACGTTCGCCGAGGCGACCGCTCCCCTCTGGTGGACCGTCGTCGGACTCTCTGCGGTGATCCTGTTCCTGGGCGTCCTCGCGACCGGTCGGATCGGGCGACGCAGCACCGATGCGATCGCCTTCCTGTTCGGCGAGTCGCCGACCGGTTCGGCGGACGAGGAGGGTGTGCGATGACCGACGAATCCCTCGATCCCAACCGCGTGTGGGAGCGCCTCGTCCATATCGTGATGGACAGCCGCGGGAACTGGCAACGTCGCGTCGTGGACGCGTTCGGGATGAGCTTCACTCGTGTTCGCGTGCTTCGCCGTCTGGCGACCGCCGGGGAGCTGACGATGTCCGAACTGGCGCACGACCTGGAGATCGACGGTCCGGCGACCACCGTCGTCGTCAACGCACTCGAAGATCAGGGACTGGTTGCGCGCCGCGCGCACGAGACCAACGGGCGGGTGAAGCTCGTGAGCCTGACCGACTCCGGGCGCGATCTGCTCGCGCGTGCACGACGGATCGAGCTGCCCGCGCCCGACGACTTCCGCGATCTCGACCAGGCCGATCTCGCGGCGTTGATGCGAGTCCTGGATCGCCTGGGCTGACAGGCTCCGCGCCGCGTCGCACGTGCCACGGTTCTCCCCGATCGTCGATGGACCACCGTCTGATGTACCCCGTGTCCACCTTCCGATGTACTCCTGACCTGCAATGATGGACCTCGCGATCGATGTGCGGCCCCCTACCTGCGCCATATCGTCAACGACATGAACATCACTCATGCAGCCCGTGCCCTGGTCCTCGGGGCCGTCGCCGTCGCGGCGACGGTCGCGCTCACCGCGTGCGGCGATCCGTCGACGCCGAACCACGTCGAGTCCAAGTCCTCGGCCACCGGCACAGCGGCCAAGGCCGACCACATCGCACCGTCGTGGCTCCCCGACGAAGCCCACGAAATCGAGGTCACGCGCCGGACCACCGGCAACGAGCGGATCCTCGTCGCCTCCTACGACGGTCGTCTCGACTCGCGATCCTGCTTCCCGATCGCTCGTCCCGGCGACCCGAGCATCGACGAGCTCACTCGCGCGTACTCGTCGGATCCCATGACCCACGGCGTGCAGCCGCGCTTGCTGACCAGTCGTCCGTCGCTGACCGCCGCCTGGTGGCCGACCGGACAGGAGACGAAGGCGACACTCCTGTGCGACCGCTGGTGGGTCGGCGTCGACGGCGGCAGGATCTACGCGTTCTCGCCGGAGCTGACGAGCATCGCCGCCGATCCGCGCGCGAACTGAACCAGTGGCGACACTGGCGTTCATCGACGTCGGCGAGGCGAGACGTGCCCACTCCGCAAAACCTGACTCGAGAGTAGGTTCAGGGTATGAGCATCGACGAGACCTCCGGCCCCTGGACGCGCCTGGACGTGTCCTTCACCTCGGACGGCGACACCTGCGCAGCCTGGCTGTATCTGCCTCCCGCGGACGGGCCGGTTCCGGTGATCGTGATGGCGCACGGACTCGGCGCGGTCCGAGAGATGCGGTTGGACGCGTTCGCCGAGCGTTTCACCGCAGCGGGCTACGCGTGTCTGGTGTTCGATTACCGCCATTTCGGTGCCAGTGGCGGACAACCGCGTCAGCTCCTGGACATCGGCCGGCAGCTCGTCGATTGGCGCGCCGCGGTCGCCTACGCGAGAACCAGGCCGGAGCTCGATCCCGACCGGGTCGTGGTGTGGGGCACCTCGTTCAGCGGCGGGCACGCGATCGTGACGGCGGCCGCCGACGACCGGCTGGCCGCGGCGATCGCCCAGTGTCCGTTCACCGACGGGTTCGCATCGCTGCGCGCGATTGAGCCGCGGACCGTAGCGAAGATCTCGGCCCGCGCGGTGCGCGACGTCGCCCGACGTCTGCGGAGACGCCCGCCCGTGATGATCGCGACGTCCGGCCCGGTCGGGTCGACGGCGCTGATGACCGCGCCCGATGCGATGGACGGCTATCTCGCACTGACTCCCGGCGCTCCGACGTTCTCGAATCAGGTCGCCGCCCGCATCGGTCTGGCCATCGGCCTGCACTTTCCCGGCCGGTCGGCGGCGAAAGTCACCGTCCCGATCCTGTACTGCGTGTGCGACCGAGATTCGGTCGCACCCGCGCCCGCGACCCTCCGCCACGTCGCGAAATCGCCGCGCGGTGAGATCCGCCGTTACGACGAGGGCCACTTCGACATCTACGTCGACGAGGCGTTCGAGCAGGTCGTCACCGATCAGCTCGACTTCCTACGACGGCACGTCCCGGTCGCCGGCTGACCTGTCACGCCCAGTACGGCTCGTACTCGGAATCGGGTTCGTCGTCGAATCGGGCCCGTGGCATCTCCGCCGAACGCGTCTCGGCGGGGAGCGCGAGCAGCCTCTCCCGCGCCTGCTCCGATGCCGTCGCCGGCAGGTCCAACGCGTCTCGCAATCGGTCACGATCGGTTGCCAGGTCGGGGAAGTCCTCCTCGAGCTCACGAAGCAGGTCCTCGAGCGAGTGGCGACCGCCACCGACGTCGTGCCAGATCGTGGGGAGTGCGACCAGCACGTCGAGCGCGGCATGCAGCGAATCACCAAGCCACGCCGCTGATCCCGCCGACGACGCGTAGACCACGGACCGCTGAGCTCGGTCCGGATCGCCGACGAGGAGGAAGGAGCCTCCTCCCGCGTCCCCCGCAATCACCTCGAACGCCGTGCCAGACGCGAAGTACAGGTCTTCGACGGGGTCGAGGCGGTCGATCGACACGTCGGCGACGGTGTCGAGGAGATCGGCGATCTCATCGTCGTCACGGAGGCGGTCGAGGAGCGTCGAATCATCCATGGGCGCCACGATAGCGAGCGTCGCCGGAACCGCGTCGTCGTGCGCCGAACGTTCACTAGGAGTTCCCGCGACCGCGATGCCATGACATGTCGCGCGAACGGACGCGGCCTCGACCTGTCCGATTCAGCGGTGCCCAATCTCGGCGATCGATTCGTGATCGATCGACCTCCAGATAGGCACCGATGCTCAGGCTCGTGTTCTTGGCCTCCCACCCGGTGAATCCGAGGATCAGTGCCACGAGGGGCGGCCTGCATAACGTTGGGATCAGTCCCAGACGGAGCGTCTACGCCGACTCCAACACACCAGCCGATCGCGCCATCGCCCCATGGGAATGCGACGCCGACGCATCACCTGACCGGCCTGCATTTCCACAAGCCCTCAACTATCCCCAGCTCACGATCGAAATATGCACAACATGATCCGGACTCGGCCTCATCCCCTGATCGGCGGCCATCCACCAAGCAACGACGTGCACGCCGAACTCGGACGATTCGCTTCGCTCAGCGGTCAGAATCGTCGGGCGGCCGCGCACCTCCCACAGATAGACACAACTACCGTACCGGTGGCCCAGTGACGACCATCGCGACGGACTTACGGACTCCGGAGTCACGCCGCGGTCCTCGCGGACCATGCGGCCGACCGGAGTACGGCCGGTGAATCCTAGAAAATTGACGTTTGATTTGGCGCACGCCGGCCCACAGTTCACCGGCGAGCGGCTCAGTCTGGTTGCGCTCCTGGATCTCCTCCGTGTGCCCCGGTACATCGACATGGGGCGGCTCATTGAGACGGACGGTCCGGTGCCGCTCCCGGGTTCCCGCGTCAGCAGCCAATGTCCAGTCCCGCCGGACTCCGCTGCCACGAGTGCAACAGACCGGACCGTTTCGCACTGGTGCACACCGGTGCGGCCGCGGACTCCTAAGACCTCGGTGCACCCCCTGCTTTCCCGGTAGGGTGAAGCAATCAGCCTGAGGCTCGACGACCATTCGGCCTCACCCGTCTGATGTGTGTTGTCAGACAGAAGGGTTCCACCAATGCGCACCTTGGGACAGCGGCACCCATGACCTCCACGAGTCCGCACCGGCACCTGTCGGAGGCGCGCCGTATTGCGCCGAACCCATCGATCCATGGCGTTCCCCGCGAGGTGACGAGCTTCGTCGGCCGCCGGCGCGAACTCGACCAGCTGGCCGCGTTGCTGCGCACCTCCTCACTCATAACCCTGACCGGCACCGGCGGCGTCGGCAAGACGCGACTGGCCACCCGGCTGGCCACGGACCACGCCGCCGACTACCTCGACGGGGTGTGGTTCTTCCGGCTGAACGATGTCGCCGAGGATGCCCTCGTCGAGCCGCTCGTCGATCGCGCCCTGATGTTCGGCGACGGCGAACATCAGGCGCTGACACCGCTCGTCGACCGACTCGCCGAACGGCGGGTCCTGATCGTGCTGGACAACTGTGAACACGTCCTTGGAGGTGCGGCCCGGCTGGCGCACGATCTACTACACAGCGCGCCCGGTGTTCAGATCGTGACGACCAGCCGGGAATCATTGAAGATCCTCGGCGAAGCTGTGTTCGAGGTCCCGCCGCTGTCCACGGCACACACCGAGTATGGGACGACACCGCTGACAGACAACATCGTCCCCGAGTCAGTCCAGTTGTTTCTGGACCGCGCCGGGTCATCTTACCCCGGCTTCCACCCCGCTCCGGAGGAGCTCACCGCCATCGCAACGCTCTGCGAGCGGCTCGACAGTCTTCCCCTGGCGATCGAACTCGCCGCGGTCCGAGCACGTGCGATCTCTGCCAGCGACCTGTTGAGCCGGCAGGGAGCCTTCCTAGACTTGCTGACCAGGGGTAATACCGGCGACGAGCGGCATCAGACCCTAAGGGGCACCATTCAATGGAGCTTCGACCTCTGTTCCCCGAAGGAACAGGAACTGTGGAAGCGCCTGGCAGTGTTCGCCGGAGGCTTCGAAGTCGACGCCGCCGAAGCAATCTGCACCGACGACATGATCGCCCGGCACGACGTCCCCGTGTTACTCGCCGACCTGGTGGACAAATCCGTCCTGGCGACCAGCCACCTCGCCGGCCGTGTGCGGTACCGCCTGCTCGAAAGCATCCGGGCCTTCGGTTTCGAAAAGCTACGGGCATCCACTGAGACAGCCCGATGGCAGCAACGGCATCTCGAGTTCCACATCGGGCTCGCCGAGATCAGTGAGACGGACTCCATGGGTGTGGCCGACTCAGAGATCAACCGACGCCTGCGCCGCGAGCTGGCCAACCTCGAGGCCGCGATCACCTTGTGCCTGGACAATCCGGAGAACGCCGGCGCGGGAATGCGACTCGTCGGCAGCCTGTGGTTCTTCTGGAATGCAAACGGGCATCTGCGGGCGGGTCAGTTCTGGCTGACCCGCATCCTCGAAGTCGATAGGAGGCCGAGCCCGGAGCGAGCCAAGTGCCTGTGGGTGCTCGGCTGGTTCGAGAGCATCCAGGGCGGCAATAACGAGGCACGCCTCCACCTCGAGGAATCCATCGACACCGCTGCCGAGGTCGGCGACCAAGAGTCTCATGCGCTGGCGACTCAGTTCCTCGGCACCGTCGAGCACATCGCCGGGAACCTCGAACGGGCAATGGAACTGCTCGAGATGTCGAGCTGGGAGCACAACGAGCGGCATGCCTACGGCTCTCTACCCAGCCTGGGTACCGTGCAGAAAGCGTTCGTGTACGCCCTTTCCGATGAGCCGGACCGGGCCGTCGAGCTGAGCGACGCCGCCCTCGCCGACGCGCTGCGTAGTGGCGAGCAGTTCTCCGCCTCCTGGGCGCTGTGGACCAAGGGCATCGCGTTGTGGTTCACGGAGCGGTACCCGGAAGCCGGGGAGACGCTCCGCCAAGCGGTCGAGATCAAGCGTGAACTGCACGATTGGCTCGGGGTCTCGGTCTGCCTGGACGTGTTGGCGTGGGTGGCAGTGCGCGAGAACCGGATGGCCGAGGCCGCCGGTCTATGGGGGCAGGGCCGTCGGCTCTACGGCGAAGTCGGCAGCCTCCCGTTGTTCGGCAGTGCCAAGCACGTCGAGATCCGGGAGGAGCATCAGCGGTTGGCCAGGAAAGCGCTCGGTAGAGAGGAGTTCGACCGGCTGGTCGACGATGCCGCCGATCGCGGCACCTCCGGAGACGACCGGTCGGGCGAGACACACCCGGCACACCGGCCCGCAGCGGTGACGGTGACTAACCGAGAGCGGGAAGTCAGTGAGATGGTCGCCCTAGGCATGAGCAACCGAGAGATCGCCGCTCGCCTGGTGCTATCGGTCCGGACCATCGAAGGGCACGTACAGAATATGCTCAACAAGCTCGGCTTCCACTCCCGGCAGCAGCTCGCCGATTGGGTGCACAGCTATCACAACCGGTAGAACCCCGGAGGCTTGGAAGCGCCGCAGTGCGCGCCGCGGAGGTGACGTTCCAGAAGTCCGATGACAGCTTATGTCTCCGGCTTCGGTGCCGGTCACGATAAGTCGTCGCGACGGGCCTGGGCACCTCCGTTGCTGATAATTGATCGCTCGTTCCTGCGGCCACGGCCCGACTGCGATCACAGCGTCGTCCCGATCGGTGATTGCGTCGACGGCGAGTGCTTCGACGTGATGGAACGAGTGCGCCACCGGTCGGACCGCAGCCCTCCGTGTTCCAACGCCGTCCGGACCCTGCATGGCCTGATCTCCTTCGCGCTCTCAAGGACAGCCGATGGTGAGGACTTCGGTCGCCGCGACCGGGCTCCGACTGAGCTATTCAGTCCTGACGAGCGATCACCCGAACCTCAGAGAGGATCTGCCACGAGATACCGCGCTCGACGCAGAACACCCGGGCGGCACGTGAGGTGGATCGTCAGACCACGCTGCTGTCGCGACGCTGGCCCGACGATCGATCGGTTCGGCGGCATCCACCCGATCAGACGGGCAGAACTGTCATCGGTGTCCTGTGATGTAGCAGGGGCACACCGCGGGTCAACTGCGCAGCATAATGAACAGGCCGCTGGCCTCAACGGTGATCCGACCCGCGGCCTCGATGCTCCCACGCAACCACAGCTTGCGGCCTTCGCGCCGGTCGATGGCTGAGCGGAGGGTTAGCTCGGCGTCGATCGGCGTGGGCGCCCGATAGTCTAGGGTCAAATTCGCCGTCCGTGATGTCAGGTCCAGTTCTTCGATCAGCAGCCCACACATGCAGTCCATCAGCCAGGCGGCGGTGCCGCCGTGCAGCAGGCCGGCGGCGCCCTCGAGAAGCGGATCCGGGTGGTATCGGGCAACGGCACCGTACGTGTCGACTTCGATCTCCAGCGGCGCCACCAGGGTATTGGTTGCACCTATACGGCGGCCGTTGTCTACCGAGATGCGGCCCTGGTCGAAGTCGCCTAGCAGCGGACCGGAGCGCCGACGCTCATCGAGCGCCGCGGTGGCCGCGGCGATCGTTTCCGAGACCGTCCGCAACGCATCCCCATCAACCTCAGTCAGCGCGGCCGCGCGAGCCAGTCGCCGGATGCGCTCAGTCAACTCGGCCAACGCCGAGACCCACGAGCCGTCGAGATCATCCCGTCGGGTCCGCTGCTCGCGCGCCGCCTGATAAGCCGGTTCAGGCACTGGTCTTGTCAGGCGTGAACAGCGGCAGCACCTGACCGTCGCGTTCGACGAAGTGAATCCGGACCGCGAGACCGATGCGCACCTGCGTCACATCCAACGGCGCCGCGTCGGTGCCGACGATATTCGTCATCATCGTCGGGCCTTCGGCGAGCTGCACTATAGCCACCGCGTACGGCGTGAGTTCGGCGAAGATCCCTTCTGCCCGATTGACGATGCTGAAAGTGTGTACCTCAGCGCTGCCCGCCGCTGGCGCCCACTCCAGGTCACGAGACCCGCAGTGCCGGCACAGATAACGCGCATAGAACTGCCACTTCTCGCAGTCACAGCACCGCTGCAGCCGTAGTTCCCCGTCCCGGCACGCGTTCCAAAAGATCTCTCGCACGTCGTCGACGTGCTGTTCTGCAGTCATCGGATCTCTCCTCGTCTCACGCCCGGCCCAAGACCAGGAAACCGTTGTTAGCGAGCCAGCTGCCTTGCCCGTGAACCATACCGACCTGCGCATCGGCCACCTGGCGGTCGCGGGCGGTGCCGCGCAACTGATGGACGGCCTCGACCACCGAGTCCAGAGCGGCGCCCATTCCCGGGTGCCGGAAGGCCATGGTGCCGCCGTGGGTGTTCATTGGGAGGGTGCCGCCGAGTTCCGCGTTGCCTTCGGCGACGAACGCCCCGGCTTCACCCTTCGCGCAGTAGCCGATGTCCTCGAGGATGATCAGCGGCACGATCGACGCCGGGTCGTACACCTGGAGGAAGTCCAGATCGCGCAGGGAGACGCCGGCCTGACGAAGTGCGAGGTCGGACGCCTTCCGTAGATTCGGGAACTCGACCAGACTCGGTGCCTGACTCAAGCTCATGAAACTGCACGACTCGCCGTAGCCGAGGATGCTCACCGGCCGGTCGCCGGTCGGTTCCGCGGTCACCACGAATCCCTGCCCACCGCCGGTGGAGATCAGCGCGAGCATGGATCGGGTCAGCGGACTGCTGGTCACCGGGTCGGCCAGCACCGACTCGACGGTGAGCTCTCCGCGTACTTCAGTGTCGGGATTCAACAGACCGTGCCGACGAATGGTCACCGCGACCGCCGCCAACTGTTCCATCGTGGTGCCGAAATCGTGCATATGCCGCTGGGCCATCAACGCGAAGGCCGTGGGAATGATCGGGCCGTAGGGCCGCTCGTAGACCTGGTCGAAGCTGGTCATGTAGAGCTTTACGGCCCCGTCGATGCCCAGCCGGGTGGCGAAATCGTCCGCCGACAGCACGAGCACCTTGCCGGCCTGACCGGAGGAGATCGCCGCATCAGCCAGGTGCAGCACGTCCACCGCGGGTCGGCCACCGTACGGTGCCATGGCGACGTAGGCCAGTTCGATGCCCAGGTGTTCGGCCACCTCGGCCGGATTCAGCTCGAACGGCTGCGGAATGGACGATGACAGGATCAGCCCGTCGATGTCGTCCTTCACCAGGCCAGCATCGGCAATCGCGTCGAGCGCGGCGTCGACGAGGATCTTCGCATACGGCGGCGCCGCCCGGCCCCGACCGACGATCACCTGTGAAACACCGGAGATGTAGCTAGTCACAGCAACTCCTTCATACTTGTCGAGACTGCGCCGTGCGGGTCAGCCGCGCGGCCGGGACCACTTATGAATGTTGTTACGCTGGATGGCAGACGAGCCGCCGATGATGGGCATCGCCAGGATGTCTCGCACGTACCGTTCGCAGTCGAAATCCTTCGCATAGCCGTACGCACCCATCACGGTCTGCGCGTCGAGCACGATCGTCTTGGCCGTCTCCGTGGTGAACAGCTTGGCCATCGACGTCTCGACCCCGGATCGGGTCTGTGCATCCGCGAGCCGGGCGGCGTCGTCGAGCACCAGGCGCCCGGCGTAGAGCCCAACCTGCATGTCGGCCAACATGTGCGCGATCGACTGGTGATTCTCGATCGAGACACCGAACTGCTCGCGCTGTCGGCTGTAGTCGTGGGCATCGGCGTATGCGGCCTGAGCGATGCCCAGCGACATCGCGGCGACCTCCAGCTTTTCGATGTCGAGGCCGACCCCGGTGATCAGCTCCCAGCCGCGGTTCCACGCGTCCTCACCACCCATGAGATTCCCGATCGGGACCCGCACGTCGTCGAAGATCACGTCGGAGGTGTGCGTGCCCTTGAGGCCCATGGTGTCGATCGCGGTGATGGTGATGCCCTCGCTCGAGGTCGGGACGACGACGGTCGACAGATTCCGGTACTTCGGAGCCTCGGCATCCGATCGGCCGAGCACGTAAATGGCATCGCTGAAGTCGGCACCGGTGCAGAAGCGCTTCGCCCCGTTGATCACCAGGGTGTCGCCCTCTCTGGTGATGGTGGTCCTGACATTTGCCAGATCGCCGCCGATCTCGGGTTCGGTCCACCCGTACGCGAAGAGCATCTTGCCCGCGGCGACGTCCGGTAGCCACCGCCGCTTCTGTTCTTCGGTGCCGCAGTCGGTGACTGTCATGCCGGCGTAGCAGCTGGCCATAATGTACGGAATCGCCACGGCCATACTGCGTTTAGACAGTTCCTCGATCACCATCAGGGTCAGCCGGATGTTGCGCCCGCTGCCCCCGTACGCTTCCGGGACGGTCAAACCCATCACGCCGAGTGAGGCGAGGCGATCGAGTACCTCCCGCGGATAGTAGTTCTCACGATCCCAGCGGCTCGCCTCCTCCCGCGGCATTACGGTCGAGACGAACTGTTGCACCACGGACCGGAGTTCGGCGAGCGCATCATCGGCGTCGGCGGCCGGAGTCATGGACATGGTCACCTCCCCTGGAATGTGGGAGTCCGCTTCTCCCGAAAGGCGGCCACTGCCTCGGCGTGGTCGGCGCTGCTGTTGGTGATCGTTTCGTACGCGATCGACACATCCATCGCCGCGTGCGCTGCCTGCTTGAGCGCGATGTTGGTGGCGATCTTGGTGAACCGGATCGCTTTAGTGGCCCCGTGGCGCAGCCGCTCGGCGAACTCGTCGACTCGCGCGTCGAGGCCTTCAGCGGGGACCGCATGGTTGATCAGCCCGATATCGGCCGCATCGGAGGCACTGATCAGATCGCCCGTGAACAGGTACTCTTTGGCCCGGGCATAGCCGATCAGCTGCGGCCAAATGATCGCGCCGCCGTCGCCGGCGACGAAGCCGATGGACACGTGCGGGTCACCGATCTTGGCCTTCTCCGAGGCGAAGATGACGTCGCAGAAAAGTGCGAGGGTCGCGCCGAGGCCCACGGCGTGACCGTTCACCTTTGCGATAATCGGCTTCTCCAGGTCGAGCAGCGAAAAGATGATCCGCTTGGCCTCGTCCCGGGTCTGGTCGAAGGATTCCGGATCGTCGACGGCGTCCTGCATCCAGGCGACGTCCCCGCCGGCCGAGAAGGCCCGACCAGCGCCAGTCAGCACCACGACGTCGACCTGTCGGTCACGCTGCAGGTCGGTGAAGATCGTCGACAGTTCTGTGTGCATCACCGCATCAGCCACGTTGAGTTGGTCAGGCCGGTTGATAGTCACAGTTGCGATCCGGTCGTCGACCGCGACGTCGAGCTGGGTGTATGTCGAGTAATCCATGGTCATTCCCTTCAGAGGCCCGCGGGAGCCGTCTTGTAGGTCTCGCGGGCGATGATGATCTTCTGAATCTCGCTGGTGCCCGCACCTATCTCGTGGTGCTTGGCGTCCCGGTACAGCCGAGCCGCCGGGTACTCCTCCATCAGGCCGTATCCGCCAAGGATCTGAACCACTTCGCGGGAGGCCTCGACGGCCGCCTCCGAGCTGTAAAGCTTGAGAATCGATGCCGCCCGGGTCACTTCTTCGCCGCGTTCGAGCGCCCGCACCAGGTGGTAGAACATCACCCGGCTCATCTCGACGCCCGTGGCGATCCTGGCGATCTTGTCCTGCGTCATCTGGTACTCGGACAGCTGCTGTCCGAACACCTCGCGCTCCTGTGAGTACGAGGTGGCCAGATCCAGACAGGCCTGGCCGATGCCGGTGTTGGAGGCACCCTCGAAGACACGTTCCAGGTCGAGACCTTCGAGCATGTAATAGAAGCCTTCGTCCACCTTGCCGAGGATCTGGTCGTCGCGGACCCTGACCTCGTTGAAGAAGACCTCGCCGGTCGGCGAGCTGCGCAGTGACAGCTTATCGAAGGGCTTGCCCGTCGAGAGCCCCTCGGCATCCCGATCGACGATGAAGCAGGTACCGCCGCGTGCGCGCCGGTCCTCACCACTGGTCCGCGCGAACACCAGGAAGAAGTCGGCGATCGGCGCATTGGTGATGAACGTCTTGGAGCCGTTGATCACCCACTCGTCGCCATGCTTGCTCGCGACGGTCTTGGGACTGAGCGCGTTGGAGCCACCGTGCGATTCGGTCAGGCAGATCGACGCGCTGGAGGTTCCGTTGATCAGAGGAACCAGGTACTTCTGCTTCTGCTCCTCGGTCCCGCGCTTGATCAGGTGCCGGGCCACCAGACTGATGTTGACGAAGAGCGTAGCGTCCAGGCCGGCGTCGACGCGCGCTGTCTCCTCAGCCAAGATCGCGCGGGTCATCAGTGATCCGCCGCCTCCGCCGTACTCTTCCGGTGCGAAGGAGCCGAGCAGCCCCTGCTTGCCCATGTCCTCTAGGAGCTCGGCCGGCGGCCTGCCGGCCTTCTCCATGTCGGCCACGATCGGGCGCACGTTCTTGTCCATGTACCGCTGCACGGAGTCCTGCCATTGGCGCTCTTCGTCGGTCAGCATCGCGAGGGCGCTGGAGTCAAATTTCATAGTGGTCTACTTTCTTGAAGGATCGGGTCGGGGGTCAGAGCCCGAACAGTTCCCGCACCCGATCGATGTCGGCGTCGGGCAGTCGGGTGGTGTAGCCGCTGCGAGCGGTGGGCGGGAGTCCGAATCGACGGCTCAGGTCGACCCGCATCTCAAGCGTCTTGAGACCGACGACCAGGGTGTCGAAGACCGGGACATCAAGTCCAGACAGCTTCTTGAGGCCGCCGGCGGAGGCGATGGTGCTCAGGCCAGCGCTGCCGATGCATATGGCACTGGCACCGCGGTCCACCAACGCACGCGCCTGCTTGTCGATCTCGGCGACCACGCGGTCCGGGTTGGCGAAGCCCTCCGTGAAGGCCTCCGCCGAAGGGATCGAGATCGGCTGCACCCCGACACATCGATCGATCAGCCCGGACTTCACGACGAGGCTGTGGCAGGTCTCGACCCAGGCCGGGTCTTCGACCGTCACCACGCCGAAACGGTAGCCGTACATGGTGGCCAGGTGCAGCGAGGCCTCCCACGGTCCGACCACCGGCACATCGACCACGGTGCGGGCTTCGATGATCCCGGGATCTCCGGAACAGGCGACCATGCATCCATCGGCGCCGCCGCGGCCGGCGTCGACGATGTTGTTGACCACATCGACGGCGTTGAGCATGTACGGGTACCCGAACACGGTGTCGGTCGCCCGCTTGAGCTTGGCAAACCGGTGCTCGATCTCGGTGTCCGGCCTCTTGACGGAGTTGAACACTTCGTTGACCAACTCAGCGTACGGGCCGGACCCTCGCTCAGCGTTGATGTGAACTACAGACAGTTTCACGATTGACTCCTATTAATCGAACGGACGATTCATTCATACATCGCGGCCGCCTCGGAAGCAATAGCCGCGGGTCGTCTTGGGGCGTCCGAATAGTTGACGGAGAAATGACCAACAGTTATGGTAATTGAATCAACCGATCGATTCAATTTCTTGGCGCTTCGGCCGCCGATCACCCGGTCGCCGGGAGGAGAACTGTGTCCCCGAAACCATCGCCACGCCTGTTCGACCCATGGACGTCACGCTCGGTGACCCTGCGAAATCGAACTGCGGTCTCGCCAATGTGTCAGTACTCGGCCGTCGACGGCATCGCCACGGACTATCACCTGGTGCACCTTGGCCGCTTCGCGATGGGCGGCTTCGGGCTGGTGATGACCGAGGCCACCGCGATCTCTCCTGAAGGTCGACTGACACATGGTGATCTGGGGCTGTGGGGCGATCATCAGATCGCGCCACTACGCCGGATCGTCAACCTGGTGCATGACCACGGTGCGGCCGTTGGAATCCAGCTCGGTCATGCCGGCGCCAAAGCCGCGACCCTCGCGCCGTGGGAAGATCCCGAGGACCACGACGAGCACACCCGCTGGCCCATCCAGTCGGTGACGGATCAACCGCACGCCCCCCGCTGGCAGCAGCCGCGTGCGCTCACCGCAACCGACTTGCAGGCGCAAGTCGACCAGTGGGTCACGGCCGCGCAGCGGGCGGCCGCGGTCGGATTCGACGTCCTGGAGATCCATGGCGCGCACGGCTATCTGCTGCACGGCTTTCTCTCGCCGTTGAGCAACACCCGCATCGACGAGTACGGCGGGTCCTTTGAGAACCGGATGCGGTTCCCGGCGGCGGTCGTGGCCGCTGTGCGCGCCGTCTGGCCCGCAGACCGCCCACTGTTCGTACGCCTGTCAGTGGTCGACAGTGACACCGCCGGCCTGAGCCTCCAGGACTCCATCGCGATCGCCCGGCGGCTGGGAGAGCTCGGTGTCGACGTCATCGACTGCTCGTCGGGCGGTATCGGTGGCAGCTATGAGCGCCCCATCGGTCCCGGATATCAGGTCGACTACGCCCACACCATTCGCCAGGAGACCGGGCTTGCGACCGTGGCCGTCGGCATGGTTATGGATCCCCAGCACGCCGACCAGATCATCGCGGGAGGGTCGGCAGATCTGGTCGCACTGGGCCGGCAGGCGCTGGCCGAACCGGCCTGGCCGTACTCCGCCGCAAACGAGCTCGGCTACGTCGAGGACGGAGAACGCTACGAACTACTCCCCCTGCAGAGCCGCAGCTGGCTGGCTAAACGGGATCGGCAGCTAACTCGCTTCGAGAACGCGATACAGGAACATCCATCCCCGACACCACAGAAGGCTGCAGCCTCGGATCCGGCGGTGCGGTCATGACCACACCCGACGGCCGAACTGCAGATCGCGCAGTGATCGTCGAACTCGGCGCCCGATACTGCGTCGGGATCGACCGCCGCGACCTCGACGTCTTCCTGCCTATCTGGACGACCGACGGCGAGTATCTTGTCGGCCGACGTTCCGGTCGCTTCCAGGGGCCCGACGAGCTGCGCACCGCCCTGGACTTCGTGGCCCAGGCCTATGTCTCGACCCGCCACTGGACCACCAATCACCTCATCGAGTTCCAGTCCGCCGACGAGGCTACCGGAATGAGCGATTCGTTCGCCGTCTGTGTGACCGCCGACGACCGTCCCTGCCTTGTTGCCGCAAGTTACGATGACGTCTATTCGTGCCGGAACGGCCGCTGGCTGATCCGCCGGCGTGAGGTGACGCGATGGTTCGTCTCCGAACCGGTGGACGTGCAGTTGACCTACCCGCCACGGCTCACCGCCGACGGCCTTTGAGACGATGCAGAAGACACTCACGGTCGAGACGAGGGAAACACGATGGTAAGAACGGTCGGTTCGACCCGCGAATCCACCTGGCCGAGAATACGTGCCGCCGGGATCGATCTGCTATACGAGATCGGCTACGACGGGATGAACACCCGCCAGCTCGCCGAAGCCGCGGGGCTCACCTCCAGCGCACTCTACTATCACTTCTCCAGCAAGGAGGAGCTGCTGTTCCGGGTCCTGACTGATCTACTGGAGGAGATCGTCGATGATCTGGACACCAGCCTGGAGGCGGCCGCCGACGACGGTCCCGCCGTGCAGCTCGACGTCTTCGTCGAGGTCCTGGTCAAATGGCATGTTACGCGGCGCAAGGAGACGTTCATCGCGAGTATCGAGACCCGGTCGCTCTCCCAGGAGCGAAACGAGGAGTATCAGCGGTTACGCGACCGGTTCGACCAACACCTCCATGACATCCTCGAACATGGTGCCGCCGACGGCGTCTTCTCTCCGATCGACGTCACCACCACCAGTGCTTCGCTCATGGCGATGCTCACCGCGATCTCCCGGTGGTACGACCCCGAAGGGCCTCTCGGCCTCGAGGTGATCAGCGAACGCTACGTCGCGCTCGCCCGCAGGATGGTAGGGTCCGACGAGCGCTGAGTCGGACCGTTGTTTGAAGCTCCACTGACTCGGTAGCGTGCAGGATCGAACGCTGGCAGACGACCGCTGCTGAGCCCACGTTGTTGGCGATGCTCGTGTTGATCAGGGTGCCGACCTGCCACGGCAGTCGATCTGACTCATATCAGCCGACGCGGTGAACGCACCAGTTCGTGTGTCCGGGCCGTCGGAAACCGACCCTACGGACTATGCGGTCGCCTTTCGCCGCGCTACGACCGCAGCCGTGCGAATTGTGCAGACCACAGCGTGATCGTCACTTAGCCTCGATCCACCGATGAGTCCTGGGTGGGCGGGGTCGGTGTGATCGCCGCCTGGTGAGGTAGCGGGGGCAGGGCTGGGTTCCGGGCGTCGCATCCCGGTCGTCCACTGGGTCTCGGTCGTGCCGCGGGTTGCGGCGGTGGTCAGCTGGCCGTTGCCGGTGGTGGTGCGTGCGTGACGGCGAACAGTCGTGCGAAGGCGGTCTGCCAGGGCCAGGCCTCGGGCAGGTGCAACGTGACCCGGCGCGCGGAGCGTGCCAGGCGTGCGGGAATGTGGATGAGGGTGCGGCGGATGGTCGCGGTCGTGGCTCTCGCGAGTCGTCCGGCGCGGTCGGCGATGACCCCGGCCGTGCGGGTGAGGTTGAACGTGATCACGGCGAGGACGAGCCAGGCGCTGTTCGCGGTGAACACCCCGGAGGGCAGGTGCGCGAGTGGCCCGTTCTTCAGGTCGGCGTGGACTTGCTCGATGATCGCGTGGCCGCGGTGGGTCTTGTCCGCGGCAACGGTGTCCGTGACGTTCTTGTCGGTGGTGGTGAAGAACGCGTGGTGCCGCCAGGTGTCGAACAGTGTCGGCTGCTCCACCTTGTTCGGGTTCAGGTCAGGGATCCGGCGCACCACGAGCCGCCCCGCGATTTGCTCCGCCTTCTTCCTCGAGCGGAACGCAGTGAACGGGATCTCGGCGACCTCGGCCTTCGAGATCAGTTGCCCGGTGGTCTCGTCACGGATCGCGTCGGTGTACTCGATCATCTCCCATGCGTCATCGGGGATGGTAGCGATCGCGGCTTTCACCGCCGGATCCATCCGCACCGTGACCGACACGTCCGCGCCAGCGCTGATCGCGGTGCCGATGGTGGCGTGGCCGTAGAACGCGGAGTCCGCGCGCAGCAACGGCCTGGCACCGCTGCCGGGGTTCGAGCGGCGGAGGGTGGCGAGGGCGTCGCCGACGATCCGCGCGGCGCCTTTCGGGGACCCGATCTTGCCCTGCCGCAACCGCTGGGCGAGGATCACCGGCGCCGACGAGGTCGTCGATGCCGTGGCGAGGAGTGCGTTCAGGCCGCGGACGCCGGAGTACCCGAACGAGGCGCCCTGCTTTTGATACCCGTGGACTTCGATGATGGTGTCGTCCAGATCCACCATCACCTGCTCATCGCCGTGCGCGTGCAGCAGCGGCGCCGTCGAAACGAGGCTCTGAAGCACCCGGGAGGCGATGGCGTCGAGTTGGCGGACATGTCCGAAGGTGAACGCGCGCAGGAACGATCCCAGCGTCGACGGCGCGTAGGTCCTCGCGAACAACCGGCCCATTCCGCCGTGGCGGAGCAGGTTCATGTCGTCGATCGAGTCCGCCCCGGCGAGCATCCCCGCCACCAACGCCATCACCTTGCCGCCGGCGTTGGAGCCCTTGTCCGTCGGCACCGTCAACCGGGCCTGCGACAGCGAAACGAGCCCCGCGGCCCGCGCGAGTCGCAGCATCGGGACCAGGCCGACCGCCGACACGACATTCGGGTCATCGAACACTGCCGACACCGCGGCGGGAGCGTGCTTGAATTGCATCTACGAGATGCCTCTCTGGCTGGGCGAATAGGACCTTAGACAAGCTCTATTCTTCCCGGTCAGAGGGGCATCTCTGCGTCAGGACACCCGCTGAACACCCCGACTCATCGGTGGATCGAGGCTTAGGCCCAATGGGCACGCCACGACACCGTGGCGGTGGGTTTCCCGGGCACGGCCGTGGCGGCTACTGAGTTTCAGTAGAACCCTATTTGAGCGGACCGACCGACAAGCCGCCGCACACGGTCAGCGTCTGCCCGGTCACGTACGACGATTCCGGCGACGTCAGGAAGCTCACACAGTCGGCGATCTCGTCCGGTTCGGCCGCTCGCTTCATCGGGATCGAGGCGAGCTGCGCGTCCCGGAACTCTTCGGGGGTGTTCAGGAACATCCCGGTAGCGACAACGCCGGGCGCCACGCAGTTCACCGTCACCCCGAACGGGGCGAGTTCAATCGCCGCCGATCGGGTCAGCGCCTCGATCCCACCTTTGGCCGCTCCGTAGCTGATGCCGGCGACGGTGCCGCGTGCAGCCACCGAACTGGTCGTGACGACCTTGCCGTGACCGGCCTTCTTCATCGCCGGGGCGAAGATCTGCAGACAGAGCAGGGTGCTGCGTAGGTGCGTGTCGAGTACCAGCGAGAAGTCCTCGTCCGTGATCTTCGATAGCACGGCGTTGCGAACCGCGCCGGCCAGCGTCACCAGTGCTGTCGGCGCCTCGAACTGCTCGGTGATGTCGCGGGCGGCGCCGGCGACGAACTCGCGGTCGGTCAGGTCACCAGGGTAGCCGGAGGCCTGGCCGCCCAGCTCGCACAGTTCAGTGACAGTAGCCGCGGTGGCGTCCGCGTCGATGTCGAAGACGCCCACGGCCCATCCGTCGGCGACGAGGCGCCGGCACACCGCGCGCCCCAATCCCCCCGCTCCGCCGGCCACCACTGCCACCCGTGGCGTCTGTGTTTCGTCGACTGTCACCATCGTGTTCTCCTGTTCCGACCGTTGCCGGCCGTATTCGCGGTCGATCTTGTTCGCGATCTGTGTGGGCTTGAGGTCAACAGCACCGGTGGTCACCGGCGCCGGTACGCCGGGACCCGGCCTTCAAGGAAGGCGGTGATGCCCTCACGGTGATCCTCCGTGTCGAACAGGGCCGAGAAGATCTCCACCTCGCGCCGGTGCCCTTCGTCCAGCGAGTGCCGTAGTCGATAGTTCGCGGACCGTTTGGCCGCTTCCACGGCCAGCGGTCCAGACTTGTTGATCCGTTCGCAGACCGTCAGCGCCGCAGCGAGAAGCTGATCTGGTTCGTGCACCGAATCGATCAGCCCAATTCGCTGCGCCTCCTCGGCGGTGAGTCGGTCACCGGTGAAGAGCAGCCTCTTGGCGGTGCCTGCCGGCAGCGCGGTGAACAGCATCTGGGTGCCGCCGGCACCAGGGATCAGCCCAAGACTCACCTCGGTCATCCCGATCTTCGCTGCACTGGAGGCCATCGTGAAGTCACAGGACAGCAGCAGTTCCAGGCCGCCGCCGAGCGCGTGCCCGTTCAACGCCGCGATCACCGGGACGCGCAGCGAGAAGATCCTCTCCTGCATCTCCTGAACTCGCAGCGCCATCTCAGCGGCGCCCCGTCGGTCGATACTGGTGAAATATTTGATGTCGCCGCCCGCCACAAAGCACCGGCCCTTGCCCGTGAGGATCATCGAGCGGTAATCCGTGTCCTTGTCCACCGTCGACACCGCCGACGCGATCGCATCAGCGACGTCCGGATGCAACGCGTTGACCGGCGGGTTGTCGATGGTCACCACCGCTGTGGCGCCGGCCCGTTCGATGCTCACGTAGTCAGTCATGGAAGTCGTCTTTCTTAGAGGATGCGAGTGAGGAGTTGCCGCGGCGCGTGGTTCACCAGCTGCCGGTATCCGGTCCACGGCCAGCGCGGAACGCATTCGGTGTTGCGGCCCCGTTCGATGGCGTCGACCAGGGCCCGAGCCCCGGTGTCGGCGTCGACGAGCAGCCTGTGCCGCCGACCGGTTCGGTCCTGCATTTCCGATTCGATGTATCCCGGGTGCAGGCTGGTGACGGTGATTGGCACACCCTTTTGGGCTACGTCGAGCCTGATGCCGTCGGCGAGCCGGGTGACCGCGGCCTTACCGGCGGCGTAGGCGTTCATCGGCCCGGGCAGACCGCGGCCGGAGGTGACCGACGACATCAGCACCAGATGCCCGGCACCCTGCTGATAGAAGATCTCCATCGCGGCTTCCATCTGCGCGAGGGCCCCGATCACGTTGGTGGCCAGGGTGTCGCGGTTGGCGGCGAACCTACCGGAGCCTATCCGTGCGCCCTTACCAATACCCGCGTTCACCACGACGCGCGCCAGTCCGCCACGCTGCTCGGCCGCGTCCCGGAAACGGGCGAAGATCGCATCGTGGTCAGTGACGTCCAGGGCGTCAGCCCGCACATCGGTGCCGGTCTGAGCGGTCAGTTCGACCGAAAGTGCCCCGAGCCGGTCGGTGCGCCGGGCGAACAGCGCCAGCGGATACCCGCGCCTGGCGAGTTCCCCCGCCATCCCGGCACCGAGACCAGAGCTAGCTCCGGTCACGATGGTCACGCCGCCGGTGGCCGTCACGAACGGCCCCTTCCGGGCTCGGCCGGCGCGGACATCTTCTCGGTGAGTACGAACTTCTGAATCTTGCCTGACGGGGTACGCGGCATGGCGTCGACGATCTCGAGGCGCTGGGGCCACATCGGCTTAGCCAGGCCCACCTGTTCGACGTGTGCGACCAGCTCGGCCAGTTCGGGCGGCTCGCCGTTCGGAACAACCACGGCGCAGACCTTCTCGCCGAGCCGTTCGTCCGGGTAGGGCACCACCGCTACCTCTTGAACCTTGGGGTGACCGAAGAGCGCATTCTCCACCTCTTGGGCGGAGATGTTCTGGCCACCGCGCACGATGATGTCCTTGGTGCGTCCGGCGACCCGGATCCCGCCGTCGGGCGTGATACGCCCGAGGTCGCCGGTGTCGAACCAGCCGTCTTCGGTGAACGCGGCTGCCGTCTGCTCCGGCTGCCGAAGGTAGCCGAGGAAGATGGCCGGTCCGCGCACCTGCAGCTTGCCCACCTCGCCAGGCTCGACAGGCGTGCCGGTCGCATCGACGATGCGCAGGTCGTACCACGGTGTCTGGAATCCGTCGCTGGCGGCGAGAGTATCTACAGAGGCGCCGAACTCGTGGATTGAGGCGATCCCGGTCTCCGAGCAGCCCCACAGCGAGACCAAGCTGCAGTCGAAGACGTCCCACATCGCTCGGGCCAGCGGTGGCGGGATCGCCGCGCCACCGCAGGCGAAGGCCCGCAGTTTGACGCCACGTAGGTTCGTGCGCTTGGCGACGTCGAGCATGTCGAGTGCAAACGTGGTAGCCGACAATGTCCAGGTTATACCCTCAGCCTCGATCAGCTGCAGCATCTCCTCCGCATCCCAGATGTCCTGATATACCACCTTCTGCCCGGTCGACAACGGGACCAGCATGCCGTGAATGAAGCCCGTCAAGTGGCCGATCGTCGACGCCATGAATGCGACGTCGTCGCCGGTGAGCCCGAGGGCCATAACGATCACGCGCTGGTACCCGCACCACGCGGTGTTGTACGAGTGGACAGTGGCCTTGGGAGTACCGGTGGTGCCGGAGGTGAATACCAGCATCGCCATGTCTGTCGGCGCGGGCCGACGATGTTCGAGCTCTTGCGCGACTGTCTCGTCGAGTACCGTCCGGCCGAGTTCGTCGAGCTCGGCAAAAGAGCGCAGCCCCGGATGCCTCCCATGGTCGCCGACAACGAAGACGTTCTCGAGAGCATCGATGTCGGCCTTGAGCCTCGAACCCATGGCCGCGTAGTCATAGCCGCGGAAGATGTCAGGAACGACGAGAACCTTGGACCGAGCGTGGCGCACCATGAATGACAGTTCGTGTTCGCGGTAGATGATCGGGATCGGGTTGGGGACCCCCCCGACGCGCATTGTGGCCAGCGCAAGCGCCGGGCCCTCCCACCCGTTGGCGACCTGGATTGTGACCACGTCGCCGCGCTGCACCCCGAGGCCGAGCAGCGCGGCGGCGTACCGGTCGACCCGCCGGCCGAGCTCACCGTAATCCAGCGACTCCGGCGCTGCGCCGCGCCGAGAGGTCACGATGGCCGTGTGTTCGGGCTTCGCCTGCACCTGAGCCAGGAAGTCGTCAAGGAAGGTGACCTCGCGCCAGTCACCCTGGTCAACGAATCTCGCTTGTTCTTCCAGAGACCACGCAGCGCCACCGAAATGAGCGTTCTGTGCGTCGATCACTATTTCTCCTCAATTATGAATCGGTAGAACGATTCATTCGAATCGCTATTGCTTTGCCCGCTGAGCCTCCGGTGCGACGTCAGTACGCCATGATCAGAATCTCATCGCGCCCGTAATCGAGCCCGGAGTGACGTTCAGCGAGGTGGCTTCTGGCCTTGTCGACAAGGTCGTCTTCGTCAGCGCCGACGAGGTGTTCGCCGCACGGGCATTGCAGTCGCGTCCGCGCCATAGTCATCGCCCTCCCTCAGTACCGGTGTTCGGCACGGTCACAGGATGCATGGAGATCGCCATGTTCGGGCAGCTGGCGATCGCTCGCCGCAGATCGACGGCGTGCTCGTCGGAGACGACCGTCGCGATCGGCTCGCTGAATGACTGATCATTGGGCTCGAATAGGTCCGGATGGTTCAGATAGCAGACTCCGTGCCCTTGACACTGGGCACTGACCTCGATGGAGATCACGTTGACTTCCTTTCAGTTAGTGTCCGCGCACTGCGGGCTGTGGACTGGAGAATGGATAGGTCGGCTCACCAAGGCGATCCGGCCGCCCCTGATCTTGGCGAGTCGTTCCTGGGTGAGTCGTTCGTGGGCGGCGCGGACATCGCGTAGCCCGAATCTGACCGTCGGATCCAGACGCAGCTCGCCGCGCGCGACCATGTCGAGCAGGTCGGCGAGCATCTCTCCGGATTCTCGGGTGATGATCAGCTTCGCAGCCTCGGCCGCGCTGCCCGGTACCACGGTGATGTGCCGACCGCCGGACCGGAGCGCCGTCGACGCATCGATGCCGGCCGTGTCCAGGATCGCGTCCACGCTGCCGGCGTCCGGGGTGTCGGTTTCAACCTGTACCCCGGCGGGCACCTGTCCGACCTGTGTCGTGTCACGGATCAGCGCCCGGACCGGGTGTCCGCGACCGAGCAGAACCTGGACAGCGAGCTTCCCGACCGCCCCGGCCGCACCAGTGACGAGGACCTCGTCTCCGGCCTGCAGCTTCAGCGCATCGATGCCCTGCCACGCGGTGAGGCCCGCGAGTGGCAACTGGGCGAGCACCGCCGGCTCCGGCTCACCGGGAGCCGGGGCCACCGAGGCGGCCGACAGTCGAACGTACTCAGACCAGGCCCCGACCCCGGTGATCGCCAGCGCCGACATCGCCGCCACTCGGGTGCCCACCTCGAGACCAGTGACGTCCACACCGACCGCAGCGATGCGGCCGACGAGGTCGTAGCCCAGGGTCACCGGAAGGGAGCCACCACGAACCGGGATCTGACCGCTGCGGATCTTCACATCAGCCGGGTTGATCACAGATGCCTCGAATGCCACGATGACCTCATCCGCGCCAGGGACCGGTCGGGCGATCTCGCGGACCCGTAGCACGTCGAGGCCGCCCGGTTCGTCGAACTGCACGGCAAGCATCTGGCCATCGGTCACGCGCGAATTCGGTTCGGTGGTCACTGCGGGACCCCTACGCCGACGGCACGCAGCGACGGCCAGTCGGTGACTTTGACCCGCTCCCGTCCACTCTGAGATCCGCGTTCGATTTCGGTGGCATTGATGCGTCGCCATCCCTCGTAATCGACGACGCAGACCGTCCGTTCGCGCAGGCTCTGATTCACTGTCACCGCGTCCGCGGATCTGCGCGGCTCGGCGGCAGCAAGATCGTCGACGATCTGCTCAACGGTCTGCTCCGAGCACATGCGATTGGTACCGATCACGCCGGACGGCCCGCGTTTGAGCCAGCCAGCGACATAGGTGAAAGGGATCACCTTTCCGCCGGTGTCCAGCACACGGCCGTCGCGATTGGGAACCACGCCGCGGTGCGAATCGAAGGGCAGTTCCGGCAGCGGATCGCTGCGATAGCCGACCGACCGGATCACCAGCTGTACCGGCAGGTGCTCTCGCTCGCCGGTGCCGATCACCGCACCATCGGCATCCGGAACGGTCCGCTCGACGCGCAGGCCTGTCACCTGCGTCTCTCCAGTTATCTCCACCGGTTTCCGCCAGAAGTGCAGGTGCACCGTCTTATGGTCGGGACGGCGCACGGCGTGGGCCATCTCCCGGAATACCTTCAGGTTCGCGATGGTCGCACGCGGCAAGTCCGTCTCGTCGATCCGACTCAGATCGGCTGGGTCGATGATCACGTCGACCTCGTCGAGGTCGCGCAGCTCGCGAAGCTCCTTGGTGGTGAACTTGGCGTGCTCGGGACCGCGTCGGCAGACGACGTGCACCTCGCGGACGCCGCTCCCGCGTAGCACCGCAAGCACCTCGTCGGGCATGTCGGTGGCCGCCAGCTCGTCGACGGACTTGGTCAGGATGCGGGTGACATCCAGGGCTACGTTGCCCGCGCCGACCACGGCGACGGCGCTGCCGGACAACCGCGGTTCGAAGCTGCTGTCGGGGTGGCCGGAGTACCAGGAGACGAGTTGCGTCGCCGCGATGCTCCCGTCGAACTCTTCACCCGCGATCCCCATCTTCCGGGCGTTGGCCGCACCAGTGGAGAAGACCACGGCATCGTAGTGGCGGCTCAGCCAGTCAAGGTCGATGTCCGAGCCGTATTCGACGTGGCCGAGAAAGCGCACCGTCGGATTCTCCAGGATGCCCTCGAATCCGCGAATCACCGATTTGATTCTCGGGTGGTCGGGGGCGACCCCGTACCGCACCAGTCCGTAGGGGGTGGGCAGCCGGTCGAACAGATCTACTTCGACAGCAACCTTGCTTGCTCGGCTGAGCTCCTCAGCGGCGAAGAGCCCGCCGGGACCTGCCCCGATCACCGCGACACGCGCCTTGTCCATTTCCGTTCTTCTCCTCGATCTGTGTTTCCCGCCGTCGGGCGGCGCGACCCGGGGCGGCGCGATACACGCACTCGCCGCCGCCGGCCGCTACTCCTTCGCAGGCAGGCCCGCAACGAGCGCTGTGTCGACACCGATCGGGCCGATCCGACGGGCCCCTCCGACGTAGCCGAGCGGTTCGTCCCGCCCGGGCAGAACCTCATCGAAGAAGGCTTTCCCGTCCGCGATGTGTGCCTCCTCGCCCTCGGCCACGTCGAACTCCTGCGTGATGGCCTCGACCGGGCATTCCGGCTCACAGGCACCGCAATCTATGCACTCCTCGGGGTTGACGTACAGCTTTCTGGATCCCTCGTAGATGCAGTCGACCGGACAAGCCTTCACGCAGCTCTTATCCATCACGTCGACACAGGCGCCCGAAACCACGAATGTCATCTCAAGTCCTTCCCTCGCTATTGCGGTCTGCCTGCGCGGATCAGTGCTCGTGCACGATCACACCACGCAAGTTCCTGCCTGCCTCGAGATCCTCGTAGCCCTTGTTGACCTCTTCGAGCGAGTACGTCGAAGTGATCAACTCGTCGAGCTTGAGGTGGCCACTCTTGTACAGACCCAGCAATTTTGGAATGTCGTAGACCGGGTTGCAGCCTCCATAGAGCGCGCCCTGGATCCGCTTACTCCAGAGCGCCAACTGGACCCCCGACAGCTGGATGGTGGCGTCGGCATACTCGCCCATCGACACCACCACCACGGTCCCGCCTTTGGAGGTGGCCTCCGCGGCATTCGAGACCGACTCGGCGGTGAGCGAGTTGATGGTGATGATCGTACTGTCGGCGCCCACACCGCGGGTCACCTCGGTGACGATGCGCTGGGCCTCCTCGGCGGTCGCAGCCGTGTGGGTCGCACCGAACTTCTTGGCGCTGTCGCGCTTGAACTCCACGGGGTCGACGGCGATCAGGTTCTTTGCGCCGGCGAAATGGGCACCCTGGATGGCATTGATACCCAGACCGCCGATTCCGTAGACCACCACGGTGTCACCGGCTCGCACGTTGGCCTCGTTGACCGCCGAACCCCAGCCCGTCGGAACGCCACAGCCCACCAGGGCCGCCTTGTCCAGCGGCATGTCGTCCTCAACCTTGATGAGCGAATCCTCATGGACGGTGGCGTACTGGCTGAAGGTACCGACCGACATCATGGCACCGACCTCTTCGCCCTTGGCGCCGCGGAACGGGAACTTTCCGCCGGGAAGGAAACCGTCGAGGCCGTTCGCACCCATGTCGCACAGTCGCGAATTACCGGACACGCACCACCGGCAGCGACCGCAGACCGGGAAGAATGAGGCGACGAAGTGGTCGCCCGGCATTACGTTGGTCACCTTGGAGCCTACTTCGAGGACCTCGCCCGCCGCCTCGTGGCCGAAGACCATCGGCGCACGGAATGGCAGGTGGCCCTTCACCATGTGGAGGTCGGAGTGACACAAGCCGGAATAGTCGTAGCGGACGAGTACTTCGCGATCGCCCGGAGCGACCACCTCAAGCTCCTCGATCTCGAAGGGCTTGCCGGCTTCGTACAGAACTGCTGCTTTGGTCTTCATATCTACGGTGTTCCTTTCTTGGGATGCGGTGCCGAGCGCACCGGCGTGACATTCAGTTGCAGGCGGTGCACCAGGTTCGACGGTCACATTGGCGTGACGCCGAGGTCCCGGTCGTCAGTTGTCTGGAGGCGTCGAGAGCACCATCGCGTAGGCGCGGTTCTCGAGCTTCTTTTCCACGCCGACCTGGATCGACTTTTGTTGGGTGTATGCGCTGAAGGCGTCGCGGCCCAGTTCCCGGCCCTGACCGCTCTGTTTGAAGCCGCCGAACGGATAGACCTGGTTGATCATGTGCCAGTCGTTGATCCACACCGACCCGGACTCGAGCTGCTCGGCGACGCTGACAGCTGTGGCGAGGTCCTCGCTCCACACGCCCGCCGAGAGACCGTACTCGGAGTCGTTGGCGATCTTGATCGCTTCATCAACCGAGTCGTAGCGGATCACCGCGAGCACCGGACCGAATACCTCTTCGCGGGCGACGGTCATGTCATTAGTGACGCCGGTGAGAACCGTCGGCTCCACCCAGAAGCCCTTGGTGAAGATGTCGCCTGCCGGAACGCCGCCGCCGTAGGCGATGGTCGCACCCTCTTGCTTGGCGATGTCAAGGTACTTGAGGACCCGATCACGCTGGCCAGCACTGATCAGCGGGCCGATGTCGGTGGCCGGGTCACTCGGGTCGCCGATCACGATGGTCTTGAGCCGCTCGATCAATCGCTCGACGAACTCGTCGTGGATGGACGACGGCAACAACAGCCGGGTGCCCGACTCGCAGGCCTGGCCAGAGTGCATGAGAAAAGCCCAGATCGAGCCATCGACGGCAGTCCGGATATCGGCGTCTTCGAGCACGACGTTCGCGCCCTTACCGCCGAGTTCGAGGGTAACTCGCTTGAGATTGCCGACACTGCTCTCGACGATCTTCTTACCGACCTCGGTGGAGCCGGTAAAGGCGATCTTCCGGACGTCCGGGTGAGCCGAAAGCCGGGCGCCGACGGTCTCGCCGTCGCCGGTGACAACGTTGAACACACCGTCGGGCAGGCCTGCCTCGCTGAGAATCTCAGCGAGGATCAGCGAGGTGATCGGGGTCTTCTCGTCCGGCTTGAGGACCACCGAGTTGCCCATCGCCAGCGCCGGCAGGACCTTCCAGGCGCCCAGGGCGACCGGGAAGTTCCACGGTGTGATCGCGGCACAGACACCGAGCGGCTCGCGGCGAACCTTGCCGGCCTGGTACGGCGGGCCGACCAGCTCACCCGGGGAGTCCGGGTTGTAGCGGCGCAACTCGTCGGCGAAGTATCGCAGGTTGCCAGACGGCATAATCACCGAGAAGACGTTGGCCAGCCGGACAGTGGTGCCGTCTTCCATAGTGGTGAGCCGGACCATCTCGTCGGCGCGGGTCTCCAGCAGGTCGGCGGCCCGATCGAAGACCGCGGCACGCTCGGCAGTCGGCAGATTCCGCCATATGCCGGCCTCGAAGGTCTTCTTGGCCTCGGCCACCGCAGCGTCGACATGGCTCGCGTCACCCTTCGCTGCGGAGGCGATCACATCTTCGGTAGCCGGGTTGACAAGTTCGTACCGGTCGTCGGAGTCGATCTCCGTGCCACCGATGATCATTCGGTAATGGGGGGTAGTCATATTCCTACTCCGTGTTTGTCAGATTCGTTGCATCGATCGGCTGCGCGGCCGGGGCCGGGGCGATCATGTGAGATTGACCAGAAGGTCCTTGGGACCGCGAGTGAACATGCCCTCGTCTTCGGGCTCATAGCCGTCGGCGAATCGAATGTTGGGGAACTTCTCGAGCAGCTGGGTGACAGCGGTCTCGCTCTCCCGCTTCGCCAGCAGCGAGCCGACACAGAAGTGCCTGCCGAGAGCGAACGCGATGTGATCAGCGGAGCCGCCGAAGGCGCCCTTGATCGGGATGTCGTCGCGGTAGATATCGAACGTGTCCGGGTCCGGGTAGCGGCGCTCATCACGGTTGGCCGCGCCGTTGACCAGCCCGATCACGCTGCCGGCGGGAATCTTCGTGCCGGACACCTCGATGTCGTTGACGGCGGTGCGCAGGATGATCTGCACCGGCGGGTGGTAGCGCAGGTTCTCGACGAGCGCCTTAGTCGCCAAGCTGGGATCCTTCTTGACGGCCTCAAGCTGGTCGGGCCGCTGCAGCAGATGTTTGAGTGTGCTGGCGATGGCCTTGTCGGTGGTCTCGCCACCCGCGATCAACAGCAGCCCCACCAACGATTTGATCTGCTCGTCGGTGTACTTCTCGCCGTCGACCTCGGCATCGAAGAGACGCGAGATGAAATCGTCGCCGGGGTTCTTCCGGCGCTCAGCGATCAGCGGGAGCATGTAGGCGGGGAATTCCTTCTGCGTCCGCATGCCCCAGGCGTGGATGTCCGGGTCCTGGGTCAGGTTACCCAGGAAGGCCATCAACGACGAGTACCAGTCGTGGAACCTCGGAATATCCTCCTTGGGGAGGTCGAGCATCCGGACGATCACGTTGATCGGGAACCACCTGGTGAAGCCCTCTACGAGATCCACCGACTCGCCGGGCTCGATCTCGTCGATCATCTGGGTGGCGATCTCGTCGACTTGCGGAATCAGTTCCTGCAGGTAGCTGCCGCGCAGTGTCGGGGCGACCAATTGACGGTGGACCACGTGCTCACGTCCGCCCATCTGGATCACCGTGCGGCCGATCACCGGCTCCATCTGGAAGCCATAGTTCTCGTTGCTGAACGCCTCGGAATCCCGGTAAGCGTTGGCGACGTCCTCGAAGCGGCTGAGGAAGTAGTACCCGCTCGCCTCGTGGTACACGACCGGGTAGTGGTCGCGCATGATCTTGTAGTACTTGTGCGGATCTCGTGCAAATTCCTCCGACATCATGTCGGGCATCTCGGGAACGGTTGCAGTCATAACCTGACTCACCCTCTCTCTGATTGACTCGGATCGCAGATTGAATCGAACGCCCGCTTCAATCTGTGCGTGACTAGTCTTACACATTTGTCGCTGTGATGGCGTAGAACACATACGTAATGGGCTACGTGTTCACGGCTTGCGCGCACTACCCGGGTAGTGCGGCGGGTCGCCACGTAGTCCTGGTGTCAGGCGTTCGACCTGGTTACGACGACGAGATCTACCCAGAGTCTGCGGCGCAGCGGTCAGTCGGGCAGCAGAATGTAGAGCTGAGGACCAGCACAAGCGGTGGCGACAGTGTCAGAGTGACTGCGTAGCCCTTCCGAAAGGCGGTCGCGGTTATGGCGTTGGAAGACAGCATGATTGACAGCTTGATAGCTGATCCAGATGTCACCTCGGCGATCGATGTGTTAGTGACTTCGACCCACGCTGACGGCGTCGCGGTCACCGCCCGCGACTGTGCTGAGTGAGTTGATCAAGACTGAGCGACGACGAACGACAGACAACGATCTCTACTGTGCCAACCACGACGTCGCCGTGCGCGGGCTGGCAGCTCGCGCAACCACACCGGCCCGACGACGATTCGCACCAACCCGGATACGGTCGATCTGAAATCTTGTCGTGCACCCACCGCGGACACCCGCCGGCAACGCCGCCGAGTGGCTCTTAAACAGTTACACCACACGACCCGCAGGCCCTGATGCATCCCAAGCACTACCGGCTACACCTGCCCTAGACGCACCCGGGTCGTACATACTTTGGCCTTCAAACCCAGTCAACGCCCACCCAGTGAATATCGGATAGGCGTTGACCTGATGTTTATCTTGTGGAGCCTAGGAGATTCGAACTCCTGACATCCGCCTTGCAAAGGCGGCGCTCTACCAACTGAGCTAAGGCCCCGGACTCCGACCGAGGTCGGAAAGGGAGTTCATGGTGGGCCTAGGAGGACTTGAACCTCCGACCTCTTCGTTATCAGCGAAGCGCTCTAACCGCCTGAGCTATAGGCCCTTGAACCGAGATGGAACATTACCCGACGAGTCGGAAACTTACAAAACGGCTGCTCAGAGGGTATCGGGTGGGGAGGCGGGATCTCGACTCCGCTCGACCACCGGAGGGGGCGCGGACGGCAGAAGGCCAAGCCCGATCGACAGCGAAACGACGACGCTCCCTCACCCGATTCGGGAGGGAGCGTCGCCGGACGTCGTGTTCAGTCGAGATCGGCCAACGTCACTTCGACGCCGCCGACCATGTCCGCGCACACGTTGTAGATGTACGCGGAGATCGTCGCCAGGCCGGTCAGCAGGACGGCCGCCACCACACCGAATCCAGCGGAGAAGCCGAACACCATACCGGTGCTGATCAGAGCACCGCCGCTGTCGCCTTCGACGACGCTGGCGAACGAGTTGTTGATCTGGTCCCAGAGTCCCATACCCGCCAGGACCGCGTACAGGACGGCGATCGCGATCATCCAGATGAAGAACCCGACGATCGAGAGCACACCGGTCACCTTGAACACCGACCACGGGTCGACGCGACGGACCTGCACCGCGGCACGCAGTGGGACGCCGACCGACCGCGACGGGATCGTCTGGCTCTGCGCGCGGGCCGCGGAGGCGGCCTCCTTCGACGCCTCCACGTGGTGGATGGCGTCGAGGTCGGGCAGCTCGTCCTTCTTGGCCAACTCGTTCCGCGGAATGTTACGCGTGTCCGACTCGACGAACTTGGACGTCTCGACACCGCTCCCGTCGGCCGCGGGCGACGGCTTGCTCTGCGGACCCGGTACGGGCGCATTCACGGCGGGCTTGGCCTGCGGCTGCTGCCCCGGCTTGCCCTGCCCCTGCGCCGCCCCCTGCGGCGGCTTCGGCGCACCGGCCGGGACGTTCTTCGGCCCCGACGGCGGCTGCGTCGGCGAAGCGGTCGAGCCGGGAGCGATCGGTCCCTGCACGGGTGCCAGCGGGCCGCTCTGCGGCCCCGCCTGTCCGCCCCCGCCCGTACTCGCCGTCGACGACGAGACGGTCGGCCGAGACGCTCCCGCCGGAGCACCGCCGCGTGGCGCGGGACCGGCAGCCGGTCTGCTGCCGGTGTCCACGCCCGCGGCCTTCGCCATATCGCCGGCGGTCAGGCCGGTCGACGAGGTCTTCTCGCCGCGCTTCCACGGCGGAACGACCTGGCCGCGTTCGACGTTCGTGCGGTCGACGTTCTGGTCGTCAGGTGTGCTCACAAGCGGATCCTCACTGGACGGATGATGACACCCACCCTAAACGCTTCACGCCGTCATTCGGCGTCTGCCGCGCCCTCTTCCGGCTCATCGGCGTTGCGTGCGATGGCGAGCAGCGTGTCGCCGTCGGACAGATTCATCAGGCGCACGCCCTTGGTCTGCCGTCCGGCCTTGCGGACCTGCTTGGCCAACGTGCGGATCACGCCGCCGCTCGACGTGATCGCGTACACCTCGGAGTCGAGGTCGACGATCAGCGCGCCCACCAGGTCACCGCGCTTGGGATCGTGCTGAATCGTCAGCACGCCCTTGCCACCGCGTCCCTGCGCCGTGTACTCGGCGATGTCGGTCCGCTTCGCATAGCCGCCGGACGTCGCGACCAGCAGGAACGTGTCGTCCTGGACGACGTTGAGCGAGAGCAGCTGATCGTCGTCGTTGAAGCGCATGCCCTGCACACCGGAGGTCTGACGACCCATCGGACGGAGCGTCTCGTCGTCGGCGGTGAACCGGATCGACTGACCCTTCTTCGAGACCAGCAGCAGATCGTCGGCGCCGCTGCACAGCTGGGCGCCGACGAGTTCGTCCTCGCCGCGCAGGTTGATCGCCGCGATGCCGCCGGAGCGGTTCGAGTCGAACGCATCCAGCCGCGACTTCTTGACCAGACCGTTGCGGGTCGCCAGCACCAGATAGTCGGCGTCGTTGTACCCGGAGATCCGGATGACCTGCGCGATCTTCTCCTCCGGCTGGAACGCCAGGAGGTTCGCCACGTGCTGGCCGCGCGCGGTGCGATTCGCCTCTGGCAGCTCGTACGCCTTGGCCCGGTACACGCGACCCTTCGTGGTGAAGAAGAGCAGCCAGTCGTGCGTGCTGGAGACGAAGAAGTGCGCGACGATGTCGTCCTGCTTGAGCCCTGCGCCCTGGACGCCCTTGCCGCCGCGCTTCTGGCTGCGGTACAGGTCGGTCTTGGTGCGCTTGGCGTAGCCGGTCTCGGTGATCGTGACGACGACGTCCTCGCGGGCGATCAGGTCCTCGTCGTTCACATCGCCTTCGGCGGCGATGATCTTGGTGCGGCGGTCGTCGCCGTACTTGTCGACGACCTCCTTCAGCTCGTCGCGGACGATGGCGCGCTGCCGCTCCGGACGCTCCAGGATGTCCTTCAGGTCGGCGATCTCGCGCTCGATCTCGTCCAACTCGTCGATGATCTTCTGGCGTTCCAGAGCCGACAGGCGACGCAGCTGCATCGCCAGGATGGCGTCGGCCTGGAGCTCATCGATGTCGAGCAGATCCATCAGGCCGCTCCGTGCGGCCTCGGTGTTCGCCGACGCACGGATCAACGCGATGACCTCGTCGAGGGCGTCGAGCGCCTTGACCAGACCGCGCAGGATGTGCGCGCGCTCCTCGGCCTTGCGCAGCCGGTAGCGGGTGCGTCGGACGATCACGTCGATCTGGTGCGCGACGTAGAAGCGGATCATCTGATCCAGGCGCAAGGTGCGCGGCACGCCATCGACGATCGAGAGCATGTTGGCGCCGAAGTTGGTCTGCAGCTGGCTGTGCTTGTACAAGTTGTTCAGCACCACGCGGGCCACGGCGTCGCGACGCAGCGTGATGACGATGCGCATGCCAGCACGATCGGACGACTCGTCGTCGATCTTGCTGATGCCTTTGAGCTTGCCGTCGTTGACCTGCTCGGCGATCGAACCGATCAGGTTGTCCGGGTTCACCTGGAACGGGAGTTCGGTCACCACCAGCGTGGTGGTGCCCTTGTTCTCCTCGATCTCGACGACGCTGCGCATGCGGATGCTGCCGCGTCCGGTCATGTAGGCGTCCTTGATGCCCTGGGTGCCGACGATGAGCCCCGCCGTCGGGAAGTCCGGCCCCTTCACGGCGTCCATACACGCGGCGAGAGTCGTCTCCTCGTCGGCGTCCGGGTTCTCCAACGCCCAGAAGACGGCGTCGGCGACCTCGCGGAGATTGTGCGGCGGAATGTTCGTGGCCATACCGACGGCGATGCCGCCCGAACCGTTGATCAGCAGGTTCGGCACACGCGAGGGCAGCACCGTCGGCTCCTGCGTCTTGCCGTCGTAGTTCGGGATGAAGTCGACGGTCTCCTCGGTGATGTCGCGCAGCATCTCCATGGCCAGCGGGGTGAGGCGGGCCTCGGTGTAACGCATGGCGGCCGCACCGTCGTTGCCGCGCGAACCGAAGTTGCCCTGGCCGTCGATCAGCGGATAGCGCATCGACCACGGCTGCGCCAGGCGGACCAGCGCATCGTAGATCGAGCTGTCGCCGTGCGGGTGATAGTTGCCCATCGTCTCCGAGACGGGGCGCGCCGACTTCACATAACCGCGGTCCGGCCGGAAACCCGCGTCGAACGACGCGTACAGCAGTCGACGGTGCACCGGCTTGAGGCCGTCGCGGACCTCCGGCAGGGCACGGCCGACGATGACGCTCATCGCGTAGTCGATGTAGGAGTTCTGCATCTCCTGGCCGAGGTCGACCGGGTCGATCCGGTCGCCGGCACCGTCGCCGTTCAACGGTGACAGATCGGATTCGTCGCTCATTGCATCACTTTCTTGAAGGTCTCGACTCCGCTCGACCGGCGGGGAAGCGCCCGGCCGGCTCGGCAGACGCCCAGTCGGCTCGGGAAACGCTCGACCAGCTCGCGAAGCGCTCGGTCACGAAATCGGGTTCGATGGTCGGTCGGTCAGGACTAGACGTCGAGGAAGCGGACGTCCTTGGCGTTGCGCGCGATGAAACTGCGGCGTGCGCTGACGTCCTCACCCATGAGGATCGAGAACAGCTCGTCGGCGGCCGCCGCGTCGTCGAGCGTGACCTGCTTGAGGACACGGACGTCGGGATCCATCGTCGTCTCCCACAGCTCACTGGCGTTCATCTCGCCCAGCCCCTTGTAGCGCTGGATGCCGTCGGCCATGTTGATCTTCTTGTTCGCGGCGAGACCGGCCTCGAGCAGCGCGTCGCGCTCGCGGTCGCTGTAGGCGAAGTCGGGAGCGGCGCCCTTCTGCCACTTCAGCTTGTACAGCGGCGGCTGCGCGAGGAACACATGACCCTGCTCGATGAGCGGACGCATGAATCGGAACAGCAGCGTGAGCAGCAGCGTCGCGATGTGCTGACCGTCGACGTCGGCGTCGGCCATCAGGACGATCTTGTGGTAGCGCAGCTTCGCGATGTCGAACTCGTCGTGGATACCCGTGCCGAACGCGGTGATGATCGACTGGACCTCGGCGTTCTTGAGCACACGGTCGATGCGCGCCTTCTCGACGTTGATGATCTTGCCTCGCAGCGGCAGGATCGCCTGGTACATCGAGTCGCGACCGGACTTGGCGGAGCCGCCTGCCGAGTCGCCCTCCACGATGTAGACCTCGCACTTCTCCGGGTCCTTGCTGCGGCAGTCGGCGAGCTTGCCGGGCAGGCCGCCGATGTCGGTGGCCGTCTTGCGGCGGACGAGGTCCTTGGCCCGACGAGCCGCCAGGCGCGCCTGCTGGGAGTCGGCCGCTTTGCGGATGATGGTCTTCGCCTCAGCCGGGTTGGCCTCGAACCAGTCGGCGAGGTGCTCGTTGCACGCCTTCATCACGAAGCTGCGGACCTCGGTGTTGCCGAGCTTGGTCTTGGTCTGCCCCTCGAACTGCGGGTCCGCGACCTTCACCGAGATCACGGCGGCGAGTCCCTCGCGGATGTCGGCGCCCTCGAGTTTGCCGTCCTTGTCCTTGACGAGCTTCTTATCGGACGCGTACCGGTTGACGGTGCTGGTCAACGCCGAGCGGAAGCCCTCCTCATGGGTGCCGCCCTCGTGGGTGTTGATGGTGTTCGCGAAGGTGTGGACCGACTCCGAGTAGCCCTCGTTCCACTGCATCGCGATCTCGACCTCGTGGCCGGTGCCCTTCGCGGTGAAACCGATGACCGTCCGATGGATCGGCGACTTGCTGCGCGCATTGAGGTGCTTGACGTAGTCGACGATGCCGTCCGGGTAGTGGTAGGTCCGAGTCTTGACCTTCGCCACCTTCTCGGCCTTCTCCTCGGCCGATGCGATGGTCTCCGCGGCCTCCATGGTGTCCGCGTCGGCCTCGACCTCGGCTTCCGCCTCCGAATCGGTCATCCGCTCATCGGTGAGCGTGATGGTCAGTCCCTTGTTCAGGAACGCCATCTCCTGCAGGCGACGGGCGACGGTCTCCGCGTCGAACTTGGTGGTCTCGAAGATGCTGCCGTCCGGCCAGAAGGTGACCGAGGTGCCGGTCTCCGCGGTCTTCGCGCCCTCGACCAGCGGCCCCGGTTCGGCATCGGTGTACGTCTGGTTCCAGAACGAGCCCTTGTTGCGGATCTCCAGATCGACGCGCGTCGACAGCGCGTTCACGACCGAGATGCCGACACCGTGGAGACCGCCGGACACCGCGTACGAGTCGGAGTCGAACTTACCGCCCGCGTGCAGCTGCGTCATGATGACTTCGACGGCCGGAACGCCGGTGGCGTGCATGCCCACCGGCATGCCACGACCGTCGTCGACGACGCGGACGCCGCCGTCGGCCAGCAGAGTCACATCGACGCGGGTCGCATAGCCGGCCATCGCCTCGTCGACCGAGTTGTCGACGACCTCCCAGATCAGATGGTGCAGACCGCGTTCACCGGTGGAACCGATGTACATGCCGGGTCGTTTGCGGACGGCTTCGAGACCTTCCAGGATGGAGATGGACTCGGCACCGTATTCACCGGGCTTGGACTTCTTCGGCTCTTTACTGTCGGCCACGGAGGGTCCGCTCCTGTTCATGTAGAGGGCAGTTACCCAACAGTGTACTGGTCACTCGTACTCAGCGGCATCGCGGCGCGCCCTATCAGCCCCGCAGGGCGACTTTTTTCATCAGTGGCGGGTCCGTTGGCATCGGCGCTCAGATAATTGCGCTCACGCGCGAAATACGGCCGGTCGGCGCGATCAGCCGTACGTGTCGCGCGGCCCGCGCCCCGGAACGTGCCGCGGACCCTTCCGCCACGACGGCGCCTGCGGACCGAAGATCCGCAGGCTCGTCACCACGTTGTGGCCGACGGCCTTGGCGATCTTGGCGATGATGTCGCCCTGCATGTAGCGCAGCTGGGTGGCCCACGCCGTCGACTCCGCGCGCACGTACAGCGTGGTCTCGACGAGCTTCTCCGGATGGGCGTGCGACGAGATGTCCTCGCCGACGATCGACGGCCACATCCCGAAGACCGTGCCCTCGGAGATCTTCGAGTCCCAGCCGCGGTCCTTGGCGATTCCGCCGGTCAGCCGTCCCAGTGGCTGCGGATCACGACCGTCCGGTCCCGCTCCGGACCAGGTACGACGGGATCGATCTCCGCCGCGTCGCCGCGAGCGAATCGGCGCCGACCGGCCCATGCCGACCGATTTTCCGGCCGCCTTCGCCTCGGCGCGCGCCTGCTCGAGGGCCTTGCGCGCCATCTCGTATCCGCTGCGCCCGGCGAGCGGGTCGGGAGTCTCGTCGGTCATGAGGATCTCGACTCCGCTCGATCGGCGGGCAGATCCGCTCGATCGTCGCCGACCACGACCGAGCGACGAGGACCGTCGTCGTCGGTGACGCCGACCGAGATGCGGCGGCCGCCGACCGCGGCGGGAATGTCGTCGGCGACGGCCGCGGTCACCAGCAGTTGCTCGGCGTCCGCGGTGAACTCGGCGAGTTTCTCGCGGCGACGGACGTCGAGTTCGGCGAACACGTCGTCGAGCATGATGACCGGATCGACGCCGTCGGCGCGCAGCAGATCGACGCTGGCCAGGCGCAAGGCGAGCGCGAACGACCACGACTCGCCGTGACTGGCGAATCCCTTCGCCGGCTCGTCGCCCAGGATCAGTTCGAGGTCGTCGCGGTGCGGACCGATCAGACACACGCCGCGGTCGATCTCCTTGCCCCGCACCTCGATCAACCGGTCGGCGAGGATCTCGCGAATCCCCTCGATCGACGGATCCCCGCCGTCGGAGGAGTCGACGTCCGGACCGGCCGCCGACCGGTACGTGATGTGCGCCGGACGCGAATGCGGAGCGATCGACGCGTATGCCCCGGTCACCAGCGGCGCCAGTTGTCGGACGACGGCGAGCCGCGCGGCCGTGACCTGGGCGCCGAAGTCCGCGAGCTGCGCGTCCCAGACGTCGAGGGTGCTCATCACGGAGTCGGTCTCGCCCCGGCGCATGGCCGCACCCGCAGTCTTGAGGAGCGCCGACCGCTGTCGGAGCACCCTGTCGTAGTCGGCTTTCGCGCCCGCGGCCAACGGCCGCAACTGCGCGACGAGTTCGTCGACGAAACGCCGCCGCTCACTCGGGTCGCCGCGCACCAGCGCGAGGTCCTCCGGTGCGAACAGCACGGTACGCAGAATTCCGAGGACCTCCCGCGTACGGCGTACCGGCCGGGTGTTGATGGCGGCCTTGTTGGCGCCGACCGCTGCGATCGACAGGTCGACGGTCAGCTCGCGACCGTCGTTCTCGACGGTCGCGGAGACCTTGGCCGCATCGGCACCGGACCGGACCAACGGTGCGTCGGTCGAGACTCGGTGCGATCGCAGGGTCGCCACGTAGAACATCGACTCCAACAGATTCGTCTTTCCGAATCCGTTGCGGCCGACGAAGATCGTGGTCTCCGGGGCCAACGTGAACTCGACGCTAGGCCAGGAGCGGAAGTCGCGCAGCGCCAGGTCTCGAACGAACACGACGAAGGTGTCAGCCCGGCAGACGGACCGGCATCAGCAGGTAGCTGAACTCGCTGTCGGGTGCGGCGTACAGGCCGGACTCGTCGGCCGAGGGCTCGTCACCCGACGACGGACGGAGCACCGCGGGCCGGATCGCCGCGCGCGGCTTGCCGCTGCCGTCCGGTTCCGGGTTGGTGAATCCGAATTCGACCGTCTCCGAACCGATGGCGGCCAGGCCGTCGAGCAGGTAGCCGGGGTTGAACGCGATGATGATCGGTTCGCCGTAGAACGAGACGGGCAACTCCTCCTCGGCCTTACCGGCCTCGTCCCCGCCAGCGGTGAGCATCACCGAGTCGCGGGTGAAGTCGAGGCGCACCTGGGCACCGCGCTCGGCGACCAGCGACACGCGTTTGATCGCCTCGATCAGCGGGGCGCTGTCGATGGTCGCGACCGACGTGTGACCGGCCGGGAACAGCTGCCGGAACTTCGGGAACTCGGCGTCGAGCAGACGCGTGGTGGTCTTCTTCGCGTTGTTCGTGATGCCGAGGATGCCGTCGGATCCGATCGCGTGCGCCGAGCCGAAAGCCAGGTCGACGGTGCCGGTGCCGTCCGAACCCGCCGACTTCGCGGCCTCGGAGAGTGTCTTCGCCGGGACGAGTGCGGCACCGGAGGTGCCTGCGTCCGAGGGGTTCCACTGCAGCTCACGGACCGCCAGGCGGAAACGGTCGGTGGCCGCGAGGACCACCTTGTCGCCGTCGATCTCGACGCGCACGCCGGTCAGCATGGGCAGGGTGTCGTCACGTCCGGCAGCCACGGCCACCTGCGAGACGGCCTGGGAGAACAGATCCGACGGCACGCTGCCCGTGGTCTCGGGCACGTCGGGCAGATCGGGGTAGTCCTCGACCGGCATCGTCGGCAGCGAGAAGCGCGCGCTGCCGCAGGCGATGGCCACGCGAGCGCCGTCGATGGTCACATCGACGGGCTTGTGCGGGAGGGCCTTGGTGATGTCCGCGAGCAGACGACCGGACACGAGTGCCGTACCCGGCTCGGCGACCTCCGCGGAGATCCTCTCCGTCGCCGACACCTCGTAGTCGAATCCGGAGACCTGCAGGCCGTCGTCGCCCGCGGTGAGAACGACACAACCGAGGACCGGGACCGGCGGGCGCGACGGCAGGCTCCTGGCCACCCATGCGACGGCATCGGCGAACTCGTCACGCACGACACGAAACTTCATCTGCGGTGATTGCCCTTCTGCTGGTGGCGATCGGACTCGTGGGCGCGATCGACTGCGGCGACGCGGTCGCATCGCTCGGGTCCACTTTAGAGCGCCCCGGGCGGGGGGACGCAACATCGCACCCGATTCGACGTCACGCAGACGCTCGACGGACGGCGAGTCGGCTGTGTATGCACACCGCTGCTTTTAAAAGAAGATCTCTTTAGAGAAATCTTTAAAAGCAGTAGGGGCTGTGGAATCTGTGGATAACTCGATTCATCGCAGGTCACAAGCTCGATCCGACTGTGTTGCCATGGTGCACACAGGCTGTGGACAACTCCGGACCCTTGTGGACCGCGAAAGTTATCCACACTGTGCACAACTCCTGTGCACAGTGTGCGCGGCACTCGTCACCAAGTTGTCCACAGCCTGTCGGAAACATGGACCTGGGGTTTCTCTGTCGCGACACGCCGACGGTGCTCCTCAGCCGAACGCGAGTCGTGTCGCGTCGGGCGAGCTCGACACGACCATACCGGTCACCGATTCGCGCGCTGCTTGATGCGCGCGGTCAGCTCCTGAACGTGGTCGTACACTTTGCGCCGCTCGGGCATCTCCTTGTTGATCTTCTTGACCGCGTACATCACCGTCGTGTGATCGCGGTCGAACGCCTCGCCGATCTTCGGCAGCGACAGATCGGTGAGCTCGCGGCAGAGATACATCGAGATCTGGCGCGCCTGTGTCACCGGCCGCATCTTGCTGGGGCCGCGCAGATCGTCGATGGAGATGTCGAAGTACTCGGCGGTGATCGCCAGGATGCTCGCGGCACTGATCTCGATCGCGCCGTCGTCCGGGATCAGCGCCTTGAGGACCACCTCGGCGAGGGAACGGTCGAGCTCGGCGTTCTGCAGGGACGCGAAGGCCGTGACGCGGATCAGCGCCCCCTCCAACTCACGGATGTTGCGCTCGATCTTGGAGGCGATGAGTTCGAGGACGTCGTCCGGCGCAGCGAGTTTGTCCATTTGCGCCTTCTTCCGAAGGATCGCGATGCGCGTCTCGAGGTCGGGAGGCTGAACGTCGGTGATCAGACCCCACTCGAAGCGTGTCCGGAGACGATCCTCGAGGGTCGCCAGCTGCTTGGGCGGGCGGTCGGAGGACACCACGATCTGCTTGTTGGCGTTGTGCAGCGTGTTGAACGTGTGGAAGAACTCCTCCTGGATGCCTTCCTTGCCCTCCAAGAACTGGATGTCGTCGATGAGCAGCATGTCGATGTCGCGGTAGCGGCGCTTGAAGCCGACACGGCGGTCATCGCGCAGCGAGTTGATGAAGTCGTTGGTGAACTCTTCGGTCGAGACGTACTTGACCCGCATTCCCGGATAGAGGCGTTGCGCGTAGTGACCCGCGGCGTGCAGGAGGTGCGTCTTGCCCAGGCCTGACTCACCCCAGATGAACAGCGGGTTGTACGCACGCGCCGGGTTCTCGGCGACGGCGACCGCGGAGGCGTGCGCGAATCGGTTCGACGCGCCGATGACGAACGAGTCGAAGGTGTAGCGCGGATGCAACGACGTGGTGCTGCTCTCGGCGGGCGTCGCGACGTCGCGGTCGGAGAAGTACGACGTCCACTCGCGCGGTCCCGGCTGCGGTCCCTGCGGTGTGTCGGCGTAGTTCAGCGACGAGAACTCGTTCGAGGAGTGCGGTGGTGTCGGGGCCGGCGTCTCGACGTTCGCGGGACGAGTCGGCGCGACGGGCGCCTCCGGGTCTGCGGCCGGCGGGGCGATCTCGGTCGGCTCGGCGACGCGGACCGCGATGTCGACGGTCTGATTGAGCCGTCGACCGAGGGCGGTGCGGATCACATCGCGCAGATTGCGTTCGATCTGCTCTTGTACGAGAGGTGTGGGAACCGCGAGGAGTGCGAAGCCCTCGGTCATCGTCAACGGCTGGACCAGCGACAACCATGCCTTCTGCTGTCGCGAGAGGGACTGGCCTCCCGGTGTCGTGGACTCGCCGGTGAGCTCGGTGACCACCTGATTCCAGACATCGCTGAATGACTCGCGGTCACTCGTCATACATGTCCCTCGTTCTGATCGTTCCACAGTCCTGCGCCCTAGAGGTTGCCACGAAGTGCCACGAAAATGCGAGTTGTCCACACAGTTATCCACATCTGTGGACAAAGCTGTGAACAAATTCCACGCGTGTAATTCCTGGTCCTGCGACTGCGGTGGGTTCTCACCGGGTTTGATCGGGCGGCGCGAGTCCAGTAGTCTCGAAAGGTCGCCTGAGCACGTGTGCGGGTCATCCCTTCATGGAATGAGACCGGTATGCAGCGCCGGGTAAGGAACCACCTGCAGTATCGACTCAAGGAGCACCCAGTGGCTAAGGGGAAGCGTACTTTCCAGCCGAACAACCGTCGTCGCGCACGCGTTCACGGTTTCCGTCTTCGCATGCGCACCCGCGCCGGCCGCGCGATTGTGAACGGTCGCCGTTCCAAGGGTCGCGCCAAGCTGACCGCCTGAGCAGGCGCGTATCCGATCGCAGCGATCGGTGACCGCCACGTCGAGGCGGATCTCGCGGAGATCCGATTTCACCCGCACACTTGGTAAAGGTGTGCGGGTTTCGGCACGTGACCTGGTGATACATCTCGCGCCCGTCGGCACGACGTGGCCCGATCCGTCCGACGTCCGGACCGATGTCGCGTCAGTCGGTGGTCCGTGGCTCGGCCTCATCGTCTCGAAGAAGGTAGGAGACGCCGTCACCCGTCACCGGGTCGCACGGCGTCTTCGGCATGCCTTCGCGGCAGTACGGGACGAACTGCCCGTCGCGGAGACGTTCGTGGTGCTGCGCGCGCATCCGTCGATCGCCACATTGTCGACCGACGAGATCGGTGCGCAGTTGTCCACCGGTTTCGCACATCGCCGAGCACAGGCCGCTTTCGCACGGGCCCGTGGCGAGGTCGTAGCGAGTACGAGGTCACGGTGAGCATCTCGTCGCAGCTGTACATGCTCCCTCGCCGTGCGCTGGTGTTCCTCATCGAGCTGTACCGCACTTGGATCTCACCCACCCGCATGCCGACCTGCCGGTTCGAGCCGACATGCAGTGGATACGCGGTAGAAGCGTTGCAGAAGCACGGATTCCTCTGGGGAACAGTGCTCGCGACGTGGCGCCTGCTCAAATGCGGACCCTGGCACCGCCCCGGATACGACCCGGTGCCGGAGAACGGTCCGCGCCAATGGCTCGCCGCGATGTTCGGCAAGCAGCAGACTTTGGAAAGCGGCGCCAGCGCGCCAACTTCAGATAGGGGTCAGTGAGCCGTGCTCAACTTCATCTACTACCCGGTGTCCTGGATCATGTGGGTCTGGCACTGGCTGTTCGACCACATCTTGCCGGACAGTCCGGGTGGTTCGGGCGTCGCCTGGGCACTGTCGGTGGTGTTCCTCGTGTTCACCCTGCGCGCGATCCTGTACAAGCCGTTCGTCAAGCAGATCCGCACGACGAAGCAGATGCAAGAGATCAACCCGCAGATGCAGGCGATTCGTAAGAAGTATGCGAACGACCGGGTCAAGATGACCGAGGAGATGCAGAAGCTCCAGAAGGAGAACGGATTCAATCCGCTCCTCGGCTGTCTGCCGATGTTCATGCAGATCCCGGTCTTCATCGGTCTGTTCCACGTTCTGCGTTCGTTCAACCGCATGGGCGGCGGCACCATGCTCGGCGGCGGTCACATGAATCTGTCGGTCGACGAGACGCGGAGCATCGGGAACTACGCGTTCAGTCCCGAGCAGGTGCAGGACTTCCTCGACGCCCGACTGTTCGGTGTCCCGTTGTCGTCGTTCATCACTCAGCCGGAGGAGCAGTGGCGAGCGTTCGTGGAGTCCGGCAAGCTGGCCGACATCGACTTCACCCGCTGGCAGATCGCCGCGGTCGTGATCCCGTTCATGATCATCGCGTCGTTCGCCACGCATATGAACTCACGGGCGTCCGTCGCCCGGCAGACCGCGGCGGCCGGCGACAATCCGCAGACGCGCATCATGAACAAGCTCGCGCTGTACGTGTTCCCTCTGGGCATCCTGGTGACCGGTCCGTTCTTCCCCCTCGCCATCCTGCTGTACTGGGTCAGTAACAACCTCTGGACCTACGGCCAGCAGCACATCGTGTTCGGTCGTATCGCGAAGGAAGAAGAAGCGGCCAAGGCCGAGAAGGAAGAGCGACTCAAGGCGAACGCTCCTAAGCCGGGCGCCAAGCCCGGCGCGAACAAGCGCGGTGCGACCGCCGTCGTCGACGGTGACGTCGAAGTCGACGAATCGGAGTCTGCTGACGGCGCCAAGCCTTCGCTGAAGAAGGAGCAGACCGCATCGGGAGCGAAGACGACCGCACGTGGAGGCACCGCCGCGGCGGCCAAGCAGAACAAGCCGTCGCCGGGGCAACGCCCCAACAAGCCGGGCGGTGCGCGCCAGTCAGGCAACAAGCGGAACAAGAAGAACCGCCAGGGCCGCAAACGCTGACGCTCCGACTCCCCAAGCACATTCGCAGAAGATAGAGGTACTAGATCATGACTGGTGATGCCGTGCAGACTCCCGTCGAATCCGACGAGCCGGTGACCGAAGCGGTCGACGACGAGGATCGTCTGGTCGAGGAGGGCGAGATCGCAGGCGACTACCTCGAGCAGTTGCTCGATGTACTCGACTTCGACGGTGACATCGACCTGGACGTCGACGGTGATCGTGCCGTTGTCAGCATCGACGGGGGCAAGGACCTGTCGAAGCTCGTCGGACGGGACGGAGAGGTACTCGATGCCCTCCAGGAGTTGACCCGACTCGCTGTACAACAGGCGACGGGTGACCGGAGCAGGCTGATGCTCGACGTCGCCCGCTGGCGCGCGGATCGTCGCGACCGGCTCGCTCGATTGGGGACCGAGGTCGCCGAACGTGTGCGCGACAACGGCGGCCGCGAGTCGCTGGATTCGATGACTCCGTTCGAGCGCAAGATCGTGCACGACGCCGTCGCTGCTGTGGACGGGGTCTACAGCGAGAGCGAGGGTGCTGAGCCCAAGCGTCGCGTGGTCGTCATCAAGGAATGACGACGCCCCTCCCTCCCGATGTCAGATGAGAGAAGTCCCGGCCACCCGCCGGGGCTTCTCTCATTTCGTCCAGGGAGAATGACAGTGATGTGATTTCACGCAGTTTCACGTGGAACGGCGACTGACGAATGAGGACTGGATGGCCGACGACGATAGTGCAGTCGAGTGTGAACCGATGCCGACTGTGGCAGCCGATGTGTTCGGGGATCGGCTCGAGCTGGCGGAGGAGTACGCGCGACTTCTGGCGGACGAAGGGGTGCTTCGCGGGCTGATCGGACCGAGTGAGGTTCCTCGGTTGTGGACGCGGCACCTTCTCAACTGCGCCGTCCTCGGTGAGGCCATCGACGACGGATCGACGGTGTTCGACATCGGCAGTGGTGCGGGACTGCCGGGGATACCCCTCGCGATTGCGAAGCCGAACGTGCGGATCACGCTGATCGAGCCGCTTCTGAGGCGGACTGCATTCCTTGAGGAAGTGGTCGCCCACCTATCTGTCGACAACGTCACTGTGACGCGAGGCAGGGCCGAGGAGAAGGCGGTCATCGCTCACGTCGGAACCGCAGACGTGGTCACGTCGCGTGCGGTAGCGCCGCTGGCTCGTCTTGCGGGATGGTCCGCTCCACTGATCCGTGTCGGCGGACGACTCGTCGCGCTGAAGGGTAGATCGGTCGGCGAGGAGATCGAGCGAGACAGGTCCGCGGTGCGCAAGCTCGGGATCGTCGATCTTACAGTTGCGCAGTGTGGTGTCGATGTTCTCGATGAGCCCACCACACTGCTCGTCGGCTCACGAGTGGAGACCGAGCGGGACGCGGCGGCGGCACGCCGCGCAGCCCGCCGTGCGAAGAGAAAGCGATAGAAGATTGGTGTCATTTCGCCGCAGGGCGCACAATGGACACAACGACTTAAGGAGTCCAGGGGTGTCTGAATACGAACAGCCAGTTTCACGTGAAACGCCGATCGTACCGTCCTATCAGTCCTACGCCGATACTCCGATCGCCGCCGCAGCCGAGCGGGCCAGTCAGGTTCTCACGCCCGGTGGAAGCGGGACACTCCCCCGCCCCGCGCGGCCGCGGATCATGACCGTCGCCAACCAGAAGGGCGGCGTCGGAAAGACGACGTCCGCAGTCAATCTCGCAGCCGGACTGGCTATCCATGGACTCGGGGTCCTCGTCGTGGACCTCGACCCACAGGGCAATGCGAGTACCGCACTCGGTATCGATCATCGCCAGCCCGGTGTCGCCTCCGTGTACGAGATGCTCCTCGACGACGTCGCGCTCCGCGACGCGATACAACGATCGCCCGCCGACGAGAACCTCTACTGTGTGCCGTCGACCCTCGACCTCGCGGGTGCGGAGATCGAACTGGTCTCTCTGGTGGCGCGCGAGAGCCGGTTGCGGAATGCGCTCAATGAAGAGGTTCTCGCCGAGTTCGGTATCGACTACGTCCTCATCGACTGCCCCCCGTCACTCGGCCTTCTCACGGTGAACGCGATGGTCGCGGCGCGTGAGGTACTGATCCCGATCCAGTGTGAGTACTACGCCCTCGAGGGCGTGGGACAGCTCCTCCGGAACATCGAACTCGTCCAAGCTCACCTCAATCGTGATCTCCACGTCTCGACGATCCTGCTGACGATGTATGACGGTCGCACCAAACTCGCCGATCAGGTGGCAGCGGAGGTGCGCAATCACTTCGGCGACAAGGTTCTGTCGACCATCATCCCGCGCAGTGTCAAGGTCTCCGAAGCGCCCGGCTACGGGATGACCATCATCGAATACGATCCAGGATCCCGTGGGGCAATGAGTTATCTCGACGCAGCGAAGGAACTCGCGCAGCGTGCAGCGATCGAAGGCGGTCTGGCGTAATGGCACCCAAGGACACTCAGCGACGCGGGGGTCTCGGCCGCGGCCTCGCCGCGTTGATCCCGACCGGACCGACCGAAGACGAGCCCGGTACCAATACTCGACGGATGGGGTCGGCGGCAGCGGATGTGCTTCTCGGTGGCGGACCGCAGGCGCCCGCGAGGCCGACGGAGACCGACCTGATCACCGACACGACGACATCCGCCGGTGGCCGGCAGCGCCCGAAGTCAGCTGGTACGGCAGCGGCGAGCGAGGATGTCGATGTTTCACGTGAATCATCCGAAGCCATCGGCGCCGTGTACCGCGAGATCCCGCCGTCGCAGATCCAGCCGAATCCGCAGCAGCCGCGCACAGTCTTCGATGAGGACGCGCTGGCCGAGCTCGAACACTCGATCCGAGAGTTTGGGCTCATGCAGCCCATCGTGGTCCGAGAGCTCCCCTCCCCCACGGCCGACGGTGTGCGTTACCAGCTCATCATGGGTGAGCGACGGTGGCGCGCCGGTAGCAATGTGGGTGTCGAGGCTCTGCCGGCCATCGTCCGTGAGACGCCAGACGGCGACATGCTGCGAGATGCACTGCTCGAGAACATCCATCGCGCACAGCTGAACCCGCTCGAAGAGGCCGCGGCCTACCAGCAACTCCTCGAAGAGTTCGACGTGACCCACGAAGAGCTCGCGAACCGGCTTGGTCGGTCGCGGCCGGTCATCTCGAATATGATCCGACTGTTGAGGCTTCCCATCCCGGTGCAGAGCCGCGTCGCCGCCGGTGTGCTCTCGGCGGGACATGCTCGCGCCCTTCTCGCGCTGGAGACAGGAGCGCAAGCGCAAGCCGACCTGGCCGCGCGGATCGTCCGAGAGGGCATGTCCGTCCGTGCGACAGAGGAAGCCGTCACCCTGGCCAATCGCGACGGTGGGGACTCGCCCGCGAAGTCTCCGCGCAAGCGGGAACAGGTCGAGATACCGGGGCTGCAAGCAGTGGCCGATCGACTCTCCGATCGCCTCGACACCAAAGTGACGGTGAGTCAGAGCAAGCGCAAGGGCAAGGTCGTGATCGAGTTCGGTTCCGCCGACGATCTCGAGCGCATCGTCACGATGATCGCCGTGCATACGGACGATAGTCAGTAGACCGAAAAGTCTGTTTGTGCGGCACTGATATACCGCACCGACACGAAACGTCACAGTGACATGATGACGTCGGAGATCGATCATGGGAGCATCAATGGGCGTCGTGGTGGTACCGATCGAACTCGACATGTTCCGATCACTGCCGCCCCATACGCGCCGCTGTGTCTTCTGGGAGATGGACGCGTCCGGCGACGACGATCCGTTCGACACGGCGGCGCCACCGAGTACCGACAGCGAGTTCGACAAAGAAGCGTGGATCTCCGGACTGCTGCTCGAATGGGGAACCTGCGGACAGGTCGCCGTCGAGAGCACCACCCAGCGCATTGTCGGCACCGCGTTCTACGCACCGCCCGGACGTGTTCCCCGGACCCATCGCTTCCCCACCGCGCCTGTCTCATCGGACGCGGTCCTCCTCACGACCGTGACCACCGAACCGGGCTTCGATGAAGCGGCCGTCGCACTGATGGACGCGGTGACCGCCGACATCGTTCACCGTGGAGTACGTGCTATCGAGGCGTTCGGACTCAGCGGCTCGCGCGAGCCGCTCGAACAGGATCTCGTATCCCTCGTGCTCGGCAACGGGATCAGTACCGGCGCCTGTCACGACTGCCTGATTCCGACCCGTCAGCTCATGGACAACGGCTTCGAGATCGTCGCCGACGACCTCTACCTTCCCCGCCTGAGGCTGGAGCTGTCCGAAGGTTTGGCGTGGAAGTCCGCGGTCGAGCGTGCCCTGAATAAGCTCGTCGTAGAGGCCGCGGTGGATCTCTCGGGAGTCGCTGCGCCCGTCGGCTGATACTGCCGTCCGTTCGTCGTCGATCGATCGGGCCGCGCGGGGCGTGGACGATGTCACTTGTATGCGGCGCGGCTGTTTCCCGTGAAACACTCGGGTGTCGCTGCGGATCGGTGGTGGCGGCGCCGATCATCGTCCGCTCCCCTCTCCTAGACGAGAAGAGGCCCGACTCGTCGATGAGTCGGGCCTCGTTCGGGTCTGTTTCACATGAAACAACACGGATGTGATTTACGGGCTCATGCGCTCCGCCGCGAGGAGATCGGCGAACGTGTAGGTACCTGTCGGACGGTCGTTCTCCCCGAGCAAGTACAGCCGCTTCACGGCGACGAGGATCGCCTCGGCGATCGTGTCGCGCTGCACCGGGTCGGCGAGGATCGCCGCGTCGTGCGGGTTGGTGATGTACCCCGTCTCGATGAGCACGACCGGCATTCGAGTGAGTCGAAGAATCGTCCACGTACGCTCGTGCGTCCGGCAGTCCAGAAGGTCGGTACGAGCCACGAGCTCGCGCTGAATGAAGCTGGCGAGGTTGCGACCGATCGTGGAGAACGACCCGTGCGTGTTACCGAAGTAGAACGAGGCGGCGCCGTTGGCGTGGGCGTTGCGATAGTTCCCGGCGCGCAACGAGATCATCAGATCAACGTCGGCGAGATTCGCGACCCGGGCGCGCTCGTTGTCGTTCGGCATGGATCGACCGTCGTGCGAGAGGAACGTCTCCATGCCCGCGGCGGACATGCGGCCCTCGAGACGAGAGGCGAGATCCCACATGATCGCGGCGTCGGCCTCCGTGTCCGAACCCGGGTCGATCAGAATGCGCTTACCCGTCAGCTGCGGACCGGAGCGGCGAACGTGCTCCTCTTCCCGGATCGCGTGCGGGGATCCACCGGTGATCCGGGTGCCGAGACGGTTCAGTGAGCGAAGGGTCTCGGGGCCGCAGATGCCGTCGGACGAGAGGCCGTACTCGGTCTGGTAGAGACCGACCGAGTTGTGCGTCACTTCACCGAAGACGCCGTCGACGAGACCGTGATAGAAGCCGAGATTCTGAAGACGGGACTGGAGGGTCGCGACGTCGTCACCGGCCATCGGCGCGGAGAGTCGATACAGCAGGACCCGGCTGCCCAGCTGATACGACGCCTCCCGGAGGGCCGTATAGGTGGCGCTGCCGACGAGGCCGTCGACGATGAGACCGCGCTCCTGCTGGAAGGCGCGCACCGCCCGATCGCAGGCTGCGTCGAAGACCGCCTCCGGCGGCGACCACGGGCTCCGCTCGTCACCGGGTGCGGCAGTCGGCGCCGGAGGAAGCAGTCCTCGAAGGACAAGGATGGCCCGAACCTCGGCCACTGCTGATCCGTGATCGCCGAGTCGCAATACCGGCATGGAGACCCCACTCTCTCGCATAAGGGTGACGGCCGCCGACCGGGTGGACGGCGGCCGTCACTGCACCGCTTTATTCTCTCAGGTCCGCGCCGGTGCCGACAAACGACGCCGAGATCGAGACCGAGTCTTTCCTCAGTCGATGACCGAGGCGAGCTCCCGCAGAATCGCGGCCTTCGGCTTGGCGCCCTGAATGGTCTTGGTCGGCTTGCCGTTCTCGAACAGGATCATGGTGGGAATCGACATGATCTGGAAGTCACGGGCGATGGCCGGGTTCGCGTCCACGTCGACCTTGGCGACGGTCAGCTTCTCACCGTTGTCGCGGGCGATCTCGTCGAGGACGGGTGCGACCATCTTGCACGGACCGCACCAGGTGGCCCAGAAGTCGACGAGCACGGGCTTGTCGGACTCGAGCACATCGGACTTGAAAGTGGCGTCGGTGACGTCGACGGTGTTGCCTGCCATGGAATTACTCCTTGTTCGAGGTTGAAGGGTGAAGTGTCAGCCGGCGTGCTCGGCGAGCCAGCGCTCGGCGTCGATGGCCGCGGAACAGCCGCTGCCGGCCGCGGTGATGGCTTGGCGGTAGGTGTGGTCGACGAGATCGCCGCAGGCGAACACACCGGGAACATTGGTGTACGTGGAACGGCCGTCGACCTTCACGTAACCGTCCTCGTCCAGGTCGACCTGTCCCTTGACGAGACCGCTGCGCGGGTCGTGGCCGATGGCGACGAACATCCCTGTCGCCTCCATCGTTCGGGTCTCGCCGGTCACGGTGTCCGTCAGCTCGAGTTCGGTCACGGAGGCGTCGCCCTTCACCGCGGAGACGGTGGTGTTGGTGACGAAGTCGATCTTGTCGTTCGCACGAGCGCGCTCCAGCATGATCTTCGATGCACGGAACTCGTCGCGACGGTGCAGCAGGGTCACCCGGCGGGCGAACTTGGTGAGGAAGGTGGCCTCCTCCATCGCGGAGTCGCCGCCGCCGATCACGACGATGTCCTGCTCCTTGAAGAAGAAGCCGTCGCATGTGGCACAGGAGGAGACGCCGCGGCCGAGCAGCTCCTGCTCCCCCGGCACCCCGAGGTAGCGGGCTGCGGCGCCCATGGCGAGGATGACGGCGCGCGCGCGGTGCACCTCCCCGCCGACCTCGACCTCCTTGATGTCGCCGTCCAGGCGCATCGCGTCGACTTCTTCGATACGGAGGTCGGCGCCGAAGCGGATCGCCTGCTCGCGCATCTCGTCCATGAGCGCCGGTCCCTGGATGCCCTCGCGGAAGCCCGGGAAGTTCTCGACCTCGGTCGTGGTCATCAGCGCGCCACCGAAGGAGACGCCCTCGAAGACGACGGGCGACAGTTCGGCTCGTGCCGCATAGATCGCGGCCGTGTAGCCGGCGGGTCCGGATCCGACGATGATCAGGTCGTGGATCTGGTTCTCGGTGTCGCTCATCTATCCTCCGTGTAGCGTGTGCGCCCGCCGCTTCACGCGGGCTTCTCGTTCAACACAAGGATATGGGCTGATGTTCCCAGCCGTGTTCCGGAGGTGACCGCCGTCAGTCGGTACCGGATTCGCCGATGACGCGAAGCATGCGCGCCCGTACGTCGGGCGGTATCGGGATCTCCTCCCCGCGGAGGGAGGCGAGGTCTTCTGTGGTCGCATCGAGCGCCGCCAGAATGCGTTGCGCGTCAGGGTCGTCGGCGACTCCCACACGGACGTGCTCGGCCACATCGGGATCGAGGAGGCCGGAATGGAAGTCGACGAGAAGGTCGGTCGAGAACGGCGGCGTCGGATAGCCGTCGCGTGGTCTCTCGAACCCGTTGATGCCCATCAGAGTGTGTCGCCTTCCAGTACGTGGTGCTAATGATTCCATCACTGTTTAGACGCGCGGGAAGCGCTTTCGGTTCCACCGCGGTGATTTCGGGCGTGGCGCGGCCGTCATCCCCCGCTCTGAAGATGTCCGAGAACGAGTGCGAGCTTGTGTCTCGCGCGGTTGGATCGCGACTTCACGGTTCCCTCCGGGATGTCGAGAGCGGCGGCGGTCTCGGCGATGCCGAAGTCGAAGATGTGCATGAGGACGATGACGGCTCGCTGGTCGGGAGGAAGGACGTCCAGGGCACGTCCGATGGACAGCGACAGATCGACGTCGCCGGTGTGATCCGACGGGTCGATGAGCGAGTCGTCCTCGTCCATGAGCGGTGTGGTGAGGTGATACTTGTTGCGGCGCAGACGGTCGAGTGAGGCGTTGAGCACGATGCGGTGCAGCCAACTCGACACGGTCGCGTCGAATCGGAAACGACCCGCTGTGCGATGAATGGACTCCATCGCGTCCTGGAGGGCATCGGCGGCGTCGTCCTTGTTGCCGGTGGTCCGGAGCGCTACGGCCCAGAGCTTGTTCTCGTGCCTTCGAAAGAGAACTTCAAAGGCCGGCAGGTCCCCGTCAGCGTAGTCCCGGAGCAGCTCGTCGTCGCTGCGGGAATCTGGTCTCCCCCGTTGCATGTCGATGAATCTAAGCCTGCGATCCGGTGAAAATGTCGGTTTCTGTGTAGTTGTGGATAACTACCGGAAATTGTGGATCACGCGGGCCGATTTTGTGGATTACTCGCGGGTAGCTGCACATCGATGTGTGCGGTCTGTGGATGAATAGTCGCTTATGGACGGTTCTTCCGATGGCGTCGGCCTGTCCTATCCTCATATGCATGGACGACGAGCAGCCCTTGGCTAGATGGAAGGCCGCGCGATCGATGGATCGTGTCGCGGTACCGGGCGAGTTGCAGCTGACGAAGACCCACGTGGTCTTCGAGCCGAAGGGACGCCGGGCGCTCGGTGCGCGCTTCTCGGTGGCGAAGACCTTCATCGCGGGAGTCGGCACCGCCCCGGGGACCGGCAAGCTCTTCTCCGGCGGCAAGCAGGATCGTCTGTGCATCACTCTCGGGGACGGATCCGAGTGGCTCTTCGTCGTGCCGGAGCTGTCCGTCGCGATCGAGCGGATCCGCGGTGCGCTCGTGCACTGACCGTCCTCGAGTCGGCACTACTCGGGCGCGAGTGACCGCTCGTAGGTCGCGATGAACATGTCGGTCACGACGCGGTGGATCGCATCGATCTCGAACAGATCGGTGTCGTAGCCGTCCTCTGTGGGCTCGGCCACGGCGGTCTGCCAGTCGACGAGCATCTGCGTCAGTGCACCGACGAGCCCGATGGATGCCAATCGCTGATCGGAGGTCGGTTCCGTGTCACGCGTGGCGAGCGACAGAATGAGGTCCGCCCACGCATGGATCGCCTGCAGGCGCAGCTTCTCCAGCTCCGGGCTCACCCCGACGACCTCGATCATGATGATGCGGGCGCGACGGGCGTCGGCGGAGAGGTAGTCGATGAAGCCGCGCAGGGTGACCGAGGCGAGCTCCGGGACGAGATCTCCCGGAATCGGTCCGTCGCCGATGTCCGCGTCGTCGAGCACACGGGCGGCGGCCGTCAGGGTCGCGTCCCGCGCATTGTCGACGCAGTAGGTGTACACGGCGCCGAGCAGTGCGGCACGGTCGTCGAACGATTCGTAGAAGTACCGTTGAGTGAGTCCTGCGAAGTCGCAGATCCGCTTCACCGAGACATTCGGATAGCCGAGGGCTCCGAAGAGTTCGAATCCGGCCTCGACCAGTGATTCGCGCCGCTGGCTGGCCCGGTCCTGCGCTGTCAATCCCCCGTATGTGCGTCCCCCGGCAGTCTTCGTCATCGATAATCATGGTAGGCGGCTAACCCGAAAATGTCTGCAAAGCGGTCGAGACAAATAATCCGCACCACAGCGAAACATCTTGACGCAGCGAGTATTTCGGTCCGGATTGGACGATGTGGTGTGGTCAGGGCCTGGACGGAGCATTTGTGACACGCTATCGTGTCAAATTATGTTGGAGGCCGTTCCGGAACAGTTGCGCGAGCCCACGGTGTTCGCGATCCCGTTCTTCGTGCTGATGCTCGCACTCGAGCTGTTCGCCGCGGCGAGGCTCGAGAACGAGCACGACGACGGGCGGCCGGTTCCCGGCGCGTACGAGAAGCGTGACGCTCGGGCGTCGATCCTGATGGGTCTCGTGTCCATAGCGACATCGGCCGTCGGCAAGTTCCTCGCGCTGTTCGTGTACGCGGCGCTGTTCGCCTACGTCGCGCCGTGGCAGCTGCCGATCGGCGCCTGGTACACGTGGGTGATCGGTTTCGTCGCCGTCGACTTCCTGTTCTACTGGGAGCATCGGATCGCCCATCGCGTGCGTCTGGTCTGGGCGACGCACCAGGCTCATCACTCGAGCGAGTACTTCAACTTCGCGACGGCGTTGCGGCAGAAGTGGAATCCGAGCATGAGCCTGATCATGTGGCTTCCGCTTCCCGCGCTCGGCGTTCCGCCGGCCGTGGTCTTCGCGTCGTACTCGTTCAACCTGATCTATCAGTTCTGGGTGCACACCGAGCACATCGGAACCATGTGGCGGCCTGTCGAATTCGTGATGAACACCCCGTCGCACCACCGCGTGCACCATGGCAGCGACGCGGAGTACCTGGACCGCAACTACGCGGGTACGCTGATCGTCTGGGATCGGATGTTCGGCAGCTTCCAGCCGGAGGTCCACCGGCCGACGTACGGTCTGACGAAGCCTGTCGAGACCTACAACATCTGGAGACTTCAGACCCACGAGTACGCGGCGGTGATCCGCGACGTGCGGTCGGCGTCGTCGTTGCGGGCCAGGCTCGGCTACGTCTTCGGTTCGCCCGGGTGGGCGCCGAAGGACCAGCCGGAATCGGACGAGCGAGTTCCGCTCGGCTGATCGTCTCGCCGTCAGATCCAGACGAATCCGTCCGGATCGGTGAACGCGGCGGTGTCACAGGCGAACCGGACTCGGTGCGAACCTGTGCCCGCCGACATGCCGGTGACCTTGGACAGGTTGGCCTGCTTGGTCAGAGCCAATGTGACCGGACCCGCGTCGAACTCGACGTACTTCGAGCCGTAGCTCTTGGCGACGTCGAACCCTCGGGCGGTGTAGAAGGCCTTGCTCGCCTTGACGTCCGACGGCCCGAGTTGGACGACGAAGCGGTCGATCTCGCCGGCGGACGTACCGGAGTCCTTCTTGCCCGAGGCGAACGTCCAGACGCTTCCGTCGGGTGCCTGCACCGCTCCCCCGTAGCCCCAGAGCGACTTCTTGCCGGGTTTGAGGACGGTGGCGCCGGCACTTCGAGCTCGGTCGATGAGGGCGTCGACGGCTGCGGGTCGCGGAGCGACGATCGAGAACGTGAATCCGCGGAAGCCGTCGGTCGGCTCGGCGGACCGCTCCACTCGAACAGGTATGTCGATATCGAATGCTGTTGCAGCGTAAAATTTCTCGGCATCATCGGGGTCGTCGGCCTCGATGATCAATGCGGTGATCGTGGTCATGGCGTCAACGTTAGGTGCGGGTGCGTGCTCGGGGCTTCTCGATTCCTGACCCTTGTGTGGAGCATGCGGTCCGATCGACGAAGCTCAGCTCTCCCACACTCCGGACGCTCCTCGGCAATGCGATCCGAGCACATGGGTGTCGACGATGCCGAGAGCCTCCATGAGCGCGAACATCGTCGTCGGGCCGACGAAACGGAAGCCCTTCTTGCGCAGTGCCTTCGAGAGCGCGACGGATTCCGGCGAGGTGGTCGGGACGTCGGCCATGGTCGCCGGTCGCGGCGTGGCCGCGGGTTTAAACGACCACAGGAACGCCTCGAGGCCGCCCTCGTCGCGTAGAGCGATCGTCGCCCGCGCATTGCCGATCGTGGCCTCGATCTTGGCGCGGTTGCGGATGATTCGAGCGTCGCCCATCAGCCGTTCGACGTCGCCGGCTCCGAACTCGGCGACGCGGTCGGCGTCGAAGTCGACGAACAGCTCGCGGAAGGCATCGCGCTTGCGCAGGATCGTCGCCCAGCTCAAACCGGCCTGGAAACCCTCCAGGCTGAGGCGCTCGAAGTGCGCGGACTCCCCCGACACCGGCAGGCCCCACTCGGCGTCGTAGTAGTCGCGCATCATCCCGGGTGCCGCACCCCACGGGGTTCGGCGCAGCCCGTCGTCGCAGAGGACGGCACCGTCGTCGGCCGTCATCAGCGGAGTGTGACCCGGTTGACGATGGCCTGGAATCCGCCGCTTCCCTCCGGCAACGAGGTGAGCCACACGATGAAGTGCGGCGCCTTCTTCGGCGAGTCGACCGTCAAGGTACTCGTCTTCTCGTCGACCGAACCGCTGCCGACCTCGGTGGTCGCATCCAGACTCGACGGCTGAGCCTGATCGGAGGTCCGCAGTTCGACGTTGAATCCCGGAGTAGGCGTCTCGATGCTCACCGAGTGCACCTCGCCGGGCTCCTTGAGCCGGAACACCAGTCCCAGACCGCTCTTGAGTCCGGCGAAGTCCGGGGAGCCGCGGTAGACATCGGTCTTCCAACCGGGGGCCTCACCCGTCAGAACGTGGCCGATGTTGGCCGTCGAGTCGGCCGGTTGATCGGAGACGTCGAGCACGCTCACCGACCGCGCGGTGATCGGCGCGGCGTCCTCGCCGTCCGGCGTCTGCTGCGCACTCGTCGATTCGCCCGGCAGGATCGAATCGATATCGGTCTCCTCGTCCGACGAACCGAACAGATTCGTCGCGGCGACGATGACGGCGATGATGACGAACAGGATGAACAGACCACCGCCCGCGAGCAGCGCGGTGTTCTTCTTCCCGGCCTCGCCCTCGCCCATCAACCGTTCCTTGCGCGATCGGCTGATCGGGGCGACCGACACCGGAGCGGGTGCGTCGGCGACGCGCGGCAGCAGATCGGTCTTCAAATCGACGACCGTCGCCTGATCGAGCACATGCTGGACGGTGGCGGCGGTCCGGATGCCGCGGTCGCCTTCCAGCGCGCGTGCGGCCACCGCCGAGATCTCGAACGGGATCCGCGCGTCCACGTCGCGAGGCACACGTGGCTGAGTCGGCTCGGCCGGATCGGGTTCGGCGACGGCCATGCCGCCCACCGGATCGGTCGTGATCGCCGTGGTGATCAGATTCTTGCCCGTCGGCTCGTCCAGGGTCCAGCGGCCGAGCAGGAGCGCGTACAGGACGGCCCCGAGACCGCGCACGTCGCTGCGGCGGTCGTCGTCGGGCATGATCGCCGGGAACGCCAGGACGGCGTCGCCGGTCGTGCTGACTCGGATGCGATCGGGGTGGTCGATCGACAGGACGGCGCCGGCTCGATGCGCGGCTTCGGCACCGGCGGCGAGTGCGCGGACGGCGCGGGCGGCGCCGGTCGCCGACGGCGAGGTGGCCGCCACGTCGGCGAGCCTGGAGCCGGGGATCCACTCGGTGACGATGATGCCGCCGGATGCACTGCGCACCACGTCGAGGACGCGGGCGACACCGGCGGTGTGGAGCTGGCCGAGTCTGCGGGTGCGATACAGCACGGCCTGCGGACCCTCCCGGCCGGGATCTCTCCTGCCGGGCGTCACCGGGGGCGCCTTCTGATCGGGATCGACGAAGGTCAGTCCCACTTCGCGGTCGAGTCCCGTGTCCTTCGCGCGCCAGAACGCGAGGCCGCGCGCGCCGCCCTGCGGTTCGAGCAGCCGGTACCGACCGCCGGCGACCGCGGCGCCGGGGATCAGACGGGGACCGCGCGGAGCCTGAGTCATCGCACGCGTCGGTTCCGTGGACGGGCGCGTGGCCTCGTCGTCGGAACCGGATGCGGTCATGGGCGGCACTCCTCTGGAACCTTGCGGCGGCTGTGGCGGTCCGGGACGGCGTTGGGGACCACGCGGGGGACCGGTTCGCACCACCGGTATCACCGCCGTCTCGCCTGCGGCGCCCCCGGAGAACGCGGAGTACTCCTGCCAGGTGGCCGTGCCCCGGTCGAAGCGGCGTCGGACGTCTACCTGCCCAGCGTACGGGAACGACTCCTCCGACGAGACCCGCGGGAACTGCACCGTCATGGTGCGCGAATCCTGGTCGTCGCCTTCGATGACCGGCGGCGCGAGCCTCGGCACGAAACGGCCGACGATGCGCATCACCGCGTTGCTGATCGAGACCATCTCGGGGATCTTCGCGGCCACGAGCAGCAGGTAGATCACACCGAGTGAGACCACTCCGGCGATGATCAGATAGACCAGCGAACCGATCTTCCCGGCGTGCGTCGACATGCGGGCGAAACCGGTCAGCTCGGAGATGCCCCACACCGCCCCGGCGATGGCGATCGAGATGCCGAGCGTCATGAGGGTGGGCCGGGTCACGTTCCTCATCGCGCGGCCCCCGAGCCGCTTCTTCAGCAGGAGGTGTCCGACTATCGCGCCCACCAGATAGCCGAGACCGTTCGAGAGCGACAGCCACCGGACGACCATCTCCGGGTCGTCGAACAGGACTGGACCGAGATAGGACGCCCCGACCTTCACCGCGGTGATTCCGACGACCATCACGGTCGGCGTCCACGCGTCCTCGCGGGCGTAGAACACGCGCAGCTGGACCAGTGTCATCGCGTAGGGGATGAGGGTGAACGCGCCCCATGCGAGCACCGATCCGACCTGGGATGCGGCGTCGGCGTTGTAGTTGCCGAAGTTGAAGATCGCGACGCCGATCGCCGGTCCGAAGAATGTCATGAACGCGACGACCGGCACTAGCGCGACGATCGTCAGACGGGTGGCCAGCGACATGTCGTCGACGACGGCCTCGGTGTCGTCGGCGGCGGCGTTGCGCGACATGCGCGGCATGATCGCGGTCAGGATCGTCACACCGAGCACACCGTAGGGCAGCTGCAGCAGCTGCCAGTGGGTGGCGTACGCGGAGATTCCGCCTGCGCTCGCGCCGGCCGCGATCCGGTAGGTGATCATCAGACCGACCTGTAGGACGAGCACATAGGCGATGATCGCGACGGCCATGTTGCCGAAGGTCCGCAGCCGCGCGTCGATGCCCCACTTCCAGCGGAGTCGGACTCCGACCTTGCGCAGGAACGGCAGCAGGATCATCACCTGTGCGATGACGCCGAACGTGGTGCCGATGCCCAGGACCAGCAGTTTCGGATCGGACATGCGGACCGGGTTCAGGGTGATGTCGCCCGGAAGCACGAAGAACAGGACCAGGGTCACGATCTGCACGATGTTGTTCAACACGGGCGCCCACGCGCCCGGCTTGAACAGGCCCTTCATGTTGAGGATCGCGATGAACAGGGCGGTCAGCCCGTAGAACATGACCTCGGGAAGCAGGAGGTACGCCAGGGCGGTCGTGACGTCGCGGTTCACCACGGCGCCGTCGCCCACGTTGAGTCTGGTGAGCAGCGGTGCGGCGATGATGGCGATCACCGTCGCGAGCCCCAGCACGACGATGGTGAGCGTGAAGATGCGGTTGATGAAGTCGGCGCCGCCGTCGTCGTCCTCCGATTCGGCGCGGACCAGCACCGGGATGACGATCGCGGTGAGCACTGCGCCGAGGAGCACCTCGGAGATCATGCCCGGCAGCACGTATGCGGCCTGGAAGGCCGACGAGGTCGCGGTACCGAGCATCGCCAGCACCAGGACGGTGCGGATGAACCCGGTGATACGACTGGTCAGAGTGCCGATGGCGATGGAGCCGCCGGTCCGCATCACGCTCTCGTCGGACGGCGTCTCGACCTTCGGGTGCTCGGGCTTCTGGTCGGTGGTCATTCACGCTCTCCGGGGTCGGGCTGCTCGCGTTCGTCTGTGTCGGTCACGCGCTCGGCGGCCAGTCGTTGCTGGTAGCCGGTGGAGGCGAGGTGACGTTCGTGTTCATCGGGTTCGGGCCGGTCCTCGTCGGCGGGGTCGGGTTCGCCGCGGAATCTGTGCCACAGGCGTCGTGCGGTCAGCAGTACCAGGATGACAGCCGCGCCGATCGTGATCCAGAACAGCGGTTTGCCGTAAGCGTTCGCGTACACCGACAGATCCACCGGGCTGCTCAGCGGTACGTCGTTCGAGGTGACCAGGGCGATCCGCACCGTCGCCGGCTGCGAGTTCGACGCGTGCGTCGGCAACTGGAGCTGGCGGGTGCCCTGCGCCGGGATCTCCAACACTCCCCCGTCGCCGACGCTCAACTCCTCGGGTGCGGTGATGTCCAGTCGCACCATGATCGGCAGCGACAGTTCGTTGCGGACCACCAGCAGCAGCGGGCTGCGTTCGGACGCCAGCGTGTAGCGACCGCTCGGGTCGAGCAGCGACACCGACTGCTGCATGTGCGTCAGGGTGAGACCGAGCGCGGTCAACCGCTGCGGCCGTTCCACCAGCGCCACCGCCCGATTGGTCGTCGACGGCGTCGACACCGCGCGCAGGATGTCCGCGCGCAGCGGATTCAGGTACTCGGCAGGGGTGAACGGAAGCTCGTGGCCCGTCGCGAACGAGTCCTGGAGGCGATCGATCAGCTCCAGCTGTCGGCGCACCTCGACCAGATCCTTGGACGACAACGGGTAGCCCTCGGCGGTCAACCGGTCGACGTCGCCGGGAACGACGAGATCGGCGGATCGGTCGGCTCGGTGCAGCCCCGACACCACATCGGTGAGCGGTACGGGGTCGGCGACGCCGGAGGCCACCATCAGTCCCGCGGTGTCCAGGAGGGCGCGCGCATCGGCGGCGGTCGGCGACCAGTAGGTCGGGGCCATCGTGAACGCGCTGCGCCCGGTCACATTCGTCGGCGCGGAGTCGTCGTCGCCGGTGGGCGACGGCACGTCGAGCATCGGGAACGCCAGGGAGGCCGCGGCGGTCTGCCGACGGCTCACCTCGGACTCTCCCGTGAGGCCGGTGCGCTGCCACTCGGGTAGGAACGACGGTGTCACCGGCCGTCCTCCGAGACCGCCGAGAGCGGCGCTGACGCCGGGATCGTACGTCTGGACGGGCAGCCCGCCGGAGGTGTACCGGCCGAGGAGCGCCGAACCGGTGCGCGGCCCGCCGTCGGACTCGACCGATGTCGTGATGACGGCCGCGGTGTCCGAGCCGTCCCGGCCCACCAGGAGCTTGCGGGCGTCGGCGGAGACGGCTCCGACGGCGGGCAGCGTGATTCCACGGACGCTGTGCACGCCCAGAATCGCGTCGACGGTGTCGTACGCGCCGCTCAACGCCATATTCGACAGGGTGTCGTTGCCGATGCGTTCGAGTGAGTCCAGGCCGGCCTGCGCCCCGGGGAGCGCGGTGACGCACATCGACGATGCGACCCGCGTGAGACGTTGCAGCCATCGGCGTGCGGTCGACTCGCCGTCGCCGTCGACGGTGGCCGCATCCGGGTCGGCCGGATCGTCGGTGATCGTGTACCCGGTGGCCATCGACGAGACGGTGGTCAGCAGATCGGGGTCGACGGCGATGCAGATCGCGTTCCGCACCTTCTCGTCGGGTCCGTCGGCGCCGGAGTCGTCGATCCCGGCTACGGTCTCCAATGCCTCCAGCGACTGACCGAGCCGACCGTCGTCCTCCAACGAATCGGTCAGGTCGTCGCTGATCAGCCGGATGTCGGCGGTCTCGCCGCCGAGGGTTCCCGCGGCCTGCTGCGGCGGAGCGGCCAGCGGCCAGACGAAGGTGAACGCCGCGGGCCGCGTGTCGTTCGCGGCGACGGAGCCGTCGCGTCCGAGCAACGGCTGCTCGGATCCTCCGGAGCCGGGTTCGACCCACCGCGTGGCGCGGGCCCGGTCGGCGGGCAGGGACAGGACCGGAAGCATCGTCCGCGAATCGGCGATACGCGCCTGACCGCCGTAGTCGGGGGTGCCGTTGACGTTGATCAGCAGCGGATACACACCGGCTTGTCCGATCTGCAGCCCGCCCGCCGACAGCGGCACCTCGATGCTGAAGTCGGCGGTCTGCTTGGGTGCGAGATCGGATACGACCTTCTCGAAGTCGGTCGCCGTCTCGTACACGGAGGGGTCGGCGCCGAGCACCGTCCGCAGATCGGTCGAGGTGACCGCGCCGGCGCGTTGCAGGCGAACGATGACATCGTGGATCGGCCGATCGAACGTGTTGGTGACGCGCCCCCGCACCGTCACGGTCCTACCCGACGAACTCGTCACCGTCGACGGCGTCACTTCGGTGAGACCGACGGACGCGTAGTGGGTGTCCGGGGCGTCGCCGGGCGCCGCGACCGCCGGGCCGACACCGGCGAAGGCCAGCACGAGACCGAGGAGGAGTACGACGGCCGCCACCGCGGTGATCCTCGCGCCGGGGCGCGCATGATCAGGTGTCACCGTTGGCCGGTCGCCGCGGTCGCCGTCTGCGCCGCCGGGGTTTGACCGGTGGCGGCGGCTCATTGCGGCGTTGGTTGCGGGCGGCTGCGGCTTTCTCATAGTCGTTCGGCTCGGTACGGATGCAGTTGGCCTCCGACTGAGCCAACCGCTTCGGATCGCTCCGGAGGTCGGTGATCACCGATTCGGCCATCCGTGCGAGACGTCGTTCGTCAGAGTACGTGAGCCTACGTGGGAGTTCGCTGAGAGGCACCCATGCGACCTCGCTGACCTCGTAGTCTTCGGCCGACAGCTCGCCACCGGTGAAACGCAGCAGGTAATGGTGCACCGTCTTGTGGATGCGCCGTCCGTCGCTGACGAACCAGTAGTCGATCTTGCCGAGCGGTGCGACGACGGTCCCGGAGATGCCGGTCTCCTCGGCCACCTCGCGCATCGCCGTCTGCTCGGCGGTCTCCCCGGTCTCGATGTGGCCCTTGGGCAGCGACCACATGGTGCGGCCGCGACGGTCCACCCGGCCGATCAGCGCGGCGCGCAGGTCCTCGAACGGCGCGTCCAGATCCGAGAGGACCAGTCCGCCGGCCGACGTCTCCCGGACGGTGCGCAGCTTCGGGGCGTTCTCACCGTCGGCGGGACGACGTCCGCCCCGGCGCTGATTGTTCGGCGTCGACGACGGCGACTTCTGGTGGTTGCCGTTGCCACCGTTGCTCCCGCCGGTCTTGCGGCGATTGCGATTCGCCAGATCGGACGGCTTCGGGGTGGTGTCGGCGGGTGCGGCGTCCGGCTTGTCGTCGGTCGTGGCGGTCTCGGCGGGGCGAGACGAGCGGCGCCCGCGCCTGCGACGGCCCCGACGATTGCGCCGATTCCGGTTCGGTTGGTCGGATCCGCCGTTCTTCGCCGGTTTTCCGGCATCGCCTGCTGCCGGAGCGTCGGATGCGACGTCCGTATGGTGCAGCGATGGTTCGGCGGACACACTCCGATGCTAGCCGTTCGTTACCGTCCGTTAGCCATGGCAGGCTGACCGCGCAAGCCGCGACGGCGAGTCGGTACTCTTCTATCCCATGACCGACAGCGCGCAGAGCAGCCGGATGAGCGACGAACAGCGCGCCGAGCGCCGCAACCGTCTCCTCGCCTCCGCAGCGCAGACGTTGGGCGCGCTCGACGATGTACTCACCCCGCTGGCCGCGCGGTTCGCCGACCGCGGATACGCGTTGTACCTGGTGGGAGGCTCAGTTCGGGACGCGGTCCTCGGCCGGCTCAGCAACGATCTGGACTTCACGACCGATGCCCGCCCGACGGTGATCGCGGAGATCCTCGCCGCGAGCGCATCGGCGGTGTGGGACACCGGCATCGACTTCGGGACGGTCAGCGCACAGATCGCCGACCAGACGGTGGAGATCACCACCTTCCGATCGGACATGTACGACCAGGTGAGCCGTAATCCGATCGTCAGCTTCGGCGACACTCTCGAGGGCGATCTGATCCGGCGCGACTTCCGCGTCAACGCCATGGCGGTGCGTCTGCATCCGGACGGCCGACAGGAGTTCTGCGATCCGCTCGACGGTCTGTCGGATCTGCTCGCCGGAGTCATCGACACGCCCTCGGCGCCGGAGAACTCCTTCAATGATGATCCGCTGCGGATGCTGCGCGGGGTGCGCTTCGTCGCTCAACTCGGCTTCACGCCGGCGCCGCGCGTACTCGAGGCGACGCGCGCGATGGTCGACCAGATCGACCGGATCACCGTCGAGCGGATCCGGGTGGAGCTGGACAAGATGATCTGCGGTGAGTATGCGATCGAGGGCGTCGACCTGCTCGTCGAGACGGGGCTGGCCGACCGTGTCCTGCCGGAGGTGCCGGGTATGAAGCTGACGATCGACGAGCACCATCAGCACAAGGACGTCTATCAGCATTCGTTGACGGTGCTGCAGCAGGCCATCGATCTCGAAGCGCTCGACAGCCGCGGCGAGCCGTATCCGGAGACCGGCGACGAGGCGGTCGACGCCGACCAGTCGCGTTCGCCGGACCTGGTGCTGCGCTGGGCGGCCCTGCTGCACGACATCGGCAAGCCCGCGACGCGGCGGCACGAGGACGGCGGCGGTGTCAGCTTCCACCATCACGAGGTGGTCGGCGCCAAGATGGTCCGCAAGCGGATGCGCGCGCTCAAATACCCGAAGGCCGTCGTCGATGACGTATCGCAGCTGGTGTTCCTGCATCTCCGTTTCCACGGTTACGGCGACGGGCGATGGACGGACTCCGCCGTGCGGCGCTACGTCAACGACGCCGGTCCCCTCCTCGGTCGTCTGCACAAGCTGGTGCGGGCGGACTGCACCACCCGCAACCGGCGTCGCGCTCGCAAGCTGCAGGAGACCTACGACGACCTGGAGCACCGGATCACCGTGCTCAAGGAGGCCGAGGACCTCGATCGGGTTCGACCCGATCTGGACGGTAACGCGATCATGGAGCTCCTGGGGCTCCCGCCGGGGCCGCTCGTCGGCGAGGCGTGGCGTTTCCTGAAGGAGCTCCGCCTGGACGCCGGCCCGATGACCCGCGAGGACGCCGAGGCCGCGTTGCAGCAGTGGTGGGCCCGGCGCGAGGGCTGACCCGAGACTGCTCCGCAGGTCGAGCGGAGTCGAGCCCCCTCCGGTCGCCCCGGGTAGATTTATCGCATGTACTGCAGTGAACTCGGCGAGCAGTGGCACGCCGCGCGCGTGGAACCGTCGCTCGCCCACCTGGATGCGGCCGCCGCCGGCCGATCGTCACGAGCCGTCATCGAGACGATCACGAAACACCTTGAGCGCGAGGCGGAACGGGGTTCGTACGTCGCCGCCGCCGAGCAGGCGGACACGTTGGCCGCGGGTCGTCGGGCACTCGCGTCGTTGATCGGTCACACGCCGGACGAGCTGTCGTTCCGCGACAGCGCCCGGACGTCGCTGCGCGCGCTTCTCAACAGCTGGACACTGCCGATGTCGCCGACGGTGTGGGTGGCCAAGAACGAGTTCGGACCGAATCTCGCCGAGTTCGAGCACCGCGACTTCGCGGTCCGGGTGCTTCCCGAATCCGACGTGTACGGGCACGTCGACGTCGACGCGTTGGAGAACATGCTGCAGTTCGAGCAGCCGGACTTCATCCACATCTGCCACATCGGGTCGGCCAGCGGACTGGTGCAACCGGTGGCCGAGATCGTCGCCGTCTCGCACAACGCCGGGGTTCCCGTGGTGGTCGACATGGCGCAGTCGGTCGGTCACGTTCCGACGGTGACCGGTGCGGACATCGTGTACGGCACGTCGCGCAAGTGGCTGACCGGTCCGCGTGGAGTCGGCTTCGTGGCCGTTCGTGCCGATTCGCTCGCGGATGTGCGGGTCGAGTCGTCGGACTCGTTCATCGCGGGCCAGCTGGGGCTCGGTGCGGCGGTCGCCGAGGTCCTCGCGATCGGCCAGCAGAAGGTGTTCCGTGAGCTCGCCGCGATCGGCAGGATTACTCGCGAACGGCTGCGCGGTATCGGCAGCTGGGAGGTCATGGAGCCGGTCGAGGAGGCTTCGGCCCTGGTCACGCTCGCGACACCGCCCGGTTGGGGATTCTCCGATCTGGAGGCAGCGCGGGACAAGCTTCTCGAGACCGGGATCCTGGTGACGGCCGCGGACTCGTGGCGGGCACCGTTGGCCGCCGACCAGCCGCATCTGCGTGTGAGCCCGCATCTGGACGTCCGTCCCGAGCAGCTCGACGCGCTCGCGACCGCCATCCGCACGATGGGCTACTGAAGCGATCAGACGCTGCGTCCCGGCGTGTCGTGGAACCCGACGGCCGCCGCCCGCGTCTAACCGAGTATGGACGGGGTTATCGAGTACGGCTTCGGGACCGGTGACGGTGACGTCTCGACGTGGCGGTCGTCCGTCGACCTGGATCTGGACGGCGACGGTGTGCTCGATGCGGTGTCCCTCGACTTTGACGGAGACGGCCGGGCCGACGACGCGATGTGGGATTCCGACGGTGACGGCGTCGCCGACCGGTCGGCCCTCGATCTCGACGACGACGGCGTCGCCGAGACGTGCTTCGTCGACGGGGGATCCGGTCTATGGGAACTCCCCGTCGACGCGGACGACCCGGTCCCGGCGTCGGAGGGTCGCCCGCACGAATCGTTCCTGGACGTCGACGGCGACGGTGTGCCGGACACGGTCCTGCTCGACACCGACGGCGACGGTTACGCCGACGAGCATCGACCGATGTCCTGATCCCTCACACCTGCGCCTGCTCCCGCTCCACCGTCGCTCGGTCCGGGCCTTCGACGACGGTCGCGTCGACGCGTCTGATCAGCAGAGCACCCACTAGATAGATCGCGCTGCCCGCGACGACGATCGGGATCGAGAATCCGTCGGCGGGGATGGAGAAGGCCGCGACGAACATGGCGGCCACATAGGCGGAGTTGAACAGGGCGTCCTGAACGGCGAACACCTGGCCGCGATACGAGTCGGGCACGTCGCACTGCATCGCGACGTCGCCGCACAGTTTCACCGTCTGCCCGACGAGGCCGAGGACGACGGCCGCGATCAGCACCGTGTACGAGGTGAGGGTGCCGACAAGCGCTTCGGCCGCCGCGCCGCCGATGAGCGCGCCGCCGATCGTGGTCCGTCGCCCGAACCGATGAACCGACCAGGGGGTGGCGACCGCGGCCGCCAGCGCGCCGACGGCCACGGCGCCGCCGATCGCGGCGATCGCCGGAACACCCGTGCCCAGCGGCGGTCCGAGGTCCATCCGGCGCACCACCATGAACAGCATCAACGTGTTCATGCCGAAGACGAGCCGGTGCACCCCGATGGCGCCGAGAGCGACGCCGACGCTCGGATGCGCGGCGACGGCCCGCACCCCGTGCGCGAGGCCCCGGCCGAGCGAGTACACCGCCGAATGGCCGGAACCGTCTGGTCTGTCCGGCCCGAGTCGTCGGGCGGCGAACGTCGCCGCGATCAGACCCGAGCACGCCGCGAACACGGATCCGGCCACGAGCGTCGCGCCCGACCCGCCGTTATCGGCGCCGAAGAGCACGCGCAGCAGCGCCGACACCCCCGCTCCGACGGCCAGCATCGCCGCGCCGAGGGTCGTGAAGACGGCATTGACCTCGATGATCACCGACTGCGACGCCACGTGGGGCAGACCGGCCGACAGTCCGGACGCCACGAAGCGGCTGCACCCGGTCACGAGCAGGGCGGCGAGCAGGACGACGGTGTCGGGCGCCCCCGAACTCGTGGCGATCGCCACGCCGAGCACCGCCACGGCTCGCAGCACATTGACCCAGACCAGCACCCGTCGTCGATCCCAGTGGTCGAGGAGTGCGCCGGTGAACGGGCCGAGCACCGAATACGGGAGCAGGAGCACGGCGAATCCGCCCGCCACGGCAAGCGGATCGGTGTGGCGATCGGGATTGAACAGAATGGAGAATGCGAGCGCCGCCTGAAATGCGCCGTCGCTGATCTGACTGAGCACCCGGACGCTCAGAAGACGAAGCAGGCCGGGACTCTTGACCTGCGTCCAGAAGCTCACCGATCGAGCCTACCGACCGTTTCTGTGGTACCGGTGAGTACAGATGCACCTCACAGTTCCGCGATGATCGCGACCCGCGCGGTCGTCTCCGGGCGTCGGTGATGACATGATGAAGTGGTGTCCGACGGTGAATTCGCAGACGATGCACCCGAGGTGGCTCCCGGGTCGCTCCTGATCGCGTCGACGGCGCTGTCGGCTCCGGCCTTCGCGCGGACCGTCGTCTACATCATCGAACACGACGAGCAGGGCACCCTCGGTGTGGTCCTGAACCGGATGAGCGACGCGGCCGTCTACAACATCCTCCCCCGGTGGGCGGATCTCGCGGCGAGCCCCCGCGCGGTGTTCGTCGGCGGGCCGGTGGGCACGTCGTCGGCGTTGTGCCTGGGGGTCGCGAAGAGCGGCGTGGTGGTGGCCGACCAGCCCAAGCTCCACCAGGTCCTCGGGCCGGTCGCGATGGTCGATCTCGATGCGGACCCCGACCAGATGGCGGAGGTGCTCGCCGGCGTCCGCATCTTCGCCGGGTACGCGGGATGGGAACCCGGTCAACTCGACGAGGAGCTCGCCGACAACAGCTGGATCGTCGCACCCGGACTGCCGACGGATCTGCTGTCGGAGCCATCGGTGGACGTGTGGCAACAGGTGCTGTCGCGGCAACCGTGGCCGTTACCGCTGCTGTCGACGTATCCGCTTCGACCGGACGACAATTGAGCACACGGCGGTTAGTTGACACATGGATGCTTTGACCGGTCAGCTGACCTCGCTGATCGAAGCGGTTCCCGCATGGGCGGTCTATCTCATAGCCATCGGCGTGGTGTTCCTCGAGACGGCCGTGATCCTGGTCGGCCTCGTCGCGCCGAGTGAGGCGATACTGATCGCGGCGGGCGTGTTGGCGGCGGTCGGCACTCCGCACATCTGGATCCTCGTCGTGGGTTGCGGGTTGGCGGCGGTCGCCGGGGATTCCACCGGATACCTGGTCGGCCGTGGTCTCGGACCGCGTCTCGGAGCGTCCAAGCTGGGACGCAAGCTGGCCCGGCGCGCGATCCGTTCCGGCCATAACGCGCCGAGTGGCGGTGACGCGGTGATCGCGGTGGCCGGTGCCCGCTGGGTCGGCTTCGTGCGCAGCGTGAGCCCGCTGGTGGCCGGTGCCCGGAGGATGCCGTACCGACGGTTCGTCCTGGCCAGTGCGATCGGGGGCGTCTCGTGGACTGCCACGGTTCTGATGGTGTCCTACGTGGTCGGCGAGACGCTCGGAGCGGAGGTGGCGCTCATCGTCGCGATCGGCGTCGGTGCTCTCGCTCTGGCGCTGTTGATCTTCCGCCGGTGGCGAGCGATCCGTCAGACGCCGTCGTCGACCGGCTCGCCCTGACGGTGGTACCGGTTCGCCATCCACGCGCAGATGATCAGCTGGAGCTGATGGAAGATCATCAGCGGCAGCACCATGAAGCCGACCACTGATCCGGCGAACATGACGCTGGCGAGCGGCAGCCCGGTGGTCAGACTCTTCTTCGTGCCGCAGAACTGCACGGCGATCATGTCCTCGCGGCTGAATCCCAGACGTTTGGGCACGTACCAGGTGACGACCAGCATCACCACGATGAGCAGGGTCGACACGATGATCACCAGTATCACGTCGAGTACGCCGACCTTGCTCCAGAGGCCGGACTTCACACCCTCGCTGAAGGCGACGTAGACGACCATCACGATCGATCCGCGATCCACGAGCTTGGTGGACTCGGCGTGCTTGCCCAGGAACGGATTGACCAGCGGCCGAGCGATCTGCCCGACGATGAAGGGGACGAGGATCTTCAGTACGATCTCGAGGATCGACTCGCCGCTGATATGCACGCCCGCATCGGTACTCATCAGCAAGACCACCAGGGCCGGTGTCACGACGACGCCGAGAAGATTCGACGCCGACGCACTGACGATGGCTCCCGGCACGTTGCCGCGGGCGATCGAGGTGAACGCGATCGACGACTGCACGGTCGACGGCACGAGTGTCAGGTAGAGGAATCCGTCGGCCAGGGCGGAGCCGATCAGATGCGTCAGGAGGGGGTGGAGCGCCAGCCCGATCAGGGGGAACAGGACGAATGTGAACGCGAGGATCACGGTGTGCAGACGCCAGTGGGTGAGACCGTCGAGGGCCTCGCGCGGGGACAGCCGCGTCCCGTACAGGAAGAACAGCAGGGCGATGAGCGCGGTGACCACCCAGTCCATGACGTCGGCGAAGGCTCCCCCGGCGGGGAAGATCGCGGCGACGACGACGGCCAGGAAGATCGAGACGATGAATCCGTCGATCGGTGAGTTCGCGAGGAGTCTGCGCATACGTCAGCGCGCGGCGTCGACGGCTTCGTCGGCTGCGTGCTCGGTGGTGCACATCCCCTGCAGCGCGCAGGAGCCACAGCTGGACGTACCGCAGTCGGCGGCCGGATCCCCCGGCTGGGCGGACGTGCCGCACGAGTCGGCGGACTGATCGTCGGATCCGCCCGAGCAGCAGTCCGCGCTGCAACCGCCCTGATCCTCGGGCTCGGGGACCGTCGCGGCCACCCGCACGCCGATGCCCGCGACGATCGACACGATCACGAAGCTCACGAGCACGGCGCCGAAGCCGAACAGGAAGCCGAGGTCGCCGCCGAAGGCGAGTACGCCGCCGATCAGGAGAACCAGTGCGGCAGCGCAGAATCCGGGAGCAGCCACCTTGTTGCCGAGGGCGAAGGCTTCGGCCGAGCGCATGGTCTCGGCCGAGCGGACACCGAACCAGCGGTTGCGCTCCAGACGGCCGGTCAGTCCGCCAATGCCCACAGAAGCCCAGAAGACGGCGAGCACGAGTGCGATGACTGCGGAGACCATGGACAGGATATGCACGGCTCTCACTGTACGACGACGGGTCGGCCGGTGGGGAATCGTCGTCATGCGGCAGTGATGCAGGTCGCGGTGCACGGTCGACGGCGCTCCGCCGGCCGGAGTCGCAACGCTCGGATCGCTGTGAACCGAAACTGTCGGACCCTCGGTCTATCCTTATGGCGTGAGTAACAGAGTATTCGAACCCACGACCGATTCGGCGCTCGAATCCCGGGTCGACCTGCTCTTCGCGAAGGGCACGTCGGCCGCCGGCGCCGCCCGGGGTCTGGACGCGGTCGGCGACACCGACCATCTCGCGGCGCTCCTCGCCCACTACGGCGGCGTCCGTGCCGCGGCCGACTATTCGATCCTGGCCACCGCGTCGCACTTGGCGGAGGCCTGCGAGGAGGAGTACCTCGTCGCCATGGCCGCCCACCGCGAGCAGGTCGAGGCCACGGCCGCGGGCTTCACCGAGGCGGCTGCCCGCGCCGCGGCCGGCGAGGATCCGTTCAGTCGGTACGGCCCGACCGGCGACGAGCGCGCGATCGCGCAACTGGGCGCGGCGTTCAACTGCACTCCCGGCCTCGCCCGACGCCTCATCGAGTCCGGCCACGCGCTGCGGTACCGGTTCCCGGAGACCGGCGCGCTGTTGGCCGCGGGGCGGATAGACAAGCCCCGGTTCGACGCGGTGGTCTCACAGGCCTCTCTCGTTGCCGATGAGAAGATCGTCGATTTCGACGCGACGCTCGCCGAGGCGATCGCCTCCCGTCCGGCCATGGGGTTCCAGCGCTTCGCCGCCATGGTCGATGCCACGATCGCAGCGGTCGACCCCGAGGCGCTCGAACTCCGCAAGGAGAACGTCGCCCGGGATCGGGGAATCACTGTTCGGCCCGACCGTCGAGTACCGGGCCGGTCCCGGGTCAGCGGTCGACTCACCACCGAGGGCGGCGCGACCTTCGACGCCGCGCTCGACGGTCTCGCGGCCGCGGTCCACGCCGACGACCCGCGGACCAAGGCGCAGCTGCGCGCCGATGCGGTGGTCGCTCTCGCGCAGGGCACGACCCTCGACTGCGGGTGCGACGCGTGTGTCGCGGCCCCCGGGCCGACCACTCCCGCCCCGGCTCCGCTCGCGGCCGGCTGGTTCCACATCGTCGTCAACATGTCCACGCTCGTCGGCGCCGACGACGCTCCCGCCTATATCGACGGCCACGGCGTCGTCGACGCCGAGACCGCGCGAGGGCTGCTCGCCGAGGCCAAGCGGTCGTACGTCCACGCGGACGCCGCGACCCCGGACGGGCTCACCTACACGCCCTCTCCCCGAGTGGCCGATCTCGTCCGCTGCGGCGACCTCTGGTGCTCCTGGCCCGGATGCGACGCCCCCGCGTGGCAGTCCGATCTGGACCACCTCCAGGAGTTCGACCACGCGAACCCCGCCGCCGGCGGGAGGACCACCCGTGCCGGACTGGCACCCCTGTGCCGTCTTCACCACCGCGTGAAGACGTTCACCGACTGGCGCGACTACCGTGACAACCTCGGCCGCATCGTTCTGGTCTCCCCCGAAGGCCGACTGACCGTCGGCACCGGATTCACCGGCGCCGACCTCTTCCCCGCGCTCAAGCAGGGCCGAGCCGGGCCCACCGGCGCGGACTGTCTCCGCGACAAGGCCGGTCGCGAACGCGCCCGACTCCGCCGCCTCCGTGAGCGGCGCGAGGCGGACGAGCCGCCACCGCTCTTCTGAGATTCGGCCGATCAGGTGGCCATCTGTGCCCGATCGAGGCGAAGAACTGTGCCTCCCCCAGGTGGGCGGTTCATTCGATCCGTATCGAATGTCGGTAATCGATAGCCTCCACAGATGACCTCCCCCACCCGGACCGATGCGGACGACGAGGCCCCGGCCCAGATCGACCGCAAGGTCGTCTACGTCATCTTCAGTGCGCTCGTCGCCGCCATGTTCCTGTCCTCGCTGGATCAGAGCATCGTCGGAACCGAACTCCCGACCATCGTCGGCGACCTCGACGCCGTCGACCACGAAGGCTGGATCGTCACGTCCTACCTCGTGGCGATCGCCATCGTGATGCCGGTGTACGGCAAAGTCGGCGACCTCTACGGGCGACGTTGGCCGTTCCTCATCTCCATCGGGATCTTCCTCTGCGGGTCGCTCGGATCGGCGCTGTCGACATCGTTCGCCGAACTGGTGATCTTCCGCAGCCTGCAGGGGCTGGGTGCGGGCGGACTGATGATCCTGTCGCAGGCGATCATCGCCGACATCGTCTCGGCTCGCGACCGCGGCAAGTTCATGGGTCCGATCGGTGCGATCTTCGGCATCGCCGCGGTCCTCGGACCGCTGCTGGGCGGCTGGTTCGCTCAGGGGCCGGGCTGGCGCTGGGCGTTCTGGCTCAACGTGCCGATCGCCGCCATCGCGCTGATCATCGCCTTCTTCGCGCTCAAGCTTCCGCGTCAGCGCAGTGGCAAACGGTTCGACTTCGTCGGCACACTGTTCCTGGCCCTCGCCACGGCGGGCATCGTCCTGGTGACGTCGTGGACGTCGATCGTCTCGAGCGAGAAGTACGACTGGTCAGATCCGTGGCTGCTGGCCCTGCTCATCGGCGCCGTCGTCTGCCTCGGCGTGTTCATCGTCGTCGAGCTCAGAGTGGCCGAGCCGCTGATCCCCCTGCATCTGTTCCGCGACCGGGTGTTCTCGGTGTCGACGGCCATCGCGTTCGTCGTCGGCGTCACGATGTTCGCCGCTCTGGCCTACCTGCCGACGTTCCTGCAGATGGCGCACGACGTCGACCCGACCGACTCCGGTCTGCTGATGCTGCCGATGACGATAGGTCTGATGATCACCGCGATCGGTTCCGGTTTCCTGATCGCCAAGACCGGCAGGTACCGGATCTACCCGATCATCGGTCTGGCCATCACCACCGCGGGCATCGCCTGGCTGACATTCATCACCGCCGACATCTCGATGGTGATGTTCGGCGCGATGATCTTCGTCCTGGGCTTCGGCATGGGTCTGGTGATGCAGACCATCGTCATCGCCGTCCAGAACGCCGTCCCGTCGGCCCAGGTCGGAACGGCGACGTCGACGAACAACTTCCTCCGCGAGATCGGTGCGGCGATCGGCACATCCGTGTTCGGCACCGTGTTCACCACGAGCCTGGCGGGCAAGCTCGACGACCTCAAGAACTCGATGCCGTCGGCGGCGAAGGCCGGGGCGGCCTCCGACCTCACGCCGGAGTCGGTCGGTGCGCTCAAGAACACCGACCCGAACCTCTACCACGAGATCATCGACGCGTACGCCGACGCGATGGCGCCGACGTTCTGGTTCCTGGTCCCGATCGCCGCGGTGGGCTTCGTCCTGTCACTGTTCCTGCGCGACAAGAAGCTGTCGACCACGGCGGGCCTCGTCGACCGCGGGCAGGCGGGAGAGCTGGCGGGTGCCGGCGCGCGCTGATCGTCCTCGGGCGCGTGGTCGATGCGGCAGCGGTGAGCCTCCGGTTTCGGCACCGACTCGTGCGCCGTTTACCCTGGTTGCGTGAGCTCCGCTGATTCTTCGTCCCGTCCCGCCGAGTCCGTGCCCGGTCATCGGTACACCGCCGCCACGGCCGGTGAGATCGAGTCGCGCTGGCAGGAGCGCTGGAGTGCCGACGGCACCTTCCACGCACCGAACCCGGTCGGCCCCCTCGCCGGTGACTTCAGCGGCTTCGACGGCCCTCAGGCCGACGCCCCCGACAAGCTGTTCGTGCAGGACATGTTCCCGTACCCGTCGGGCTCGGGACTGCACGTCGGGCACCCGCTCGGCTTCATCGGCACCGATGTCTTCGCCCGATTCCAGCGGATGACCGGCAAGAACGTCCTGCACACGATGGGCTTCGACTCGTTCGGTCTGCCCGCAGAGCAGTACGCCGTGCAGACGGGCACTCACCCGCGCAGCACCACCGAGGCCAACATCGAGCGCTATCTCGCGCAGATCCGGCGCCTCGGCCTCGGTCACGATGAACGGCGCCGCGTCGCCACCACCGACGTCGAGTTCTATCGGTGGACGCAGTGGATCTTCCTGCAGATCTACAACTCCTGGTTCGACGCCGATGCCGGTAAGGCGCGCCGGATCTCCGAGCTCGTCGACGAGTTCGCCTCGGGCGCACGCACACTCGACGACGGCCGCGCATGGGCCGAGCTGTCGGCCGCCGAACGCGGCGAGATCCTCGACGGCTACCGCCTGGTCTACCTGAGCAACTCGCTGGTCAACTGGTGCCCGGGGCTGGGCACCGTGCTGGCCAACGAGGAGGTCACCGCGGACGGCAAGTCCGAACGCGGCAACTTCCCGGTGTTCCGGAAGAACCTGCGGCAGTGGATGATGCGAATCACCGCGTACTCCGATCGCCTGCTCGACGACCTGGACCTGCTCGACTGGCCGGAGAAGGTCAAGACGATGCAGCGCAATTGGATAGGTCGTTCGCGCGGCGCCCAGGTGAAGTTCGCGACCGCCGTCGGCGACGTCGAAGTCTTCACCACCCGCCCGGACACCCTGTTCGGCGCGAGCTACATGGTCCTGGCACCCGAGCACGATCTGGTCGACCGGCTCGTCGCCGACGCGTGGCCGGCGGACGTCGACCCCCGCTGGACGGGTGGCGAGAGCTCTCCGAAGGCCGCCGTCGCGGCCTACCGTGCGTCGATCGCCGCCAAGAGCGACCTGGAGCGCCAGGAGAACAAGGAGAAGACCGGCGTCTTCACCGGCGCGTACGCGACCAATCCGGTCAACGGCGCGCAGGTCCCGGTGTTCATCGCCGACTACGTGCTCATCGGTTACGGCACCGGCGCCATCATGGCCGTGCCCGCCCACGACACCCGCGACTACGAGTTCGCCACCGCCTTCGGCCTGCCGCTGCTCGAGGTGATCGGCTCGGACGAGGGCATCGCCGAGGCCGCGTACACCGGCGACGGACCGCTGGTGAACTCCGAGTTCCTCAATGGTCTCGACGTCGCCGCCGCCAAGGCCGCGATCATCGAGCGTCTCGAAGCCGACGGCACCGGCACCGGGACGATCCAGTACAAGCTGCGCGACTGGCTGTTCGCCCGCCAGCGCTACTGGGGCGAGCCGTTCCCGATCGTGTACGACGCCGACGGCGCACCACATGCGCTGCCGGAGTCGATGTTGCCGATCGAACTGCCGGAGGTGGCCGACTACGCGCCCGTCGCCTTCGATCCGGACGACGCCGACAGCGAGCCGTCTCCCCCGCTGGCCAAGGCCACCGAGTGGGTCACCGTCGACCTCGACCTGGGCGACGGAGTGCAGACGTACACCCGCGACACCAACGTGATGCCGCAGTGGGCGGGCAGTTCCTGGTACCAGCTGCGCTACATCGACCCGACGAACGACGACGCCCTGTGCGCTCCCGAGAACGAGGCGTACTGGATGGGTCCGCGTCCGGCCCTGCACGGAGCGAACGATCCGGGCGGCCTGGACCTGTACATCGGCGGTATGGAGCACGCGGTGCTGCACCTGCTGTACTCGCGGTTCTGGCACAAGGTGCTGTTCGACCTCGGCTACGTCAGCAGCGTCGAACCGTACCGTCGCCTGTTCAACCAGGGCATGATCCAGGCGTTCGCCTACACCGACTCGCGCGGCGTGTACGTGCCGGCCGAAGACGTCGTCGAGCGCGACGGGAAGTTCTACCTGGGCGACGACGAGGTGTTCCAGGAGTACGGGAAGATGGGCAAGTCGCTCAAGAACTCCGTCGCTCCCGACGACATCTGCCGCGACTACGGCGCCGACACCCTCCGCGTCTACGAGATGTCGATGGGTCCGCTCGACCAGTCGCGTCCGTGGGCGACCAAGGACGTCGTCGGCTCCCAACGCTTCTTGCAGCGTGTGTGGCGTCTGGTGGTCGACGAGGAGTCGGGTGCGGTCCGCGTCACCGACGATGAGCCGTCGGTCGACACCCTCAAGGTCGTGCACCGCACCGCCGAGGGCGTGCGCGACGACTTCGCGAACCTGCGCACCAACACCGCCGTCGCCAAGCTCATCGAGCTGACGAACCATCTCACCAAGACGTGCCCGGACGGCGCTCCGCGCTCCGCCGTCGAGGCCGTGGTGCTGATGCTAGCTCCCCTGGCGCCGCATCTGTCCGAGGAGCTGTGGAGCCGCCTCGGCCACGACGGCTCCCTCGCGCACGGTCCGTTCCCGGAGGTCGACGCGCAGTACCTCGTCGAGGACTCCGTCGAGATCCCCGTCCAGGTCAAGGGCAAGGTCCGCAGCCGCATCACGGTCGCTGCCGACGCGGACGAAGCGACCGTCGTCGCCGCGGCGCTCGCGGACGAGAAGATCGCTGCGTTGCTCGACGGCGAGCCGCGCAAGGTGATCTACGTGCCCGGGCGCATGGTGAACGTCGTTCCGTAGCGAGCGACCCGGAATCTCACACGGTTCAGCCCATTGGCCAGATCCTTGTTAGATTAGAGATGTCTTAATCTAACAATCCCCAGATGGGGGAGGTGTCGCCGTGTACATCACCGGTGTCGACCGTCGACGTGAACTGGAGCAGACCGTCGCCGGGCTGCTCGCGTCGGCCGTCGACGGTCGCATTCGCTCGACGAAGGAGACTCAGTCGGTCGACTTCAAGGAGGAGGCCGGACGGCGCAGTGGGCGGGGAGAGATCGATCCGGGGCTGTCGAAGAATCCCGCCGCTGCGGTTGCGCTCGGCGACGAGGTCGCATGCATGGCCAACTCGCCGGGCGGCGGTGCTCTGGTCTACGGCGTTGAGGACGGGACTGGGGAGATCATTGGGACCGAGCTCGACGTCGACTGGCTGAGGGACACGATCTTCGCGAAAGTCGGTGTGGCGCCGGATATCCAGATCGAGACAGTAGAGGGGCACCGCCTGCTGGCGGTGTACGTGGCCGAGGCGCGTGAACCAGTAGAGGACACCGGCGGTCGTATTCGCTGGCGTGTCGGGGACGCTTGTTCGCCGGTCGATCGATCGGAGTGGTGGGAGCACAGGGAGCGAGCATCGCACGCGGACCCGATGGCTGCACCGTCCCATCGAACGATGGACGATGTTCGGGCCGGCGCGATGGAGGTGATTCGAAGTTATCCGGGCACCGGCGACGGGACCGATGAGGAACTTCTTCGCCGACTCGGTGCACTGCGGTCGGACGGAGCGCTGACCCAGGCGGGAGCATTGCTGGTCGCCCCGATGGACCGAATCATCATCGAGTTCACCGAGTTCGACGTTCCGGGAGGATCGGTGACGAACCGTGCCGCCCCGCGGGCCGAGACTTCACTTCTCGAGCAGCTGGCCGAGACGGAGAGAGTGGTCGCGGCAGTCAATACGTCGATTACGATCGAGCGGGGCATCCGGCATGAGGCGTTGCGCCGTATTCCGGAGCTGTCGGTACGTGAGGCGCTGCTCAATGGCGTGGTGCACCGTGATTGGAATCGATCGGAGCCCACGGAAGTCCGTTGGTTCGAGGCCGACAGTATGCTTGTCGTCTCGAGCCCAGGAGGCTTTCCCGGAGAGGTCACGGCTTCGAACATCTTGAGTAATCGTGAGGCGCGGTACCCGGCGCTCGCAGATCTGTTCCGTGCCCTCGGGCTCGTGGACAAACAAGGCGTAGGTGTCGACCGAATGTATCGCGAGATGATCACCATCGGGCACCGTCCGCCGGAGATCGTCGAGGCCGCTGGCACGCGTGTGGAGTGCACTCTGGTCGGCGGGCGTCCCGTCTATCCGGTGATGGAATGTGTCCGGGCCATCACTCCTGCGGAGCGGCAGAAGGACTACCGCATCGCGATCATCCTGTACGAGCTGATGCATGCGTCGTTCGTCACGACGGCTCGCGTGCAGCAAGCGCTTCAGTCGTCCGCAGAGGCTGCGCGGGTGGCGATCGAGGCAGCACGGCAGTCGACCGTCGAGTCGGAGGCGCTGATCGTCAAACACAAGAAGGCATGGCTTCTAGGTGGCTCTGCTCGTCGGCGGCTGGCCTCCGCGTACGACGGAGACAGCGCGTTTCCGATCGTCTCCTATCTGACGACGGACATTGGAAACCAGTCCGCGGCGGCCTTGGACTGGGTCGACACCTTCAGCGCTATTACGACCGGTGATCTGCAGGCGCTGACCGGAACAGCGCGGGGCACCGCCAAACGCACCTTGGATGCGCTCGTCGACGACGATCAGCTGGCCACCGCTGGATCCGGCCGATCGAGCCGTTACGAGCGACCGTAGCGAGCGACGTGGGATCTCACACGGTCCGGCCCATTGGCCGATTCCTTGTCAGATTAGCGGCTTCGTAATCTAACAATCCCCACGTCAGACCTAGATCGTGATGCGCTTCTGCTCCCCGACGCCGAACATTCCGTCGACCGACAGCGTCGCATCGCGGCCGTGGATGACGCCGGAGAACCAGCCGTACGGCGCGTAGTACTCCGCGAGGGCCTTCATGGGACCGACGTGCATCGTGGAGCGGACCGTCGGGGTGAACGTCACGTCGACGGCGCCCTGATCGTCGCGGGCGTGCCACGGTCCCCACGGTCCGTCGGGTCGGGTGAAGGTCACCGGCGGCAGTCGGTGCAGCGTGTCGCCCATCCAGATCGCGTTCTCGTTGTACGTGGCCGGATCCCGGATCTGGTTGTCGGTGAGGTTGAATCCTTCGACGACGCCCGTGTCGCCGCGTCGTGCCGCGGTGATCCAGTCGTAGCGCATGGGGCGCGGATAGTCGCCGTGGTGGTCGTCCAGTATGAGGAAGCCGCGGTCGTCGTCGAAGCCGATCCGCTCGTCGTCGATCACCAGTGAGCCGTGCATCGGCATCATCGCCTTGTGCGAGTACAGCGCATCGGTGTCCGAGAACGGATGCACGATCACCAGGTGCGCCGCCTCGTCGTCATCGCAGACTCCGGTCGCGTGCAGGGCCATGGACGGCGCGTCGCCCCGAGCGTCGCGCACGGCGTCGACGGTCACCAGACCGTCGTCGATCTCGTTGCCGATGGCGATCCGCAGTCCGGCGAAGTCGCCGTGCGACGAGGTGCCGCTCAGGCCGCGCGCCACCGACAGCATCGGCGACGGCAGCCTGGTCTCGAAGCGCGCGATGGTCGCCGCGTGCTTGTCGACGACGAGGACCTGCAGCAGCCCGAGCGACTTCGCGTTGTAGACGGCGCCGAGGACGAAGTGATCGTCGTCGCCGAGTTGGAACGCCTCCCACTCCTTGAGACCGAAGTCGCGGGCGATGCGACGTGCGCCCGACAGCAGTCCGGATCCCGCGGCGTCGAGCGGGTTGATCCTCGCAATCGGGCCGTCGTAGGTACCGAAGGCGTAGCGGCCGTCAGTGACCAGGGCTGCGGGCGGCGCGGTGGCCGCCGGGGGGAACGTCGCGGTGGTCATGCCTCATTGTGACCACACGCCCTGATCCGCTGTCACGCGGCCGCGCACTGTGGTGCAGGGAGCGTGCTCATGTTCGTGCCCTCAAGGGATGGTTACTGTGCCCGACTTGTCCTTAAGACGAGCGTCTTCGGAGAGGTGGCTCGAATCTGTAGTCGAGGGCCGGGCGGAGTCGCTCGGACCGTCGTATGCGTTCACATTCGTATTCCGTCCATGGAGGAGCAACTCATGCCGCAAAGGCCCCCTGTCAGTACCGATCCGCTGCGCAACCGTGGTACTGCGTTCACCGTCGAGGAGCGTGCGAATCTCGGCCTGGTCGGGCGACTGCCCTCCGCCGTGGAGACTCTCGACCAGCAGGCCGAGCGGTGCTACCGACAGATCAGCAGCTACTCCACCGACCTGCAGAAATACACGTATCTCGACCAGCTGCACGACCGCAACGAGGTTCTCTACTACAAGGTGATCGTCGATCACCTCGCCGAGATGCTGCCCATTGTGTACGACCCCACGATCGGCGACGCGATCAAGCAGTGGAGCAACGACTACCGGGATTCGCGGGCGGTCTACCTGTCCATCGACCGGCCCGACGATGTGCGTGAGTCGTTCACCGGTCTGGGCCTCGGCCCCGACGACGTCGACCTGATCGTCGTATCCGACGCCCAGGAGATCCTCGGCATCGGTGACTGGGGCGTCAACGGAACCGATATCTCGATCGGCAAGCTCGCCGTGTACACGGCGGCCGCGGGTATCGACCCGTCTCGTGTGGTCGCGGTGAACCTCGACGTCGGCACCGACAACGAGATGCTGCTGAACAGCCCCGAGTACCTCGGCAACCGCCACGCCCGCATCACGGGACAGCGCTACGACGACTTCATCGACCTCTACCTGCGCACCGCGTCGGAGTTGTTCCCGAACGCGCTCCTCCACTTCGAGGACTTCGGACCGAGCAACGCCCGCCGAATCCTCGAGGACAACCGGGACTCGTACCGGATCTTCAACGACGACATGCAGGGCACCGGCGCGATCGTCATGTCGGCGGTGTTCTCCGGTCTCAAAGTCACCAAGCAGACTTTCGCCGAACAGCGTCTCCTGGTGTTCGGTGCGGGCACCGCGGGCACCGGCATGGCCGACCAGATCAGTGCCGCGATGATCCGAGACGGGCTGACCGCCGAGGAGGCCAAGGCGCGCGTGTGGCTCGTCGACGTCAACGGTCTGGTGACCGACGACATGGCCGATCTGCCGAATTACCAGGCCGCATACGCGCGCCCGGCCGCCGAGGTCGCCGACTGGGCGCGCACCGACGGTGTCATCGACCTGCTCACCGTTGTCACCGAGGTGAAGCCGACCGTCCTCATCGGCACGTCGACGATGCACAACGGCTTCCCGCAGGCGGTGGTCGAAGCACTCGCCGCCGGGGTCGAGCGGCCGATCCTGTTGCCGTTGTCGAATCCGACCGAGCGCATCGAGGTGATGCCGGCCGACGCGGTCCCGTGGACCGACGGCCGCGCACTGATCGCCACCGGCATCCCGGTGGATCCGGTGAACTACAACGGGGTGGACTTCCACATCGGTCAGGCGAACAACGCGCTGCTGTACCCCGGACTCGGTCTGGGCACCATCGTCTCCGGCGCCGCCCGCGTCACCGACGGGATGCTTCTCGCCGCCGCGAAGGCCGTCGCCGACCAGGTCGATCCGACCGGTCTCGGGGCATCACTGCTGCCCGACGTCGACAATCTGCGGGCGTCGTCGGCGACCGTGGCTCTCGCCGTCGCCAAGCAGGCGATCGAGGAGGGCGTGGCCACCAAGAGCCACGACAACCTCGTGCAGGCCGTGGAGGACGCGATGTGGCAGCCGATCTACTCGGGGAACCCCGAATGAGCGACGACACGGCACCGGAGGTACGCGATCTGCCGATCGGTATCGACGCCGCGGGAACGCGCCACGAGACCGACTCGATGGGCGGCATCGACGTGCCCGCCGACAAGTACTGGGGCGCGCAGACGCAGCGTTCGCTGCAGCACTTCTCGATCGGTAACGACAAGATGCCGGTCGAGGTCTACCGCGCCTACGGCTACGTCAAGAAGGCCGCCGCCCGGGTGAACGGTGCGGCGGGCCGCCTGCCCGCATGGAAGGCCGACCTGATCGAGAAGGTCGCCGCCGAGGTGATCGACGGGGATCTCGACGAGCACTTCCCGCTGTACGTCTGGCAGACCGGGTCGGGCACGCAGTCGAACATGAACGTCAACGAGGTGATCAGCAACCGCGCGATCCAACTCGTCGGCGGGACGTTGGGCTCGAAGGATCCGGTTCACCCGAACGATCATGTGAACATGGGTCAGTCGTCGAACGACTCCTTCCCCACCGCGATGCACATCGCGGTGGTCAAGGAGTTCAGCGAGCGGCTGCTTCCGGCGATCGAGGCGCTACAGGCCGCTTTCGCTGCGAACTCCGCCAAATGGAGCGACGTGGTTAAGATCGGCCGCACCCACCTGCAGGACGCCACCCCGCTGACTGTCGGCCAGGAGTGGTCGGGCTACGCGCGACAGATCGAGCAGGGCATCGAGCGGCTGAAGAGCTGTATGGAGGGCCTGTACGAGCTCGCGTTGGGTGGCACCGCGGTCGGGACGGGGCTGAACGCACCGGAAGGCTTCGACGTCGAGGCGGCCGCCGCGATCGCCGAGCTCACCGGCTTCCCGTTCGTCACCGCCGAGAACAAGTTCGCGGCCCAGGGCGGACTGGACGCGATGGTCGGGGCGAGTGCGGGTCTTCGCGCGCTGGCCGTGCCGCTGATGAAGATCGCCAACGACATCCGCTGGCTGGCGTCCGGACCCAGGTGCGGCTTCGGCGAGCTGACCCTCCCGGCGAACGAACCGGGCAGCTCGATCATGCCGGGCAAGGTCAATCCGACCCAGTGCGAAGCGATGGTGATGGTCTGCATCCAGGTGCTGAGCGAGGACTCCTGCGTGGCCTTCGCCGGTTCGCAGGGCAACTTCGAGCTCAACGCCATGCGGCCGATCATCATCAACAACGTCCTGCACTCGGCGCGCATCCTCGGCGATGCGGCCGTGAAGCTGCGCGAGTACTGCATCGAAGGAACCGAACTGCACGAGGAGCGGATCGCCGAACTGCTCGACCAGTCGCTGATGCTCGTCACCGCGTTGTCGCCGGTCATCGGATACGACAAGGCGTCGGCGATCGCCCACAAGGCGAACAACGAGGGCTCGACGCTGCGCGAAGCGGCACTGGCGACGGGATACATCGACGCGGCCACGTTCGACGACGTCGTCGACCCGCACAAGATGATCGGTCGGTAGAAGACGGCGATCGGTCTCGATCACGCGTGGAGTCCACCGCGTGGTCGAGACCGACGTCGTCGTGGGGGCAGATCGGACGGTGTCGGGTGCGCCGCGCCGATCCAAGCGGTATGCGAGGTGGTGCGAATGACGACGGTCGCCGACACGAAGAGGTCGGACGTCTGGCTGGGATGTTGCCTGCTCGGCCTGGCGGGCATGGTCGACGCAGTGGCGTTCATCGTTCTGAAGGGGACGTTCGTCGCGTTCATGTCGGGCAACACGACGATCGCCGCGGCGTCGTTGGCGGGCGGCGACTGGCACTTCGTCTGGCTCACGGTTCTCCTGCTGACGCTCTTCGTCAGCGGTGTGGTCTGCGGCGCGGCGATCAGTCGGTGGGGCGGGGACGCCGCCCATCGGACGGCCATGGTCCTGATCACCGCGGTGACGGCGGCCGGCGCCGCGGTGGCCAACACGGTCTCGGAGACGGCGGGTGTCATCGTGATCGCGTTCGCGGCAGGCCTGGTCAACGCGGTGCTGGCGTCGAACACCGACGTGCACGTGGGATTGACCTTCGTGACCGGCACCCTGGTCAAAGCCTCCCATCAGCTCGTCGACGGGATCGGGACGGTCCATCCGTGGGCGTGGCTCAAGACGTTCGGGTACTGGGCGGTGTTCGCGGTCGGTGCGGCGGCGGGTGGTCTGGTCTATGCGTGGTGGCACGCGGTCGCGCTGATCATCGCCGCCGTCGTCGCAGCGGTCGCCTGTGTGCTTCCCCATCGGCGATAGGCCACGCACTCTCGCGGATGCGACCGAGCTGCTGCAGGGAGGCGCTCATCTCCGACATCGCCAGCACCGCGCCGAACCGCAGCGACATGCCGTCGACGTCGATGCCGTTGACGCCGTCGAGTGCCGTCGTGTCGGCCTCGGTGTCCGACGTGTCGGCGGCGACGAGTGTCTCGCACGCCGCGGCAGTCTGCGTCCGGAGTGCGGCGACACAGGCGTCGATCGTGGCGGCGTCGGCTCCGGTGAACACGTCTCCGGAGCGGTTGAGGCGCACGGCGACCTCCGCGAGGCGCTCCGCCTGTGTGCCCGCGTTCCGGATCAACGTCGTCGCCTTGCGTCGCAGTCGACGGTTGTCTCGATCGGCGAGCGACATCTCCATCAGTGCGACGAACGATCTCAGGTCGTCGTGCGCGATGCCGAGGGCGTTCGCCGCGGCCACCACATCGTCGGCCCGACCGGCTCCGGTCATCGCCCGACCGGACCGGGCGAGCAGCGTGTCGAGCGAATCGAAGTATCCGCGGAGCTTGGACTCCAGAGCGGGGCGCGAACTCGTCGAGAAGATCACGAACGCGGCCACGACGCCGATCGCGGCGCCCGCCGCGGTCTCCTCAATGCGCCATTCGAGGACCTGGCGGTTCAGGACGCCGAGGAGGCCGTACATGGACGCGATCAGCACCGTCACGAAGAACGCCATGAACGCGTAGTTCAGGGGTCCGAGGTAGACGATGAAGAAGACGCAGATCACGCACGAGATCGCGAGCGTGTAGTCCAGTCCGTCGGCGAACCAGGCGATGCCGAATCCGACGACCACGCCCAGCGCGGTGCCGAGGACGCGACGGTACGCGCGAGTGAGGATGGCGCCGCGGGTCGTGGTGCCGACGAAGACCAGGAACGCGGTCAGGACGGCCCAGTACCAGCGGCTCGCGGAGATCAGTTCGCCGACGAGGGTGGCGAGCGTCGTCGCGATGGCGACCTGCACCGCCATCCGGGTGGTGGGCGCCCACGAGTCCCAGAAGTGACGGTGCGGCGTCGGCACGGACGGCGGAGTGGACATCGGCGCGGCGGGCGCCGGGGCGGTGTCCGGTTCCGGATCAGGGGTCCAGGTCGGGTCGGTGAGCGCACGTTGCAGTGTCGACTGCGAGAGGACCGCCTTGGCGAGCACCGTCCGCACGAACGTCGGGTCGTCGGCGAGAGCGGACTGGGCGTCGGCGAGGGCGTCGGCGGGTGCGCCGCGACCATCCGAGCGCACCGTCCGGTGCAGGGCGTCGACCAGGTCGCGGTGTCGTTCCGTCGGGGGGCGGGCGGCGATCTGCAGGCACGCCTGCACGGTGTCGGTGCGCGCGTCGAAGACCAGCCGGGACAGTTCGGCTTCGTCGAGGCCGGTGCAGTCGCGCGTGTCGTACCCTTCCTGCCAGCCGTGGACCGCGACGGAGACGCCGCTGATGCGGTCGAGCGCCTTCTGCAGCGCGGGCGACGATCCCTTCTCCGCGGCCGACAGCCCGGTGTCGCAGGCACCGCGGAACTCCCGCATCAGCACACGCAGCTCGTGTCGCGGGAAACCGTGCAGCAGGATCAGCCGGACCAGGACGTTGCACGCGGTCGTCGCGACGACGATCAGTGCGAGGACGCCCAGGTCGTCGACGCTCGGGCGGATGATCAGCCCGAAGAAGCCCGCGATGAACGCGACCATGCCGATCGCCGTCGCGCGTGGACCGTAGCGGCGTACCCATGTAGCGGCGGTGCAGACCGCCACGAGGAGGGCGATCTCCACATACCGCCACTGATCGAGCAGGGCGGTGGCGGAGAGCATCGCGAGGGCGGGCAGTGCGAGCAGGGCGGCGGTCGCCAGTCGTTTGTGCGCGGTCGCGTCTTTGACGCTGAGACCGCCGATCATCGCCAGGAACGATCCGACGGTCACGTACTCGGTGGACGCGTGCATCAGGCGAGTGATCCCGATCGCCGAGCCGGTCGAGAGGAGGACGGCGGAGGCGATCGCGATCGCATTGGTCAGGCGTACCCGCCCGGGATCCGATCCCGCCAGGGCCCGCACGGGATTCGCCGGTAACGACAGCATAGTTTCGATTGTGCCGTATCGGACGAGTTCGCAATGACTGTCGACATCGACCTTACTCAGTAGTAAGATAACGCCATGGCTATCAACCTTGAGCTCCCGGAGAAGCTGAACTCCACGGTCGAGCGCGCCCGTCTCGCTGCCGAGCACGTCTTCCGCCCCGTCTCGCGCAAGTACGACAAGGCCGAGCACGAGTACCCGACCGAACTCGACGAGCTCGGCAGGATCGCCAAGCAGGCCCGCGGCGGCGACAAGACGGCCGACTCCGATGACGCGGACGCGGAGACCGTCAACGGTGCGAATCTCCGGTCGGTGCTCAACGCGCGCGAACTCAGTTGGGGCGACGTCGGATTGATGCTGTCGATCCCCTACCAGGGCCTCGGGAACGCGGCGATCGCCGCGGTGGCCAATGAGGAGCAGCTCGAACGCTTCGCCGACGTGTGGGCCGCGATGGCGATCACCGAACCGGGCTTCGGCTCCGACTCGGCCGCCGTCTCGACCACCGCGGTGCTCGACGGCGACGACTACGTCATCAACGGCGAGAAGATCTTCGTGACGGCGGGCTCGCGTGCCGATCACGTCGTCGTATGGGCGACGCTGGACAGGTCGGTGGGCCGTGCGGCGATCAAGAGCTTCGTCGTGCCGATGTCGACCGACGGTGTGACCGTGGCACGACTCGAGCACAAGCTCGGCATCAAATCGTCCGACACCGCCGTCGTCCGATTCGAAGATGTGCGCGTTCCGGCGGAGAACCTCCTCGGTTCACCGGAGATCAATGTGCAGAAGGGTTTCGGCGGCGTCATGCAGACGTTCGACAACACCCGCCCCGTCGTCGCGGCGATGGCCGTGGGTCTCGGTCGGGCCGCGCTCGAAGAAGTGCGTCGCATGCTCGAGGAGGCGGGCCACGACATCGACTACGACCGCCCCGTCGCGGCACAGCATGCGGCCGTCGCCGAGTACATCCGCCTCGAGTCCGACTGGGAGGCGTCGTGGATGCTGACCCTGCGTGCGGCGTGGATGGCCGATAACAAGCAGCCGAACTCGACCGAGGCGTCGATGTCGAAGGCCAAGGCCGGGCGCACGGTCACCGATCTGACGAACAAGGCCGTCGAGATCGGTGCGACGGCCGGCTTCTCCGAGACGCAGATGCTCGAGAAGTGGGCGCGCGACTCCAAGATCCTGGACATCTTCGAGGGCACTCAGCAGATTCAGCAGCTGATCATCGCTCGTCGCGTGCTCGGGAAGAGCAGTTCCGACCTGAAGTGACCATCACGTGCGCGGCACGTACATGATCACCGCTACCCCGGCCAGACAGATGAGGGCGCCTATCACGTCCCATCGGTCTGGCCGGTAGCCGTCTGCGACCATGCCCCACAGGAGCGAACCGGCGACGAACACGCCGCCGTACGCGGCCAGGATCCGTCCGAACTCCGAGTCCGGCTGCAGGGTGGCGACGAATCCGTACGCGCCCAACGCGATGACGCCCGCGCCGATCCACAGCCAGCCGCGGTGCTCGCGCACACCCTGCCAGACGAGCCAGGCGCCGCCGATCTCGGCGACGGCGGCCAGGGCGAACAGAAGCAGGGATCGGAGCACCATGGCGTCGATCCTGCCAGTTCCCTGGCCCGTCGCCGGAACCCCTGCTAGCGTCAAACTAGAACACGTTCCAATTCAGGAGTTTTCATGACCGCTGAGCAGCACGAAGCAACCCTGCCGCAGAAGATCGCCGCCGTCGTCGACGCTTATATCGATGCGCTGAACAACGGGTCCGCCGACGACATCGCCGACCTCTACGCTGCCGGCGCGACCGTCGAAGACCCGATCGGTGCGCCGCTGCGCACCACCCGCGCCGAACTCGTGGAGTTCTACGGGATCATCACCGGTATGCCGCATCGCGATGCGACGCTCGCGTGGAGCAAGATCGCCGGCGACACCGCGGTCTTCGAATTCACCCTGGTCACCGGCACCGACGACGGCAAGTTCTCCATCACACCCGTCGACGTCATGGTCTTCGACGACGACGGGAAGATCGCGTCGATGCGGGCTGTCTGGGATCCGGCGGATCTGACGCAGGTCTGAACCGTCGCGTGGCGGAGTCCCAGCACTGCCGCGTGCCGCGATGATCGATCACCCGAATCCGCGAGACCCGTAGCGGTCGAACCGCGGGAACGTGGCATCGACTGTCTGACGGACACCCTCGTCATCGGCCCGCGAATCGGTTCGCGATCGCCGTCGCGAGTTCGGCGGGAGCCTCCTCCGGTGTGTAGTGATTCGAGTCTGGAAGCTCGACTACCGCGAGGTCGGAGAACATCGCCGACAGCCGACGGATGGACCTCTGCGCGGGGAACACGCGGTCGCGTAGTCCCCATACCGCGAGGGCCGGTCTGTCCCCGAGGACCTCGGGCACGGTGCGAGTCAGCTCCTCCAGGAGCGGGCGAGCCGCACAGATCTCGGTGGGAATCACCGCGAGCCCGGCGCGTGCGCCCGGCGGCTGGACGCGACGATAGTGGTCGGCTTCGTCTGGCGTCATCGGTGGTCCGGCCCGGCCGAGCAGGACTCTCTCGACGAGCATGTTGTTCTCGACGATCCTGCGCTGCATCGATCTCGTACTCATCGCGCGGCTGAACACTCTGTTCGGCAGCGCATCGATCGGCCACAGCGCGGTGTCGGTGAGAGCGACACCGACGACCCGATCCGCACGGGCGGTCGCAGCTGGGAGAGCCGTGACAGAAGAGAATCGGCGGCCCGCTCCCCTCGTCGACGTAGTGGACGCGTCCAGCCGACGAGGAGAACCAGCGTGACTGGAAAGGGTAGAGCGTTCGGTCGATCTCGACGTCGATCATCATGGGAAGCCCCTCGGAGTCGCCTCATCCGCAGATGTGTCCCGGTAACGCTACACCTGTAGTATCGATACATGGTGCCAGAAGCGAACTCGAACTCACGAAGAGACCTGATCGCGGAGAGTGCGATCCGCATCATCGCTCGTGACGGCGTCCGAACTCTGACGCATCGTGCGGTCGATGCGGAGGCAGGCATTCCGTCGGGGTCGACGTCCTATCACGCTCGGACCCGGTCGGCTCTGCTCGGCATCGTCGTCGATGCGCTCGCGGATCGGACCGTCGACGACGCGCTGCTGATCGCCGTCCCGGACGCGATGTCCATCGACGATGCGGCAGATGCGATCTGCGGTCTCGTGCGGGCGCTGGCCGCTCGGCGCGACGATATGCGAGCGCGGTATGCGCTCGTGCTCGAACTGGACGACTCCGACCTCCGGCAACGCCTGACGGACCGCGGACCGGTCCATGACGTGAGCACGACCGTCGCCCGGCGACTGCTGCGCTCCGCCGGACTGGCCGCGACGGACGCCGACGTCGAAACCGTGATCGAGCTGACCGACGCGCTGGTGCTGCAGTGGACGATCGCCGATCGGGAATCGCCGTGGATGCGCCGAATCGTCGTCGGCCACCTACGGGGCGCGGGCGTCGGCGACGGGTGACACGGCTTCGGCCAGAGCGCCGATCGGCGGCGCGCGTCAGCGCCTCGTCGGCCGCAGCACCACATCCGTCGGATGAGCATCGGCGGGGGTCGCGATCGCCTGGGCGACGGCGGCCGCGACGGTCTCCGGGGTGAGGAAGTTCGCCGCGTCGTACTGGTCTCCCTCCCGGGCGACGATGTCCCGCTGCATGTCGGTGTCGATCCGGCCGGGAAAGATCGAGGTGACACGCAGGGACGGCTCTTCGGCGCGGAGCCCGTCGGCCAGTGCGCGCAGACCGAACTTGCTGGCCGCGTAAGCCGTCCATCGCCCATTGACCCGCATGCCCGCGCCGGAGTTGATGAAGACGACGTGACCGTCGCCCGATGCGCGCAGCGCGGGAAGCAGCAGACGGGTCAACTCGGCGGCCGCCACCAGGTTCACGTCGAGGATGTATCGCCACTCGTCGACCGGTGTGTCGGCGACGGCCTCGAGGCTGCTCATCGCACCCGCGTTGTGCACCAGGACGTCGAGGGAGTCGATCGATTCGACCGCGGCCTCGACCGCCTCGTGATCGGTCAGATCGACCGGGAGGGTCACCGCGCCCTCGAGTTCGGTCGCGAGGTCATCGAGTTCGCTGCTCCCCCGACCTCCGAGCAGGAGATCGTGCGTCGGATTCAGCGCGCGGGCGATCTGAACTCCCAGGCCGCGACTGGCACCGGTGATCAAGGCGGTAGGCATGTGTGTGATGGTCCTTTCGTCAGCGCCGGTCGCCGACGCCGATTCGGCCGGAGCTCGACGATCCGCCGAACGACGCGGGACTGCGTCCGCCGTGGCTGTACCCGCCGTTGTGCATGGCGCCGTTGAGCACGGTGTCGACGAGCACTCCGGACAGGACGGGGGCGAGGTCGCCGTATTCGCCGGACGACATCCCCTGCGTCATCAGCCATTCGGCGACGTCCACGCGCGCGGCGTCGACGGCCTGGGCGGCGAGATCGGATGAGCGCGCGGCGGTTCCGTGCGACGCGTCCTCATCCGATTCGGCGAGGTCGGCGGCCTCGTCGGCCAGTCGGCGCGCCTCGGACAGGCGGGTCAGCGCGATCGAACCGATCACACCGCGACGCGTCGCGATGTAAGCGGAGGCGGCGCGGACTCGTGCGACGACGTCTGAGAGCTCGGTCGACTCGGTGAGAACGTCGGCGTCGTCCGCGGCGTCGAGGAGCCGACTCGCCTGGTCGAGGGCGCCTTCGGCCGAACGGATCGCGCCGATCACCGATCCGTGCTGGTCGGCGGCCGCGGCGTCCCTCCCTTGCGCGATGCAGTCGTCGGCGAACCCGACGTGGTCTCGAGCCAGGACGATGTTGTCGGCGACCGTGACCGGCACGGCCGACAACTCGCCGAGACCGGTCTCGACGTCTGGAACACGGGCGGCGACGGCCGAACTCCGTTCCGCGAGAGCGTCGAGCCGGGACGTCGCGTCGTTCGCCAGATCCCGTACCGCGTCGAATGTCGGCACCTGGCGGTCGAGCATCGCGTCGGCGTCCGAGCAGGTCGTGATGATCTCGACGAGCAGTCGACGATGCTCATCGGCGTCGGTGGCGAGGCCGTCGTCGATGCGTTGACGCAGCGCGAAGGAGGCGGCGAGCGCGGCCCGGGCGGCCGCGACGGACTCCGCGTAGGGTGCGACGGCACCGGCGCCGAACTCGCCGACGGCCGCGGCGACCTCGTCGGCGCTGGTGCGGACAGCGCGATCCACGGTGGTCAAGACCTCCCGCGACCACGGTTCGAGTTCGTGGAGGGGCCGTCCGGCGAGCTGGTCGGCCGTGAACGACGCATCCGGCTGGTTCCGGGTGCTCCGGCTGCGCGCGTACAGGAGAAGACCGAATCCGGCGATCAGGATCACCGCGACGATGACCACGGTGACGATCGTCCCGGTATGGGACGTCTCCTCGCCGCCGACGTCCTCGAGATCGTCGCCCACGGTCACCGCGGCGTCGGCGAAGCGCCCGTCCCGCACCGCGGGGGCGAGATCGTCGTCGATGATCTTCTGGATCTCCCCGCCGGTGAGTCCCTCCACCTCGAGCGGAGCCTGAAGATCGAACTTGCGCTGGTCGGTGGCGATCGCCAGAATGACGTCGTGCGCACCGAAATCGCTCTTGGCGACGGTCTGGTCGGTCCAGTCCCGCGGTGACAGCCCGCCGAAGTCGTTCACGAACACCACCCAGTAGGCGATGTCGTGAGCGGACTCGACGCCGTCGACGGCCCGCTGCACGTCGGCCAATTGCGCGCCGGAGAGCGCACCGGCCGGATCGACCACCTGCGTGGGCAGATGAAACGGCTCCTTGGCGGCCGCGGGAGCCGCGATGACCGCCGCGCCGACGATCACGGTGAGGAGCGTCGAGACGAACGCCGGGACCCGCCGGATATGAACAGACGACATGGACACAATCTACTGTCTGGGTACGACGGTGCAGCCCGGCTGTTTCAGGAGTGAAGAGTGCGTGACGAGTTCGATGCAGTGGTCATCGGTTCCGGCCCCAACGGGTTGACGGCCGCCGCAGTCCTGGCGCGGGCCGGTCGACGGGTCCTGGTGATCGAGGCCGCCGACACCATCGGCGGAGGTGCACGCACCGACGAGGCGTTCGGCGGCGGCATTCGCCGCGACGTCTGCTCCGCGGTCCACCCGACCGGCTACGCGTCCCCGGCGTTCGCCGACCTCGACCTCACCGCTCACGGATTGACCTGGGCGGTGCCGGGCGTGTCGGTGGCGCACGTCGGCGGGTTCGGCACGGTCGGCATCCACCGCGACCGACAGGCTACGGCCACCGAACTCGGCGTCGACGCCGCGCGCTGGCGGCGGATCGTCGATGCGAGGGACCCGACGGCTCTCGCCGGCCGGATCCTGGAGCTGCCCGCCCTGTCGGCGCGCCGCCCGTTCAGCGTGGCCGGAGCCGCCGCGGCGGTGCTCCCCGTCGACGTCGTGGCCAGGATGTTCGCGACCGAACGAGCGGCGACGGTGTTCGCCGGGATCGCCGCCCACGCCGCGCGCCCGACGACGTCGGCGGGGTCGTCGGCCGCGGGCGTGCTGCTGGGCATGTTGACGGCCACCGGATGGCCCGTCGCGGTCGGCGGATCCGAGTCCATCGCCGACGCGCTGGCAGCGGTGATCCGCGGCCACGGCGGTCGCATCGAGACCGGTTGCGCGATCACCGAACTCGGCCAACTGCCCACCGGGTGCGATCTCTTCTTCGACACCTCGCCCGACCTGATCGCCCGGCTCTTCGGCGAGCGGCTCCCCCGCCGATACGCCCGTGCGCTCCGCCGATTCGACTACGGCGTCGGCACCTGCAAGGTCGACTTCGTCCTACGCGAACCGATCCCGTGGACTCGACGACCGGAGTTGATGGCGCAGACCGCGACCTTCCACCTGGCCGACGACACGATGCAGATCCGGCGCACCGAACGCCAGGTGGCCGCGGGACTGCTCCCCGAGCGCCCGTGGGTGCTGGGCGGCGAGCCGACCCGCGTCGACCCGTCGCGGGCACCGGCGGGTACGCACCTGGCGTGGGCGTACTGTCATGTCCCTGCGGGCTGCGACGTCGACGTGTCCGATCGGATCATTGCGGAGATCGACGCGGCCGCACCGGGATTCCGCGACCTGATCGTCGACCGGATCGTCACGACGGCCACCGATCTGGCCGCCCACGACGCGAACTACGTGGGCGGTGACATCAACTGCGGCGCCGCCAGCCTGCGCCAGCTGCTGGCCCGTCCCGTCTTGGCGCGCACCCCGCAGATCACCGGGATCGACGGCGTCTACCTGTGCTCGTCCGCGACGGCGCCCGGCGGCGGCGTCCATGGAATGTCCGGCTACCGGGCGGCCCGCGCGGCGCTGCGGAGAGTCACCGCTTGATCTTCTCCAGGTGCACGAACGCCTGCACGTGGACGTCCGCGCCGGCCACGGCCTCCCGGATCTGATCGGTGACGGCGCCGACCCTCTCGGCGACCTCGGGATAGGTGTGGACCGAGTTCGCGGTCACTTCGAGTCGGATGATGCTTCGGGCGCGATCGTCGAGCGCACGCGCGGACACCGCGGTGAACATCGGATCGCCGGACAGCTCGTCGGCGACGGCGGACGCGATCAGCTTGGGTGCGATGTTCATCGTGCCGGTCTCGTCCGATCCGGCGAGGTCCAGATCGTCCACCGCGCCGGGACGGACGGCCGAGACGATGAGCGGCAGCGCCCACACCAGGGTCAGTACGACGATCCCGACCAGGACCAGGGTCCACCAGCCGCTGTCGGCGAATCGGCCGACGGCGTCGTTGTCGACGCGATCGAGGGCGTCGACGACCGGTGAGACGCCGATGTTCCACAAGACGGCCACGGCCCCGATGACGACGAGGACCAGGCCGATGAGTCCGGTGGAGAGTCTGTGGAGTACTGCGGGCAGTCGGTTCATCGTCGTCCCCCTCCGTGCCGCGACGGGAACCGGACCACCGCGCGCAGCGGCGGCTCCACTTCGCGTGCGACGGCGCCGACGACCTCGCGGACTCGCTCGCGGTCGGCCGAATCACGCGCGATGACAGTGCATTTGGCCTTCCGCCTGGTTACGACCGTCGTCGCGTGGTCGACGCCGGAGATCGACTCGGCGGCCGCGCTGGCGCGTCGGGCGACGTCGACGCGCCTCGTCCACATCACATCGTGATCGGCCAGGCGCATATGCGTGGGTCGTCGCGGCTTGACCGCGGCGGCCAGCAGCGCGAGACCGATCACCAGGCAGGCGATCGCCGCCGCCCACATCCACCCCTGCCACGGGGTCTCGACCGCATCGTGAGCCGCTCGACCCAGCCACGGATCGCCGTCGGTCCAGCCGGCCTTCACGACCAGGTCGCGGATCGCGACCCCGCACAGGACGAGCAACGCCAGTCCCAGAACCGCACCCGCGATCGCGGCACCGGGCCGTCCCGATGGAGCGAACACACTGCGATCGGCGATGTCGTCGGTGCTCGAACGCTCGCGGTCAGTGCTCATCGTCATGATCGTCCTTTCGCTCTCGCTCGGGTTCTGCCGACTCGGCGACGGCGGGCAGATCGATGTACCCCTGTTTGCGTCGAGCCACCTCGCCGCGCGGGATCAACTGCCGCACCGTGACGTCCACCCGCACGGGCCGATCGCCGGTGAACTCTTCGAGATCGTCGGCGACGGATCGGCGGACCTGCGCGCACACCGACGTGACCGGACTCGGCCAGGCGAGGGCGAGGGTGAGCGAGAGACGGCGCGCGGTGCCCGCCGAGTCGACCTCGGCCTGTGGCAGGTCGCCGCCCAATCCGAGAAGCTCGGTGGTCGACGAGCCGAGGACCGATCCGACGGCGCCCTGCTGTCGCACGACGCCGTCGACGTTCAAGGCAGCGCGCTCGGCGATCCTCTCGATCACCCGATCGGCGATGACCAGTGCGCCCGCGGCGGTCTCAGCCACGGCCTCTGCTCCGCACGATCGCGGTGAGGTCGAGCCGGCCGTCCAGCTGCAGTCCGACCACCACACCGATGAGTCCGAAGACCAGTGCGAGGACCAGTCCCCAGAACCCGCCGACGAGTGCGGCGATGGCCAGGAGCAGGCCTGCGAACAATCCGATCACGGTCTTACTCATCAGCTCGCCCTCCGAGTCTGGTCGACGTCCTCGACGACCACTGTGAACGGTAGTCCGGTGACCGCCTCCGCGGTGTCCCGAACGGATTCGGCCACCTCGCGGAGATCGTGTGCCAGATCGACGACGATGTGGACCTCTCCGTCCTCGGCGCGAACCGCGATCCCCGACACGCGTCTGCCCGGCAGGTAGGTCGCGACCTCACCGAACAGCCCGCTGTGCAGGTCGACGACACCGGGTGTCGCGAGCACCGCGTCCGCGAGCTGCTCGGCGAGCGAGCCCTCGTCCACATCGTCGGACGGCGCGGTCATCACTCGACCCTCCGCGTTCCGTCCGACTGGTCGGCGTCGTCGCCGAAGTTGACGTCGTGCACGGTCACGTTCACCTCGGTGACCTCGAGGCCGGTCATCTGCTCGATCGCGGTGATCACGTTGCGGCGGATCGCGGCGGCGAGCTGGTGGATGGCGACGCCGTAGTCGGCGACGATCGAGACGTCGACGGCTGCCTGTCGCTCGCCGACCTCCACGTCGATGCCCTGGGTGGCGCTGACGGTGGCGCCGGGGATCACTTCCCGGACCTTCCCGACGACCCGTTCGGTGGTGCCGCCGACGTCGTACACGCCGTCGATCTCGCGGGCCGCGATGCCCGCGATCTTCGCGACGACGATGTCGGCGATGGACGTGCGGCCGCGATCGCTTCCGGTGTCCCGGCGAGCGATCTCACGCGTGCTCTTCGCGGTGCGTGTGCTCTTTCCGGTGGCGGTCTGAGTCGAGGACTCCTCCGTGGTCGCGGCAGCCTCTGTGGTGGCGGTGTTGTCTGACACGTGAACTCCTTCTTCTGGTGGGTCTTTCACACCGATCGCGACCCCTCGTCCGGCCGGAGCCGAAATCGCACGATCCGTGTGTAGAGTCAGTCGCATCGAGGCGGGGAAGTTGCACGGATGAATGTATGTGATATGGATCACCCAGGCACGCTCGACCTGGAGGAGCTGAGCGACGACGAGCTGGCCGGCGCGGCCGCGGCGGGCGACACCGAGGCGTTCGACGTGCTCGTTCGACGCATGTCACCGGTGCTCCTGCGGTACATGCGCCGCATGGTCGGCGAGCCGCAGATCGCCGAAGACCTAGCTCAAGAGACGTTGCTGGACACGTGGAAGGGCTTACCGGACTTCGCCTTCCGGAGTTCCTTCCGAACCTGGATGTTCGCCGTCGCACACCGCAAGACGGTCGATCACTATCGACGCAGGCGTGATCTCCCGACCGACGGCGAGCGGTTCGCCGAACTCGTCGCACAGGGGCCGCTGCCCGCCGACAAAGCCGAGCATTCGGCTTTGGTGGACGCGTTGCGGGTCGAGCTGGGACACTTGCCCCGCATGTCCCGGGCGGCGTGGTGGCTCAAAGAGGTCGAGGGTCTGACGATCATCGAGATCTCCGAAGTCCTGCGGATCAGCACCGGATCGGTGCGCGGGCATCTGCAGAGGAGCCGGAAGTTTCTGGTGTCCAGGCTCGCACCGTGGCAGCCTGGGGCGAGGGCCGACGACGGCGGACGGTCAGCGGTAGCGAAAGGAGGCCGGTCATGAGCGACGTGCACTGTGACGATGCGACCGACGACCTCACCGATGCCTGGCTCGTCGATGTGATCCGTGACGACACCGAGTCGGACAGCGATGTGGAGCGCCTGATCTCGTCGATCTCGTCGGGTCTGCGCCGAGTCCGTCGACCGGCGCGGACGCTCGCCGCCGACGCCCGCGGTGTGGCCGTGAGCGATCGCGTCGTGAAGCAGCAGATCGCGGTGGGAATCCGACGCAGTCTGGGGCGTCTCGTCGTCTTCGCGTCGGTCGACGGAACCGACGATCGCGTCGACGGAGTCCGCATCGGACTCATCGCACGGTACGGCGACGACATCCCGGCGTTGTCGGACCGGGTCCGAGACCTCGTCGAGGACGTCCTGGTCTCCACGATCGGCGTGCGGACCAGTGCCGCGGCGCGTGCCGACGTCTCCGTGCGCTGGCAGGATCTCTACACGCGCGAGTGGCTCGACTGACCCGAGCGACGCGCACCCGGTCGTCGCCCGCCGGGATCGGTCGGTTGCGCTGTTCTACTCCTCAGTCCTGCCGCGCATCACGCCATTTCACGAGTCGCTCGACGGTCGACAAGTCGTAATCGGGGCCGCCGACGGCCAACGTCAGCAGTGTGACGCCCTCGGCGGTGATCGCATCGCCGAATCGCAGGAGATCGTCGGTGTCCCCGTCCGCCTGCAGTTCGGCGGACCGTTCGATGGTCGACGGATCACGTCCGAGCGCCGCGCAGTGCTCGGCGAGAACCGCGGACTTGTGCCGGTAGGTCTCGACGTCGACGAACGAGTGCCAGATGTCGGCGTGAGCGGCCACGTGGCGCAGCGTCTTGCGTTCGCCGCCGCCGCCGATCAGGATCGGGATCGGGCGTGTCGGCTGCGGGTTCAGTCGTGCCATACGGGATTCGATGCGGGGGAGAGCTTCGCCGAGGGCGTCCAGACGTGAGCCCGCGGTGCCGAAATCGTAGCCGTACTCGGTGTAGTCGCGCTGGAACCAGCCGCTGCCGATACCCAGGATCACCCGGCCGCCCGAGACGTGGTCGACGGTGCGCGCCATATCGGCGAGCAGCTCGGGATTTCGGTAGCTGTTGCAGGTGACGAGCGGGCCGAACTCGATGCGCTCGGTCTGCTCGGCCCATGCGCCCAGCATCGTCCAGCACTCGAAGTGCGCGCCCGCCGGATCGCCCGACAACGGGAAGAAGTGATCCCAGTTGAACGCGATGTCGACGCCGACGTCCTCGGCACGTCGGACGGCGTCGCGAATGAGCGCGTAGTCGGGGGCATGCTGCGGCTGGAGCTGGACGCCGATGCGGACACGTGAAGTCATGCGACCATTGTGCCCCGCCGAGCGGCTCCCGGTGATCGAGCAGTGTCTCGCCGTCCCTGCTGGGCGAGCGGATGCGCGACGTCATCTTGCCAATTCCGCAAGGCATGATGACAGATGAGCAACTGGCTGGCACCGTGGACGTCATGACCTCGAAGCATGAGCACGGACCCGCAGACATCGGACGCCACCCGGAGACCGCTCAGGAATGGGATGAGAAGTACTCCGAGGCCGACCGCCTGTGGACGACGAACGTCAATCCCGCCCTCGTCGCCGAGGTCGGCGGGCTCGCACCGGGGACGGCCCTGGACATCGGCAGCGGGGAGGGGGCGGACGCGCGATGGCTGACGGAGAAGGGCTGGCGGGTCACTGCCGTCGACATCTCGCAGGTCGCCGTCGACCGTGCGCGCGCGGCCGACCCCGACGGGACGATCTCCTGGAACCGCGTCGACCTGACGACGGAGTCGGTCCCGAACACTCCGTTCGACCTCGTATCGGCGTTCTACTTCCCCATCGCGCGCGTGCAGGAGTCGCTGGCCGAGGTCCTCGTCGGCGCCGTCGCACCGGGTGGTCGGCTTCTGGTGGTCGCGCACGCGGCCGCCGGAATGGCGGCGCACGGCTTCGACGCCTCCGACTACGTCTTCCCGTCCGACATCGCCGAGGGGCTCGGCGACGACTGGGAGGTCGAGGTGCTTCAGACCCGCCCGCGCGGCGTGCCCGCGGGCAACGGCGCGCATATCGACGACGAGGTGCTGCGGGCCCGTCGCATCCGCTGAGACCGGGGGAGAGGCGACCCTCAGATCCAGCCCAGATCCCGAGCCTTGACCGCGGCCTCGTAGCGGTTCGCGACGCCCAGCTTGGTCATCGCCGACGAGAGGTAGTTCCGCGTCGTCCCCGGTGAGAGATGTGCGCGGGCGGCGATCTCGTCGACCGACGAGCCGTCGATGGCGAACTCGAGGACGTCGGCCTCGCGCGGGGTCAGCACGGAGTCGCCGGTGCTGATGGCTTCGGCGGCCAGTTCGGGATCCACATAACGTCCGCCGCCGTACACCGTGCGGATGACGGCCGCGAGTGTCGTCGCCGACGCCGTCTTCGGGAGGAACCCGCGCACGCCCGTCGACAGCGCGCGTTTGAGATAGCCGGGGCGGCCGTGGCTGGTGACGATGAGGCAGCCGGCTCCGGGGGAGAGTTCGAGCAGTCGCTGCGCGACGTCGATTCCGTCCATACCGGGCAGTTGGAGATCGAGGACGGCGACGGGTGTGGGGAGTCCCTCGTCGACGCGGGTCCGCCACAGGTCGACGAGATCCTCACCGGTGCCGACGTGCGCGATCACCTCGATATCGTCTTCGAGGTCGAGCATGGTGGCCATCGCCGCGCGGATCAGGGTCTCGTCGTCGGCCATCAGTACCGGAATCATGCTTTCTCCCAACGGATCTCAAGAGTGAATCGGCCGTCGTCCGCCGCTGTGGCGAGGTGCGAGCCGACGTGGTCGAGGCGCTCGGCCAGGCCGCGCAGTCCCGAGTGCTCGCCTTCGACGGCCGTCGCCCCGTCGTTGGTCAGACTCATCCCGGCCGGTCCGAGTGTCAGGGTGGCGGCGGTGGCCGACGAGTGTCGCACGATGTTCGTGGTGCCCTCGCGCACCACCCACGCCGCCGCCTCGTGGAACTGCCGGGGGACGGAGTCTGCGTCGCCTTCGACGACCAGGCGACATCCCGCGGCGGCGAGCAGGGAGCGGGCGCCGGCGATCTCCCCGGTCAGATCGATGCCCCGGTAGCCGCGCACCAGTGAGCGCATCTCCTCCATGGAGGAGACGGCGACGGCCTTGACCTCGTCCATCTCCGCGGCGGCCCGCTCGGCGGCCCCCGCTCGGGACAGTCGGGAGGCGAGTTCGCTCTTGACGGCGATGGTGGAGAAGCCGCGTCCCACCACGTCGTGCAGATCGCGAGCGAAGCGGAGACGTTCCTCGGCGACGTCGAGTTGGGCCTGTGTCTCACGCGCCTTGTCGAGGTCGTCGACCACGCGCAGCGCCCACACGGACAGGCGGGTGAGGAACAGGCAGAACGCGGCGATGAGCGCGAGGGCGAGCATGTGGCGCAGGTAGCCGGCGGGGGAGCCGTAGGCGAGCGCGGTCACGACGCAGAGTCCGGCGGCGATGAGCCAGCGACGGGCGGCGAAGGCGATAGACGACAGCGATGCGAATCCGACGACGAGCCAGCCGACGGCACGCGCGGTCTCCTCGTCGATGAAGGTCCGTACGAGGAGACCGCAGATCCAGGCGACGAGGAATGCGAGCGCCGACCCGACGGCGAGCCGCTGATCGCGGCGCGGGGCGTTCCGCCCGGTCAGCTCGGGCCTGGACTCGAAGGCGAGGACCGCCGCCAGCATGGTCACCGTCGCGGCGGCGATCACACTCGGGAAGTGCCTGCCGGTGACGATCGTGGTGACGCCGACCACGACGGCGCTGCATTCGAGGGACCATCGCGTGTACGAGCGATATTTGGCGGATTCGGACAGCCCGCGCCACCGGTCGAGCGGAGCGATCACCCGCGGTCGTCCCAGCGGAACGATTTGTAGACGAGGGCGATCGCGACGACGGTCCATACGACCAGTGTCGCAAGGGGACGTCCCATATCGGCGAAGGTGCCGGCGAAGTCGGCCGCGGGAGCGTCCTCTCCCGCCGTCGCCGGGATCCCCGCGGTGCCGAGGTGCATCAGGTCGGAGACGGCGGCGTACGGTGTCCAGCCGAGGATCTCGGCGGCGCGGTCGGGGAGTGTCGCGCGGATGCTGCCCATGCCGATCATCGCGAGGGCGATGACAGGTAGTGACGTGATCTGCGCGGCTTCGGCGTTCTTGGTGAAGCCGCTCGTGGCCAGGGCGAGGAGGCCGAACACGACGGCCCCGCCGGCGAGTGCGACGACCATGGCGATCACGTTGGCCGGGCCCGGCGCGCCTGTCGCGTAGACGACGAGGGCGATGAGCAACGACGATGCGGCCGTGATGATCAGTCCGGGGACGTTGGGCGCGGTGAGGATCTGCCAGTCGGCCGCCTCCCCGGTGCGCAGGCGTTTGAGGACGCCCTCGCTGCGGCGTGTCGTGACCATCGACAGCACCGTGTAGTACTGCACGAACATGAGCGCGAACAGGGCGAACATGTCGAAGGCGGCGGCGACTCCGGAGCGTTCGACGACGCCGTCGTTCCCGGCGCGTCCGAGGAAGTACACGGCGAGCGGCATGAGGATCGGGAAGACGACACCGGTCACCACGAGGGTCTTGTTGCGGCGGAACTGGACGAACTCGGCGCGGGAGAGGGCGGTCAGCGGACTGCGTCGAAAGGCGGGGGTCGTCGCGGTCATCGGGTGGCTCCGATCGTCTGGTCGTGTGCGGGTTCGCCCGCGAGGTCGAGGAACACCGACTCCAGTGACGCGGCACGCGCACCGAGGCCGGACAGGGGCAGATTCTGGCGGTCGGCCCAGGTCAGGATGTCGAGCAGATCGTGCTGGAGCCGGTGGGTGGCCAGTGCGACGCGGCTTCCGTCGACGGTGAGTCCGTCGATCGGCGGCAGTGCGACGCCGGGGTGGTCGAACACGATGGTCGACGGATGGCCGTCGACGATCTCGCGGAGCGTGCCGGCGCGGGCGACGGCTCCCGCGTGCATGATCGCGATCCGGTCGGCGAGCGCTTCGGCCTCGTCGAGGTAATGGGTGGTCAGGACCATGGTGACCCCGCCGGCCTTGAGGTCGGCGAGCAGTCGCCATGTCGCGCGGCGGCTCTCCGGGTCCAGCCCCGTCGTCGGTTCGTCGAGGAACAGCAGGCGGGGCTGCCCGAGGAGGGCGCATGCGAGATCGACGCGGCGCTTCTCGCCGCCGGAGAGCGATCCGACGCGGACGTCGGCGCGGTCGGTCAGATTCACCTTGTCCAGAACGTCGTCGACCGTCGTCGGATGGGTGCAGGTGCCGCGCCACATGGTCAACGTCTCGGCAACGGTCAGCTCGCCGGGAAGTCCTCCGGCCTGCAGCATGATGCCCAGATCGGGGCGGACGCGACGTCGGTGGCGCACTGGATCGAGCCCGAACACCTCGACGGTGCCGCCGTCCGGGGAGGCCAGTCCTTCGAGGAGGTCGAGGGTCGACGTCTTGCCCGCGCCGTTGGTGCCCAGGAGGGCGAACACCTCGCCCTGCTCGACGTCGAGGTCGACCCCGCGCACGGCGTGGTAGGCGTCGTCGCCGTGTCCGTACCAGCGCTGCAGGTCACGTGCGGTGATGACCGGGCTCATCGGGCGGCCCACACGGTGCGCTCGCCGTACGCCCAGCGTCCGATCATGTATGCCGCGACGATCGCCCCTGCGGTCGCCGCGAAGAGCAGTCCGGCCTGCACCGCGATGAGGACCGCCGCGAGGAGCACCGCGGTCGCCGCGATGACGAACACTTCGCGGCCGCGGGTCGGCGCCGGTCCGAGACGGCAGCAGTCGATGAACAGTTCGTGCATGGAGGCCTCCCGGAATCCGGGGGCGCGACGGCGGTCGGCTGGGGGTTGCGATGTCGTTTTCATGCCTCCAGCCTCGTCGGGCGGGGGCCTCGCCAGTAGTGTGCGCAGTCATCGGTCCGTGTGGGTTCCGCACGGGTCGGCGATGACGTCTGTCATGGGCGGGTCAGCGCAGGAGCGCCCCCAGTCGGTGTGCGGCCGCGACGACGGCGTCGCCCAGGCGGTCCTGGTGACGGGCGTCGAACACCGAGACGCCGATGCTGACCGGTCCGGACACTCGGGTCATGACGGCGGCGGAGATGCCGGTCACGGACTGTGTCACTTCGCCGGATGTGACGGCGTAACCGCGCGCGCGGGCCAGGGCGATCTCCTCCCGTTCGCCGTCTTTCGGCGGCATCGTCGCGAGCATCGCGAGTCCGGCCGACCCCTTGTTGATCGGATCGACCTGGCCGGCGTGGAAGCCGACGTGGGCCCGAGCGTTACGCGGTTCGATCACCAGGAGTGCGCGCACGGCGTTCTCGCCTTCGCGGACCGCGACGTGAGCGGTCGCCGATGTCGCGTCGGCGAGCTCCTCGAGGAGCGGCTCGACCAGTTCACGCAGATCCTGCTCGACCGCGCCCGCCAGGGACACCAGCGCACCGCCGAGGACGATTCGCTTGCCCTCGGCTCGCCGGCACATGCGGTGGGCCTCCAGGGTCCTCACCAGCCGGTCGGCGACGGTGCGGTGCACGCCGACGCCTTCGGCGATCTCCGTCACGGTCAGTCCGTACTTGTGCGCGGCGAGCAGCTCGAGGATCTCCAGGCCGTTGTGCAGGGTCTTCGACATTCGCGAGTCGAGTTGTACGGCAGGTGATTCGGCGTCGATGGGGTCCAGGTCTCCATGAGAACCGAGCGATGTCATTGGGCCGCCTTCTTGACGTATGTGAGTCGAGACACTTAGAGTAATCGTTAATCGCACGACACGTTCGATTATCGCACACATTCAGACGAACCGCAATGTTGTTCGTCTGACCGATCGACAATGACCGGGAGGTCCCGCCAATGGCTGTGAGCGGCACGCGCACCGACGTCACTCCGGGCGACCTCGCGGAGATCCATCAGCTCTACGGGCGGCAGAGTCATCTCATCGACGGGGGGCGAGCTCTCGCGTGGGCGCAGACGTTCACCGTCGACGGCGAGTTCGTGTCGCCGAGCTACTCGGCACCGGTCGTCGGGGAGAAGGCGCTCGTCGAGTTCGCGCAGGCGTTCGCGAAGAACGCCGCGGCCGCGGGAGAGGCGCACAGACATGTGCTCACGAACCTCGCCGTCGATCGGGTCGCCGACGACGAACTCGTCGTCGGCGGCTACCTGCAGATCGTCGCCACCCGGCACGGGGGAGAATCCCGTCTCCTCCGCATGACGACGATCACCGACCACGTCGTCCGAGTAGGCGGAGCCTGGCGCATCGCGCGTCGCGTCGTCCGCCGTGACGATCAGCCCGCCTCATGACGCGGGTCGATCGCATTCGACGCAGAGACAATTCTGGAGGAAGACCACAATGACCGACACCACTGACGCACAGAACCCCGGCCGCACCGATTCGGCACAGATGACCGCGGTGTACCCGGAACTGGCGGGAAGGGCCGCCGTCGTGACCGGAGCGGCGCGGGGCATGGGCGCCGCGTTCGCCGAGGGACTGGCGACGCGCGGGGTGAACGTCGTCGGCGCCGACATCAACGACGAGCAGATGAACGCCACCGCGGCCGAGATCAACACCTCGCTCGCCGCACAGTCGCTCGCCGACACGCCCGGACGAGTGGTCGGTGCACGGGTCGACGTCACCGACGTCGCCGACCACGAGGCGCTCGCGCAGATCGCACTGAAGGAGTTCGGGCGCATCGACTTCTGGATCAACAACGCGGGCATCTTCCCGTTCGCACCGGTCGACGAGATCTCCCCCGAGCAGATCTCGGCCGTGCTCGACGTCAACGTCGAAGGCGTCTTGTTCGGTGCGCAGGCCGCCGCGCGCCATATGGAACCGGGTGGCGCGATCGTCAACATGTCGTCGGTGTCCGCGCTGCGCATCCGCCGCGGTCGAGGCGCGTACTGCACGTCGAAGGCCGCGGTCGCCCACCTCACCGAGTCCCTGGCCGTGGAGTTGGGCGACAAGGGGATCCGCGTCAACTCGATCGCACCCGGATACATCGACACCGAGATGACCCGCTGGGTCCAGGAGGACCCGGCGGCCCTCAAGCACGCGCTCGACGTGGTGCCCCTCCACCGCCTCGGGTCCCCGGAAGAGGTCTTCGGACCGCTGCTGTTCCTCCTCTCCGACAGTGCGCGGTACGTCACCGGGCACTCCATCGCCGTCGACGGCGGTTCCCGGCATGTCTGAGTCCGTCACGTATCCGCGCGTGGTTCTGGTGACCGGGGCCGCGGGAGGCATGGGCGCGGCGCACGCCACGGCGCTCGCCGCACGCGGTGTCCACGTGTGCGTCGCCGACGTCGCAGACGCCTCGGCGGTGATCGGCGAGATCGAGGCGGCCGGCGGGAGTGCTTCGGCGCACGAACTCGACGTCGCCGATCCGGCCGCCTGGACTCGCGTCGTCGACGAGATCGCCGGCGCGCGGGGCGAACTCGGCGGTCTCGTCAACAACGCGGGCATCAGCCGCCGCCTGGAGTTCCTCGACACCCCGGACGACGTCTGGGAACTGACCATGAGAATCAACCTGTTCGGCCCGTTCTACGGTATGAAGGCTGTCACGCCGCTGATGCGCGACTCCGGTGGCGGATCGATCGTCAATATCTCGTCGATCTCCGGTCAGATCGGCTACTTCTCTCCGGCGTACTCGTCGAGCAAGTGGGGGCTCACCGGCTTGTCGAAGTCGGCCGCGGGCAACTTCGCCAAGTGGAACATCCGGGTGAACTCCGTGCACCCCGGCCTCGTGGGGACGGCGCTGCTCGGCGGTGCCGACGCATTCGTAAAGGCCGCCGTCGACAGCATCCCCATGAACCGCATGGCCACCCCGGCCGAGATCACCGACGCAGTGCTTCACCTGCTGTCGGACCGGTCGACCTATATGACCGGCAGTGAGCTGACCGTCGACGGCGGACTGGTCTCGAACGGTCTGTATCACCGCATCATCGAAGAGACTGGAGACCTGTCGTGAGCGACGAGGAGACCGTGGACGTCGTCGTCATCGGGGGTGGCGGCGCGGGGCTCGCGGCGGCGGTGTCGGCCGCCGAAGCCGGGGCGTCGGTCCTGCTGTTCGAGTCGGAGACCGAGCTCGGCGGCTCGACGCAGCTGTCCGCAGGCCTGTTCACGGCGGCGGGCACGAGCGTGCAGAAGGGTGTCGGCATCGACGACACCGCCGAGAAGTTCTTTCAGCACTACATGGACCTCAACCAGTGGATGCTCGCACCCGGACTGATCCGCACCTTCTGCGAGAACGCCGGACCCACCCTGGAGTGGCTGATCGGGCTCGGCGTGGACATCCCGGCGCGCGAGTCGTCGAACGCCCACATGCCGGGGCTGTCCCAGGCGGGCGTCGAGGACGTCTGGCGCGGTCACGTGCCCAAGGACCAGGGCTACGGCCTGGTCCAGACCCTCGACCGTGCACGGAAGGCCAACGGTGTCGACGTCGTGCTCGCCACTCGGGTGCAGTCGCTGCTCGTCGAGGACGGGCGAGTGGTCGGCGTCGTCGCCGACGACATCGATGTCCGCGCGAAAGCAGTGGTCGTCGCCTCTGGTGGATTCGCGCAGAACCGTGAACTGCTCGAACGCCACTACCCGACCGCACTGCAGGCCGACGAGTCGCTGTTCGTGGTCGCGGCACCGGGCAGCCGCGGCGACCACCTCGCGTTCGGCGATCAGGTCGGAGCGTCGGTGACGGGCGACGGCTGGGGGCTCATGCTCCCCACCGCGTACTTCCAGCGTCATCACCACTGGCAGGCGGGGTTCCCGCCCAAGTCGAGGATCTACGTCAACCACTCCGGTCGACGATTCATGGACGAGGACGCGTCGTACGCGGTGTCGTCGGGCATCATCGACGCCCAAGGCGGCCGGGTGTGGGCGGTCTTCGACGAGAAGGCGCGTGTCAACCTTCCCGCTGGATACGCCGACTGGGATGCGAACAGGATCGCCGAGGAGGCGGACGCCGGCCGCACGGTCCGGGCCGAGACGCTCGACGACCTGGCCGCACAGATCGCCGTGCCCGCCGGTGCTCTCAGGGCCGCGGTCGATCGGTGGAACACTCAGTTGCCCAACGGATTCGACGACGACTTCCTTCGCCACCGGACCCTCGCGAACAAGGGGTCGACGGCGAATCCGGAGCCGATCGACGCGGGACCCTTCTACGCGGTGCGGATGCTGCCCGCCGAACTCGTGTGCACCCACGCCGGTCTCGAGATCAACGGCGACGCGCAGGTCCTCGACGCAGACGGCCGAGCCGTCCCCGGGCTCTTCGCCGCGGGCGAGGCCGGGGCCGGTGTGCTCGGCCTCCGCTACGTGGGCGGCGGAAACGCCGTCGCGAACGCTCTCACCATGGGGCGTATCGCCGGGCGACGGGCCGCGGCGGTCGCCGAGGCCTGATGAACCTCTCTTCACCCTCCCTCCGGCCCGGCGCGGCGACGACCTCACCGCGCCGGGCACCCCTCACCGCCAAGGAGTAGTCGGCATGGACGCCACCACTACCGCCGCCCAGGCCGCAGACGCGGCCGTCGGGCGTTCGACGATTCGGAAGGTCGCCTTCCGAGTCATGCCGCTGGTCATGTTGCTGTACATCTTCAACTACATGGACCGGACCAATATCAGCTATGCCCAACTCGGCATGGAGGACGACCTCGGAATCACGACCGCGACCTTCGGCGCGGTGTCGTCGATCTTCTTCCTCGCGTACGTCGTGTTCGAGATTCCGTCCAACATGGCGCTCAAGAAGTTCGGCGCCCGACTCTGGCTCGCGCGCATAGCGATCAGCTGGGGCATCGTCACGGTGATCCTCGGATTCGTGAACAGCGTGACCCACCTGTACATCGTCCGCATCTTGCTCGGCATCGCCGAAGCCGGTCTGTACCCGGGTCTGCTGCTGTATCTGACCTTCTGGTTCCGTCAGCGTGAGCGGGGGCGTGCGATCGCCGCGATGGCACTCGCGCAGCCGATCGCGATGATCGTCGGCAGCTTCACCGGTGGTCTGATCCTCGACCACATCCACTGGTTCGACATGAGCAGCTGGCGATGGGTCTTCATCCTGCAGGGCGCACCGACCATCATCCTCGGCATCGTCATTCTGTTCTACCTGCCCGACACTCCGTCGAAGGCGAGGTTCCTGACCAAGGACGAGTCCGCCTGGCTCGAGGGCCAGATCGAGTCCGAGTACCCCGACGGCCGCGAAGAGGAGACCGTCAAACAGCAACTCGGCGCGATCAAGAACCCGAAGATCCTGCATCTGGCGGTCGCGAACCTGTTCGCCGCCTGCGGCCTGTACGGCTTCACGTTCTTCCTGCCGCAGATCATCAAGCAGATGAACCCGGACTACTCGGCCACCAACATCGGCTTCCTCGGCACCCTGCCGTTCCTCGTCGGCGCCGTCGGCATGGTGTTGATCGCGCGGTTCTCGGATCGCACCGGTGAACGCAAGTACCACACGATCGTCTCGCTGCTGGTCGCCGCGGTCGGCCTGTTCGGCACCATCCAGTGCGTCGGCACACCCGCCGTCGCCATGGTGTTCCTCTCGATGGCCGCGATCGGTGTGCTCGGCTACCTCGCGCCGTACTGGGCGATGGCTTCGCAGGTCCTGTCGAAGAAGGAGACCGTCGTCGGTCTCGCCGCGATCAACACGATCGCCGCACTGGGCGGCTTCTTCGGTCCGTATGTGATCGGCAAGAACGCGTCGGCCGACGACGTGACCATCGGCCTGTACTTCCCGATCGGCTGCCTCATCCTCTCCGGGATCATGCTCGCCTTCGTCAAGGTTCCGAAGATGGTGCGCGGCGCCGGAGATCGTTCCGTCACGTCGCCCGTCGAGGCCTGAACCGTATCCGCAGAATCTCGCCTATCACGACAGGAGGTCGGCCATGGCGTACTACCGACAGCTCGGCGTCGTCCCGCCGAAGCGCCACACACAGCATCGAGGTCCCGAGGGGAACCTCTACTTCGAGGAGTTGATGGGCGAGGAGGGCTTCTCCTCCGACTCGTCGTTGCTCTACCACCGGAACATCCCGTCGGCGATCGTCGACGCCACGGTGTGGAAGTTGCGTGATCAGTCGACCACGCCGAATCATCCGCTCAAGCCGCGGCATCTGAAGCTGCACGACCTGTTCCCGGCGTCGTCGTGGACACAGACGGACGTCGTGACCGGCCGACGTCTGATCCTGGGCAATGCCGACGTGCGGATCTCGTATGTGGTCGCGGCGGCACCGTCGCCGCTGTATCGGAACTCGCTCGGCGACGAGATGGTGTACATCGAGTCCGGCGAGGCGATCGTGGAGACCGTCTTCGGCGCCTTGCGCGCACGGGAAGGCGACTACGTCCTGCTCCCCATGTCCACGACGCACCGTTGGATACCGCAGGGCGCGGATCCGTTGCGCGCGTACACGATCGAGGGCAACAGCCACATCGTGCCGCCCAAACGGTATCTGTCCCGCTTCGGTCAGCTGCTGGAGAACGCTCCGTTCTGCGAACGCGATCTGCATGGACCGACCGACCCGCTCCTGACCGAGGGCACCGATGTCGAGGTGCTGGTGAAGCACCGTGCGGGCGGGCGGATCGTCGGTACGCGGATGGTGTACCCGGATCACCCGTTCGACGTCGTCGGGTGGGACGGCTGTCTGTACCCGTACACGTTCAACATCGCCGACTACGAACCGATCACCGGACGTGTGCATCAGCCGCCGCCCGCGCATCAGGCGTTCGAGGGCCACAACTTCGTGATCTGCAACTTCGTGCCCCGTAAAGTCGACTATCACCCCCTGTCGATTCCGGTGCCGTACTACCACTCGAATGTCGACTCCGACGAGATCATGTTCTACTGCGGCGGCGACTACGAGGCGCGTAAGGGATCGGGGATCGGTCAGGGCTCGATCTCGATCCACCCGGGAGGGCATGCGCACGGTCCGCAGCCGGGGGCGTACGAGCGCAGCATCGGTGTCGAGTTCTTCGACGAACTCGCGGTCATGGTCGACACGTTCCGGCCCCTCGAACTCGGTGAAGGCGCGCTGGCCTGCGAGGACCCGGGATATGCGTGGACGTGGGCGGGACGGCGGCCGGCGTCGTGACCGAGCACGCCATCGCGATCCCCGATCTGTTTGCCGGGCTGTGCGACGACGCGGCCCTGTTCCCGCCGGGGAACGCATCGATCGCCGACGCGGTGCCGGCGCACCTGGCACATGAGCGCAGTGCACACGCTCGGCTGGTCGGGCCGTTCGTCTTCCCGGCGCCACGGCTCGCGGAGCTTCCCGGGATCCTCGCGCGGGTCGACGGCGTCCTCGATCTGAGCCTGACCGTCCCGGCCGGTGTCGCGGCGGCGCCCGACGCCGTCGCCGTCGTTCGCGGTGTGGCCGGGGTGCGGTTCGCGGCGCTGGAGATCGCGGTGCCGGCCGGGCAGACCACCGCCGCCCTGATCGCGGGACTCGATGCGATCGCCGCAAGCGTTCCCGGTGTCGAGGTCTACGTCGAAGTGCCGCGTGATCGGCGGCGCGCCGAGGTCATGGCCGCGCTGATCGGCACTCCGTACGCGGCTAAGTTCCGCACCGGCGGCATCGTCGCCGAGGCGTACCCGGACGAGGCCGAACTCGCCGCGGCCGTCGTGTCCGCCGTGGAGGCGGGCGTCCCCTTCAAAGCGACCGCGGGGCTGCACCACGCGGTCCGCAACACCGATCCCGACACCGGTTTCGAACAGCATGGATTCCTCAATCTCATGCTCGCCGCTCACCGGGCGGGACGCGGCGCCACGGTCGCCGAGATCGCCCGGACTCTCGCCGAACGCGACGGTGCGCGACTCGCGCGCGCGCTGACCGAGCTCGACGGCCACGCGGTCGGAGCGCTGCGTGCGACCTTCCGGTCGTTCGGAACGTGCAGCATCGCCGACCCGCTGACCGAGCTGACCGACCTCGGCCTCGTGTCCACCACCGACCAAGGAGTCCCCGCATGACCGTCATCCCGATTCCCGCCGACTCGCTGTTCGGCGTCGACAACCTCCCGTACGGCGTGTTCTCCACCGACGGGACGCCGGCGCGCGTCGGAGTCCGCGTCGGCGACCACGTCGTCGACCTGGCCGCGGCTCTCGACGACGCCGTGTTCGCCGAGCCCACGCTCAACGCCTTCATGGCGGAAGGACGCGCGCGCTGGGATGCCGTACGAGCCCGGATCGCCGACCTCGTCACCGGCGACGTCGCCGACGACGCGGTGCACGCGGTGACCGATGTGACGATGCATCTGCCCATCGCCGTCGCCGACTACGTCGACTTCTACGCCTCCGAGAACCACGCGTCGAACCTCGGTCGGCTGTTCCGCCCGGACGCCGAACCGCTGATGCCGAACTGGAAGCATCTGCCCGTCGGTTACCACGGCCGGTCGAGCACGGTGGTGGTCTCCGGAACCGACATCGTCCGCCCGTCCGGACAGCGCAAGGCGCCGACCGATGCCGAGCCGACGTTCGGACCGTCGCTGCGTCTGGACATCGAGGCCGAGATGGGCTTCATCGTCGGTGCGGGTTCGCCGATGGGCGGCTCGATCGCTCCGGACGAGTTCGCCGACCACTGCTTCGGCGCGGTGATCCTCAACGACTGGTCCGCCCGCGACATCCAGGCCTGGGAGTACGTGCCGCTCGGCCCGAACCTCGGCAAGAGCTTCGCCACCTCGATCTCGGCGTGGGTCGTGCCGCTGCAGGCACTGGAGGCCGCGCGCGTGCCGACGCCCGCCCAGGATCCGACGCCGCTGCCCTACCTGCGAGGCGATCAGGACTGGGGGCTGGACATCGATCTCGCCGTGGAATGGAACGGCGACACCGTCACCCGGCCGCCGTACGCGGGCATGTACTGGTCGCCGGCGCAGATGCTCGCGCACACCACCGTCAACGGCGCCGCCGCGAGCACCGGTGACCTGTTCGGCTCCGGGACGATCTCCGGGACCGAGAAGAACCAGCGCGGTGCGTTCATCGAGCTGACTTGGGGCGGCGCCGAACCCGTCGACGTCGCGGGCGAGCAGCGAACCTTCATCGTCGACGGCGACGAGATCGCGATCTCCGCGACCGCCCCGGGGGCGAACGGAGGACGCATCGGCTTCGGCGAGGTCCGGGCGCGCGTCCTTCCGGCGCACACCGACTGAGAGCGCTTCCGCGATCGGCTGTGCGCCCCGCCACCGTCGGCACCGCTCGGGAATGATCGGCGCGCGAGGGTCGTCGTAGTACGAGGGGCCGCACCCCGGCCGTACCGCCGATCCGTCGAAGGACTTGTCCGTTGTCTCACCTGCTGTTCGAACCGATCACCCTGCGCGGACTAACCGTCCGCAACCGCGTCTGGGTTCCGCCGATGTGCCAGTACTCGGCGAACACCGAGGACGGCGTGCCCGCGGCCTGGCACCTGGTCCATTACGGCGGGCTGGCGCGTGGCGGTGCGGGCGCGGTGATCGTCGAGGCCACGGGTGTGACACCCGAGGGCCGGATCTCCAACCGCGACCTCGGCCTGTGGAACGACGAGCAGCGCGACGCCTTCGCGCCGATCGTCGACTTCATGCACTCGCAGGGCGCCGCCGCGGGCATCCAACTCGCGCACGCCGGCCGCAAGGCGTCGACGTGGCCGGAGTGGGGCGCCGAGAAGTCGGGTGCGCGGTCCGTCGACGAGGGCGGATGGCAGACCGTCGCGCCGTCGCCGATCGCGTTCCCCGATCTCGCCGACCCGAAGGAGCTCACCGCGGCCGAGATCGTCGAGACGGTCGCCGCATTCGCCGCCTCGGCGCGACGCGCGGCCGATGCGGGCTTCGACCTGGTCGAGATCCATGCCGCGCACGGGTACCTCCTGCACGAGTTCCTCTCGCCGCTGAGCAATGTCCGCACCGACTCCTACGGCGGATCGCTGGAGAACCGCGCGCGCTTCCTGCTCGAGACGGTCGACGCGGTCCGCGCCGAGGTCGGAGACGACTTCCCCGTCCTCGTCCGACTCTCGGCCACCGACTGGACCGACGGCGGACTCACCGGCGACGACACCGTCGAGGTCTCCCGCCTGCTCAAGGCGCACGGCGTCGACCTGATCGACGTGTCGACCGGAGCCAACGTCCCCGCTCAGATCCCCGTCGGTCCCGGCTACCAGGTGCGCTTCGCCGAACAGATCCGCAGCGGGGCCGAGCTGCCGACCGCCGCGGTCGGACTCATCACCGATCCGTTCCAGGCCGAGCAGATCCTCGCCACCGGCCAAGCCGATGTGGTCCTGCTGGGTCGCGAGATGCTGCGCGACCCGCACTTCCCGGTCCGCGCCGAGAAGGAGTTGCGTCGCGAGTACGGCTACGTGCCCGCGGCGTACCACCGCGCGTTCGCCTGAGACTGTCGGAGGTCGGTGCCATGATCGACGCATGAGGATCGAACAGTTCGAACGGAGCGAGGCGTCGATCCTCCACGCCGATCTGGACTCCTTCTACGCCTCGGTCGAGCAGCGCGACCATCCGCGGCTGCGCGGCCGACCGGTCCTGGTCGGATCCGGCGTCGTGCTCGCGGCGAGCTATGAGGCCAAGGCGGCCGGTGTGCGCTCGCCGATGCCCGGACACGAGGCCCGAGCACTGTGTCCGACCGCGGTCACCATGCCGCCGCGGTTCGATGTGTACATGGCCGCCTCACGAGCGGTGTTCGACGTGTTTCATGACGTCACACCGCTCGTCGAGGGCATCTCCGTCGACGAGGCGTTCCTCGACGTCGGCGGACTCCGCAAGATCAGCGGCACGCCCGTCGAGATCGCGGCCCGTCTTCGCCGTCGCGTGCGCACCGACGTCGGACTGCCGATCACGGTCGGCGTGGCCCGCAGCAAATTCCTCGCCAAGGTCGTCAGCGCGGTCGGCAAACCCGACGGCCTCCTGGAAGTGCCCGCGGGCGGAGAGCTGGACTTCCTGCACCCGCTTCCGGTCCGACGCCTGTGGGGTGTCGGAGCCAAGACCGAGGCGCGCCTGCGGGACGCGGGCGTCTCCACCGTCGGACAGATCGCGCAGCTCGGCGAGAACCGCATGTGCGCACTGCTCGGTCGCGGCACCGGACGACACCTGTACGCCCTGTCGACGGCCCGCGATCCACGGCGCGTCGAGACCGGGAGGCGGCGCAGTTCCATCGGTTCGCAGCGGGCGCTCGGGCGTCGCATCAAATCCGAGGCCGACATCGAGGCGACGCTGCTCGCCATCGTCGACCGGCTCGGCGGCCGCCTGCGCGCGGCAGACCGACTGACCCGAACCATCGTGCTGCGCTTACGCTTCCACGACTTCGACGCCGTGACCAGATCGCGGTCGATGCACGATCCGACCGACTCGACCGAGGTGATCCTCGCCGTCGCGCGCGGGCTGCTCGACGAGGCCATGCCGATGATTCGCGAGCGGGGCTGCACGCTGATCGGACTCTCCCTCGGCAACCTCGAAGACCACGGCGCCGTGCAGTTGGCACTGTCGTTCGACCGGCCCGATCACACCGCAGACCTCGACGTCGCCGTCGACGCTCTCCGCGGGAGGTTCGGACGGAACGCGATCACTCGCGGCGCCCTGGTGCATCGAGACCACGGTGCCGACGCCCCGATGCTGCCGGATTAGACGGTCAGCACCACCTTCCCGCCCGCCCTGCCACTGGCCACCAGTTCGAGCGCTTCGACGGCGTCGACCAACGGGAACGTCCGCGCGATCGGCACCTCGAGTTCACCGGCGGCGACCAGATCGAGCAGTGGTCCGCGCATCGCATCGCGATAGGTCGCGCTCTCGGGATCCAGACCTGCCACGGCGACGAGCCCGTATCGGTCCGCCGCCGTCTTGTTCGCGGCGGTGATGATCCGCGACCGGTCGGCGACCAGCGTCAGAGACGCGTCGATGGCCTCGTCGGTGCCGGTGAGGTCCAGTGCCGCAATGGGATTCGACGCGGCCGCACGGAGTCTGTCGGTCAGCCCGTCACCGTAGACGACCGGGACCGCTCCGTATCGAGCCACCGCGTCGGTGCGCGCCGGTCCGCAGGTTCCGATCACGCGGACGCCGTCGCGCGCGGCGAGCTGCAGCAGCGTCGCGCCCACCGCGCCCGATGCGCCGTGCACGATGATCTCCTCGCCGGAGGCGAGCCGTGCGCGGTGCAGCATGTCGGCCGCCGTGGTGCCGGCCAACAGCAACCCGGCCGCTGCGACGTCGTCGACCGAGTCGGACAGGGCGAACGCCTTCTCGGCGGGAAACGTCAACGACGTCGCGTAGCCGCCGTGCACGCGGAACGCGGCCACCCGGTCGCCGATGCGAAGCGGTCCGGAACCGCCCACCGCGTCGGGACCCACGGCGTCCACCACACCGGTGATCTCGTAGCCGATCGGTAGCGGGAACGTCGTCGCCCGAGCCACATGTTTGAGATCGGCGGGATTGACCCCGGCCGCGGTGACGGACACTCGTACCCGGCCGGGCCCCGGTTCGGGAGCCTCGCCGTCGACGAACGCGAAGTCGCGCAGACCGTCGGACCCCGTCGCCTGCCACTGTCGGTTCATCATCGATCGAGCATAGGACTGGGGAGTCTCGTCCGTCGCGGCCCGACCATGACGGGGCCGCCGACGGCTATTACTGTGACCTGCATGACTAGCAACGTTGATGCGTCGAATCCCGATCTGGTGACGGTGGACGTTCCCACTCACTGGTACAACCTGGCGGCAGAGCTGGACGAACCGATCCCGCCGCACCTGCACCCCGGTACCAAGGAGCCGGTCGGGCCCGACGATCTCGCCGCACTGTTTCCCGCGGGTCTCATCGCTCAGGAGGTCTCGACGGAGCCGTACATCGAGATCCCCGAGCCGGTCCGCGAAATCTACAAGATGTGGCGTCCGTCGCCGCTGATCCGCGCCCGACGTTTCGAGGAGGCCCTCAACACCAGGGCGCGCATCTACGTCAAGTACGAGGGAGTGAGCCCGGTCGGCAGCCACAAGACGAATTCGGCTGTCGCACAGGCCTACTACAACAGCATCGACGGTGTGAAGAAGCTGACCACCGAGACCGGCGCCGGTCAGTGGGGAAGCGCCCTCGCCTTCGCCGGCGCGCAGTTCGGCATCGACGTCGAGGTGTGGCAGGTCCGCGCGTCGTACGATTCGAAGCCCTACCGCGGCTTCCTCATCCGGACCTACGGCGGCACGCTGCACCCGAGCCCGTCGGATCTCACCGAATCCGGTCGCGCGATGCTCGCCAAAGATCCGAACACCACCGGCAGCCTGGGGATGGCCGTGTCGGAGGCCGTGGAGGTCGCCGCGCAGAACGACGACACGCGGTACGCCCTCGGCAGCGTTCTCAACCACGTGGTGCTGCATCAGAGTGTCATCGGTCAGGAGGCCGTCGACCAGCTGTACGCCGTGGAGCCGGGCGGCGCCGACGTCGTGTTCGGCTGTGCCGGAGGCGGATCGAACCTCGCAGGTCTCTCGTTCCCGTTCATCCGGGAGAAGCTCGACGGCCGCAGCACGCCGCGGATCGTCGCCGCCGAGCCCGCCGCGTGCCCGTCGATCACCCAGGGCGAGTACCGCTACGACCACGGCGACGTCGCCGGACTGACCCCGCTGCTGAAGATGCACACGCTCGGTATGGACTTCGTGCCGGATCCGATCCATGCGGGCGGTCTGCGGTACCACGGCATGGCGCCCGCGCTGAGTCACACGGTGGAGCTCGGTCTGGTGGAGGGCACCGCGATCGCTCAGCACGACGCGTTCAGCGCCGGCGTCCAGTTCGCCCGCACCCAGGGCATCGTGCCCGCACCGGAATCGACGCATGCGATCGCCGCCTGCGCCGCGCACGTCGCGAACAGCGACAAGGAGGAAGTGGTGGTCATCGGCCTGTCCGGTCACGGTCAGCTGGACCTGCCGGCGTACGCCGATTTCCTCGACGGCGGGTTCTGACCCGACTGCGAGAGTTGTCGAATTCGGGCCGGTTGCTACGTGACCGGCCCGAATCCGCGTTAGGGTCAGTAATCCGTTCGACCTAATCCTTGGGGGGATCCATGCCGTATTTCGGTCTCATTGTGCTGGTGATCTGGGTGGCCGCGCTGGTCGACGTCGTCGTCGCCGACGACTGGCGCGTACGGCATCTTCCGAAGGTCGGCTGGCTGATCATCGTCGTCCTGATCCCGTTGGCGGGCTCGCTGGTGTGGTTCCTGGTGGGCCGTCCCGAGGGGGCTCGGGCCACGCCCGTACAGCGCACCACGGGGTTCCCGGAGTATGAGCGGCCGCGGCCGGCCCAGCCGAGCAACCCCGATGACGACGAGGAGTTCCTCCGCCGGATCCGCGAACGCGCAGAGGCACAGCGGCGCCAGGCACGCGAGATGGAAGCCGACAAGCGCGCCGACGAGTCGGACGAGTGACTGATCTCTAGCAGCATCGGGGCCGGTTCGGACATGCGTCGCGGGCCGCGATCCATTCGGCGTCGTCCACACGCGGGCCAGGACTCCGCCGTCACGGACGGCCATCGTCGAAGCGACCGCGCATCGTGGGATAACGCGGGTGATTCGTCGGTGGGTCGATCTACCATTTAAGCTGGACGTATGTCGAAAGTGCTGAGCTCTCTGCCCATTGGGGAGCGCGTTGGAATCGCGTTCTCGGGTGGCCTGGATACGTCCGTCGCCGTTGCCTGGATGCGTGAGAAGGGCGCGATTCCCTGCACGTACACCGCTGACCTCGGTCAGGCCGACGAGCCCGACATCGCGTCGGTCCCGGGCCGCGCCGGACAGTACGGCGCCGAGATCTCCCGCCTGGTCGACTGCCGCAGTGCACTCGTCGAGGAGGGGCTGGTGGCACTGCAGTGCGGCGCCTTCCACATCCGCAGCTCGGGCAAGACCTACTTCAACACCACGCCGCTCGGCCGCGTCGTCACCGGCATGCTGCTGGTCCGCGCCATGAAGGAGGACGGCGTCGACATCTGGGGCGACGGCTCCACCTACAAGGGCAACGACATCGAGCGGTTCTACCGCTACGGCCTGATGGCCAACCCGCAGCTGCGCATCTACAAGCCGTGGCTGGACACCCAGTTCGTCGAGGAGCTCGGCGGCCGCCACGAGATGAGCCAGTGGCTCGTCGAGCGCGACCTGCCCTACCGCGATTCGCAGGAGAAGGCCTACTCGACCGACGCCAACATCTGGGGCGCCACCCACGAGGCGAAGACCCTCGAGCACCTCGACCACGGCCTGGACGTCGTGGAGCCGATCATGGGTGTCGCCGCCTGGCGCGACGACGTCGAGGTCGCCACCGAAGACGTCAGCATCCGCTTCGAGCAGGGCCGCCCGGTCGCGATCAACGGGGAGGTCTTCGACGACGCCGTCGCCCTGGTTCTGAAGGCCAACGAGATCGGCGGCCGCCACGGACTCGGTGTCTCGGACCAGATCGAGAACCGGATCATCGAGGCCAAGTCGCGCGGCATCTACGAGGCGCCGGGCATGGCGCTGCTGCACATCGGCTACGAGCGCCTGGTGAACGCGATCCACAACGAGGACACCGTCGCCAACTACCACAACGAGGGCCGTCGCCTCGGTCGCCTCATGTACGAGGGCCGCTGGATGGACTCGCAGGCGCTCATGCTGCGCGAGTCGCTGGTCCGCTGGGTCGGCTCGGCCATCACCGGCGAGGTGACCGTTCGGCTCCGTCGCGGCGACGACTACCACTTCCTCAACACCGAGGGACCGGGTCTGTCGTACCACCCCGACAAGCTCTCGATGGAGCGCGTCGGCGACGCCGCATTCGGCCCGTCCGACCGTATCGGCCAGCTGACCATGCGCAACCTCGACATCGCCGACTCGCGTGCTCGCCTCGAGCAGTACGCGCAGCTCGGTGTGGTCGGCGGCGCCACCGCCGACCTCGTCGGCGAGCTGTCGGCCGGCGGCGCGCAGGCGATCGCGGGCGGCCAGCCCGAAGACGCCGCCTCCGAGTCGCTCGACCGCGCGGCGATCGATTCGGGCGTCGACTAGGGTCGCCCGCACCGTCCTGAACCCGCCAGGGCTGCCTGGCGGGTTCACTCGCGTGGAGGTGGAGGCGTGCTCCGGCCTGCGAGCCCCACGCACTCTCGTTGTACGACGACCCGTGTGGCAGCGCAGCGATCCCGCGCACGCGAATGGAATTGTCGGGGTCTGTTGTTAGTGTGTGGTCAAAGGTCGAAAACGGCTATGACCAGCACTTACAAGGGGATGAATCCGATGACCGAACCCACCCCCGACGGCCCGGCACTCCCGGACTCACCTGCCGAACTGATTGCTCTCGGTGAGGCTGTCGCAGCCAAGCTGAACGAGGTGTCGTTCGCCTCGCTCGCCGGCGATGACCTCCTCGCCGCGGCGGAGGCCGACGAACGCATTCGGTCACGCCGGGAAGCGGCCACCACCTCGCTGATGATCGAGATCAACGACCAATACGCCTTCCACACCCGCGGCTTCCAGAACATACAGAAGTACATGACCACCGGCCTCCGGTTGGGTGCCCCTGAGGCCAACACCCGCATGAAACTCATGTTCGCCACCGGCGAGTTCCTCGGGATCGGCGGCCAACGACTTCCCGCCCGTTTGGAGGCTACCGCCCACGCCCTGCGCGAGGACGGCATCAACCGGGCACACGTCCGCACTATCGCCGACGTGATCGACAAGATCCCGGCCGCAATCGACGCCGACACCGTCACCGCCGCCGAAGAACACCTCGCGGCGGCGGCGCGGGACCTCACCCCCGCCGGAGTCCGCTCGGTCGGCGAGCGGCTCCTGGGTCACCTCGACCCCGACGGGGAACTCACCGACGACCGCGACCGCAAGCGCACGCGCGGGTTCACCGTGGCCCCGCAAGATGCCCGGTTGATGTCCAAGCTCCGCGGATCACTCACCCCGGCGGTCCGGGCCAAACTCGACGTCGTCCTGACCGCGTGGGCCGCGCCCGGGATGAACAATCCCGACGATGAAACACCGGTGTTCGGGGCCGTCGACCGGGACGGTCTGGACCCGCAGGTTCTCGCCGCCGCCGTCGAGCGCGATACGCGCAGCACCGCGCAACGCAACCATGATGCGCTGGCTGCGATGCTCGACTTCGTGTTGGGACATGGTGGGCTCGGTCGGCCGGATCGGATACCGGCCGAGCTTGTTGTGACTGTCACCGATCAGGAGTTGGCGGCTGAGGCCGGTGTCGCGCATACGGCGACCGGGGCGCGGGTTCCGGTGAAGGATCTGGTCGAGGTCGCCGCCCACGCCACCCCGCATCTGGCCGTGTTCAAAGCGCACACCAGTGAAATCCTCTACCTCGGACGGGGTAAACGGTTGGCGTCGAAGGCGCAGCGGCTGGCGTTGTTCGCCCGCGATCGCGGGTGCAGCGGCCCCGAATGTGATGTTCCGTTCTCCCGGACCGAAGCCCACCACGTCACGAGGTGGGAAGACGGCGGGACGACCGACATCATCAATCTCGGTGCGGCGTGCGGCAAACACAATCGGGCCGAGGGCAAGGGACCCGGGAAATGGGAGACCCGGCTCCTGACCGACGGCCCGGATACCGGGCGCGTCGGATGGCGACCGTCCGGATCGACCCGCCCATGGCAGGTCAACCCGCTCCACCATGTGGGGCAGGAACCGGAATTCCTGCCCCATGGCCCGCCCCGCGGCCGAGGTTCGGCTGTCGAAGCGCTCCTGGCGACGCTTCTCGACGCCGCCTGACCCGGCCCTCGGATCCCGAGAGCCGGGCACACGTCGTCGCTGTCCGGCGCGGACGAGCGGACGGCGTCGCTCAGACGTGGACGCCGTAATCGCGGGCGATGCCCGCCAGTCCGGACGCGTAGCCCTGGCCGATGGCGCGGAACTTCCATTCCGCACCGCGCCGATACACCTCGCCGAAGAGCATCGCCGTCTCACCGGACGCGTCCTCGCTCAGGTCGTATCGAGCCACCTCGGCGCCGTCGGCCCGGTTGACGACGCGGATGAACGCATTGCTGACCTGACCGAACGACTGACCACGCGCGTCGGCCTCGTGGATCGACACCGGGAACACGATCGACTGCACGTTCGGGTCGAGCGCGGCGAGGTCGATGTTGATCGACTCGTCGTCGCCGTCTCCCTCACCGGTCAGGTTGTCGCCCGTGTGCTCGACGGACCCGTCGGGTGAGCGGAGGTTGTTGTAGAAGACGAAATGCTGATCCGAGAGGACCTTGCCGTTCGCTCCCAGCAGCAGTGCGCTGCCGTCCAGATCGAAGTCTGCGCCGGTGGTGGTCCGCTCGTCCCAGCCGAGGCCGATGGTGACGGAGGTCAGACCGGGGGCCTCCTTCGAGAGGGATACGTTTCCGCCTTTGGCCAGGCTGACGCTCATAATGGGTGCCTTTCTGTTCTGCGCGGTTGCGTCGGCCCGCCGAACATCGTCGACGGCCGACCTTCATTTCTACTCAATCACGACAGAACCGGACCGATACGCCGTACGGACGACGTCACTGCCGGGTCTGGTCGATGCTCTTGGGGGACGATACGGCTCGCCGCTTGGCGCGTCGACGGCCGAGGAGATAGAAGTCGACGGCGACGCCGAGCACGATGCCGATGATCACGCCGACGAGCGTGGCGCCGCGGAATCCGGGGCCGAACATGTCGAGTTGGAGTCGACCGGCGCGGGAGCCCTGCCCGGTTCCGACCACGATCGCCAGCGTCAACAGGTTCGGGATCAGCAGGAGAAGTCCGACGACGCCCATCACCCACGATGCGATGCGCTTGGGGCCCTTGTTGATCCAGAGGACGGCCAGCAGCCACAACAGCAGCGGTATCGCCGAGCCGATGATGCCGTAGAACAACCCCCACAGCGTGCCCGAGGTGAAACTGCGATCGATCCGGTTGCCCATCCGGGTTCCCCACCAGTCCGGCAGCAGCCGCTGGAGGATGAAGTAGCCGATGACGATGATCACCACGGTGCCGACGCCGAGGATCCACTTGGCCTTCGTCGAGAGGCCGGGCAGCGACCAGCGGGACTTTCCCTCCGGCTCGATGTCGGAGGGTTCCGGTGCGGCGTCGGGCAGTTCGCTGGTCATGAGTCAACTGTGGCACATGCGGGGCGGTTTCGGCAGAGATGCGAGGCGTGGCGAGCGCGGTCCCAGACGGCTCCACCCGAACGCACCGACCGTCGAACCTTGTGCGATGCCGCCCGGACCGGGCTCGTGGTGGAGACGAAGCACGCATGAGCGCGGAATCAGGTGATCTCCAAGACGTCGGCGTGACCGTTTCGGCGGCACCAGCTGTACAGATACCGGGCGTGGAGGCCGCACCAGCGGTACACCGATCCCTGAGTCAACGCCAGTGCCGGATCGTGTTCGCCTCGTGCGGTCATGATCGGCCCGAGATAGTGGCTGGTCACCTTGTTTCCGGTGCTCGGTGCGACTTGCGCGGCGGCGGCCAGACTCGCGTTGTCGCTGGCCCGGCCTGCGGCGATCGCTCCGGCCAGACGGCCGGCGGTGTTGCCGCGCCGCCCGGCGAAGAGAGTGAACAACGGATCGACGGCCGGGGAGTTGCTCATCTGCGGAAGTCGATTGCCGTGGGCCACCGATCGGATCGAATCCATGAACGGATGAAGACCCGACGACTTGGGGAACACTCCCCACACCTCGTCGCGCAGCATGGCCTCCTCGAGGTGGTCCTGTTCCATGCTGTGGCCCTGGGTCGCCAGGATGACCGGTGCCAGACGGTCCGCGTCGCGGAGCAGATCGATGGCATCCAGACCGTCGAAACTCCACTCTGTCTGCGGCTGATTCCAGATGAGATCGGCGGACACCACGTCGTACCGGACCTGTCCGGCCACGGCGCGGACGAACTCGGATCGAGTGGTGACGACGGTGACCGTCACATCGGGGAAACTCGCCTCCAGCGGGGTCGCGATGATGCGTCCGAGTGGAGACGCGATGAGAATGCGAAGACCGGTAGACACGAGTCAGATCTTACAAATCGTTCAGGAATCATGCGCGATCACACTCGATGTACGTCCTCGTCGCGGGGATCTGTGCTCGGTCTGCCGACCGAAAGGGGGATTGTCATCCTGTATCGCGTCTTTCCGGCAGACAGGATCTTCGTATGGGTTGCGGCATCCGTGCCGAATCGAGACGGCCGAATCGAGATGAGGGAAAGACAGATGACGGTCATCAATGACGATGCGCGAGTTGCAGGCGTACCCGCTCGCGGATGCCGGGGTCTGCCGACTGCTCCGGAATCAGTTCCGCGCGTTCGTGTCTGGAACAGACAGGCGCCCGCGATGACGGGGCGTCTCGACCATTCCGTCGGTGTGCTCTCGTCGAGTTCCTTCGAGGCCGACATGACGGTCGGATGGGTTCTATCGCTCGGCTACGTGGCTCGGCGGGTCACCGTGAACGACCTGCGATCGGGTGCGCCACGGCCGAAGATCCTCATCGTCGACGGTCCGTCGATATCGGCCGACCTGCCACCGACGGTGACGCACGGGGTGCGGGTGATCGTCGTCGGTGAATCGGGCACGGTGACCGTCGCGGGCGGGGCGACCGTGGTCCGCGACGATACGGACACGGCGGGCGTGGTGCAGCACTGGATCGCCAGGGTGCTCGGCGACGGCGGCGAACGGGTGCAGATGACCCGACGTGAACAGGAGGTCCTGGCGACCTATGTGCTCGGTGCGACCGTCAGGGAGACCGCCGATCTGCACTACATCGCCGAGTGCACCGTCCGTACCCACTACCGGCGCGTATCCCGACGCTACGAGGAGATCGGTCGGCCGATCGCGAACAAGGCACAACTGCTGCTGGCGATGGTCGCGGACGGATGGCTGCGGTTGGACGGATCCCTCGGGCCGTCGGCCCAGGTCTGAGGGCGGACTGGCGTCCTCACCCCAAGTACGGCGTCACGAACGGAATCGCCTTGTTCGCCGTCTTCCCGTTGAAGCCCTCGCCGATCGCCTTCATCTTCCAGTCGCCGGACTCCCGATGCACGACGGCCATCGTGACGCCCGTGAACGGCATGCCGCCCGCGAGCGTGTAGCGCGCGAGTTCGGCATTCGTCGTCTGATCGATCAGACGGCAGTACGCGTTCTGCACCTCGGCGAACGTCTGGCCGCGGTAAGAGGTGACGACGAAGACCAGGTTGTCCACATGCGGCGGGATCGCGGCGAGGTTCACCGAGATCACCTCGTCGTCGCCGTCGCCCTCACCGGTCAGGTTGTCGCCGGAGTGGATGATCGAGCGGTCCTTCGACTTCAGATGACCGAAGTACACGGTCTCGACGCACTTGCCCTGCGAGAACATCAGCACCGAGGCGTCCAGGTCGATGGAGCCACTACCCCCACCTCCGCCGAAGAAGCCGCGCTTGCCCTGTCGCTGCACCGGATCCCACCCCAGACCCATCCAGATCTGAGTGAGGGCGACGCCACCCTCCTTGCGGAGCGACACCTTCTGTCCCTTGACCAGGGAGACGGGTCGATCCTTGGACAGGCTGATCTCGGGTGCGGCGGGCGGTTGCTGCATCGGCTGCTGCGGTGCCTGACCGTACGCGGGTGACGGCTGACCGTAGCCCGGCTGTGACGGCGCATAGCCGGGCTGCGACGGCGGCGTGTACGCAGGTACGGGCGGCGCGTAGGTCGGCGCCGCCGGAGCCACGGGCGGTGCGGGCGGGGCCGGGGGCGTGGGAGAAGCGACCGGTGCCGGTGCGGCGGGCTCGTCGTCGACGACGACGCCGTGATCGCGCACCAGATCGGCGAAGCCGCCCGCGTATCCCTGACCGACGGCGCGGATCTTCCACTGGCCGTTGCGCTGGTAGACCTCGGCGGCGATCACGACGGACTCACTGCTCAGCCCGTCGACGACGTACTCGAACAGAGGGGTGCCCGCCGTGTCGCCGACGCGGGCGATCGGCGGGGCGGAGCGGCCGAAACTGCTCGACGCGTCGTCGAGAGTGATCACCGCGCGGATCGCGGTGATGTCGGCGGGGATCTGAGCCGTCGAGATGTGCAGACGGCCGTCCTGCAGCCGAACGCCCGGCCCGGTCGGTTGGTTGAAGAACACGAAATCGGCGTCGCTGCGGACCTTGCCCGCATCGGTCACCAGGAGCGCGGAGAGGTCTGCGGGCGCGGCGACCTCGACGGCGACCACCACATCGGAGACGGGCAGCGGGGCGTTCTGTCCTTTGGCCAGTGATGACATCGTTTCCTCTACTTCTCGGCGAGCGCCGGATCGGGGACGGGGGAGTGTTTCGAAGATCGGGTGTTGTCGGACAGGCGGCCGGCGAACCAGCCGAGGATCTCCTCGCCGGCCGCGATTCCGGCGTGTGCGGTGACGGCGAGACCCGGTGTGGTCCAACCGGCCTCGTCGAGTTCGCCGTGACACGGCCGGATCGCGTGGTCGGCGTAGACGAGCAGATCGGCGTCGAGACGACCGTCACCGGCGGCCAGGATCGGAGCGTCGGCGTCGAGGGCCCCGTCGTCGATCAGACGTCGTCGGACCTGAGCGATCGCCGCCGATTTGGTGACCCCGACCGGCATCGCATAGATCTTGCGACCCTGCTGCGAGACGCTCCACCCGCGCGGGGCGCACCACGCCTGCCAGTCGGTGACGAAATCGGCGGGCTGCCTGTCGCCGTCGACCACGAGATAAGCGAACAGGTCGTCGGCGATCCGCATCGAGGACACCCACGAATCGTCGATCCTGCCGAGGAGGTCGGCGTGCAACTGCTCCAGCGGCGCCGACTCGGCGGCCAGGCGTCGTTCGAGAGCACGGCGCCAGGCGACGTCGTCCTCGCCGTGATGCAGGATGCGGCCGCCGTTGCTGACCACCGCGTACTCGAACGGCGAACCGGGCAGATCGATCCGCTCGAACTGCTCCCGCGTGCGCGTGGTGACCGGGACGACCGGGGTGCGCGCGGCGAGCGCGGTGAGGGCGTCGACGGCGGCCGGGGTCATGAAACTCAGTGGGGCGTCGCGATAGATCTCGACGCAGACGGGTCGCGACCCGGGTTCTCCCGAGTGGAGGCCAAGGGCTCGACCGGCGGGGGAGGCAGCCGCAGACGAGTAGATCATCGTGCGGTCGAGATCGGTCGCGATCAGGGCTCTCACGCGGTCTCCTTGATCAGCCCGACACAGGAGTACGCGAGGTCGGGCACCACGTCCACCGGCACGCCGCGCTCGGCGGCCAACATGCGGATGTGCTGATGCTCGGGCAGGTCCGCCTCGCGCACCAGGATCCGCCACGGAACACGGCGAAGCAGGACGCGCGTGGTCTCGCCGATCCCGGGTTTGACGAAGTTGATCGAGGACAGGCCGTATCGCTCCTGCATGGCCTCGACCGACGCCCACCCGCTCCACTCCGGAGTACGGTCGGCTTCGCGCAGGCGGACCGCTTCGGCGACGGCGGCCTCGTGCACCGCGTCGAACTCGGCGGCCACCGCGTCGAGGAACCGGTTCGACACGTCGAACGGGGCGAGATCGGCGTAGAACTTGGCGCCGTGGAAGTCGCCGGGACCGATCAACTCGTCGTTCAGCACGGTTCGCGAGACCAACCCGGACACCGTCGAGTTCAGACACGCCGACGCGATCAGGAAGTCGTCGCGAGTCCCGTACAGGCGCGTGCACGAGCCCGGATCGGCCAGGACCGCGAGCTCGTCGTTCAGGCGCGCGCCGCCGGCGGCGGCGTACTCGTCGAGTGCGGCGGTCAGCTCGCGCGCGATGGCGCCCTTACCGGTCCACCCGTCCACGAACACCACCGAGTCCGGGTCGTGACGTGCGGTGATGTAGTCGAGGGCGACGGCGTCGATCCCGCGGCCGCGGACGATCGAGACGCTGTAGTGAGCGGGTGCCGAGCGTCGTGTGTGCCGGATCCACCGGCCGATCAACACCCCGATCGGGGTGCCTGCGCGCGCGAGCGAGACCAGTGTCGGTGCGACGGAGCGTTCGACGAGGATCAGTTCGGCCACGGTGCCGACCGCCAGCGCGAGGCGTCGTGCCGACTCCGCGAGCGAGTCGTCGAACAGCTCCAGGTACTCGGCGCCCGGCTGGAACTCGACCGGCAGGGACTCCGCGTAATGGGCCAGACCCGATTGGATACGCCGTTCCCGCTCGGCGACGTCGCCCTCGAGCGAATACCCGGACAGATCCTTGAGCACCCAGGCGACCTCGTCGGCGGCGTACGAGCCGAAGTCCGGTCCGCGTAGCGGGGCGCCCGTCGGCGCCACGCGGGTCGACGCGGTCGAGCGGGCCGCGGCGAGCCGTACCGGATCACTCGACGGGACGGTCAGCACCACCACGCGATGCCCGCCGTGGGCGAGGACGTCGAGCAGACCGCCGTCGGCGCGGAGCGCATCGGTGTCGGCGGGATCGTCGATCACCAGGAGGACCGTCGTCGCCAGATCGGATCCGGGTGGGGCGACGTTGTAGACGAAACGGCCCGCCGCGTCGACGCCCTCCGGTGCGGGAAAGGAGAAGCCGCGGCGCAGCGGGTAGCCGTCGGTGTCGCGAACGTACGCGGGCGACCGGGACGTGGTCTGGAAACGGGCGTCGACACCCTGGTCGGCGAGGCGCTCGGCGATGCACAGCGGCAGGTACATGAGTTCCTCGTGACCGACGACGGTCACCGCCTCTCCCTCCGTGAACGCACCACGCAGTCCCGCCGCGAGATCGTCGACGGCGCGGTGGAACGGCGCGGTGTCCGCGGCGAGGAAGCCGTGTCGGCCACCGTCGGGTACGGACGACGGCCACGCCGCCGTGCGGAACTCGACGTGGCCCCGGTGATCCGCCTTCGGGTTCAGATCGGGTGCGGCGAGGTCGCAGACCTGTTCGGTGAGACCGTCCGGCAGGTCGATCCGACCCTGAGCGAGGGCGACGAAGTCGATCGCGACGCCGATCCGCTGCGCGGCCGCCACGCATTCGGCGTGATGCTCGGGAGCTCGCATGTCGACGAGGGACGCGACCAGATAGTGCGCGTGCGGGTTCAGCGCGTGCAGCGCCTCGATCGCCTCGACGGCGGTGCGACCGGTGCTGATCTCGTCGTCGACGAGGACCACCGGAACCGCGGGGGCGGTGTCGAGGAAGCCGGCGTCGGTCGGCTGCAACAGGTGCGTCGTCGCATGCGAATGCCCCTCCTCGAACGAGCCGTGGACCGTGGCGGCGGGTACGGCGCGGCGCGTGGAGTGCAGGTAGCGGGCGGCGCCGATCCGTTCGGCCACGCAGTGTCCGAGACCGGTCGCGGTCTCGGCGAACCCCAGTACCGTCGCCGCGGCGGCGGTCTCGCCGAGCACCGCGACGACCGCGTCGCCGAGGGCGTCCGCCGCGCCGCGGACCTGCGACGGCGGGGTCGGCAGATGCTTGCCCAACACCGTCGACACCAGCAGGTGTGCACGCTTCGGGTTGCGGCGCAGACCGATGTGGACCAGGTCGTGCACGCCGTCGCCGGACACGTGCGCACCGAACTCGTCGGTCACCCACGAGGGGCGGGGGTCACTGGTCACGGGAGCTCCATTCGGTCAGGAGGTCGACGAAGTTCACATCGGGGCGCGTGACCCCGAAGACGTGCGCGCGGTCCATCACGTCGAGCGCCCAGGCGCGGTGCGGCTTCAGCTCGTTCATCTTGTTGCCGTACGACGACGCCTGCGCGCCCCCGCCGTCGCGGTCGAGGATGTCCAGGGCGTCGGAGTACTCCTCGTCGCTCACCGGCGACAGGGCGAGCACGGCGCCCACATGCGTCGGGTGGATGACGGTCTTGCCGGTGATGCCATTGGCGCGGTCGAGGGCGATCTCGCGGAGCAGACCGTCCAGGTCGCGGCTGACCAGCTGCCGCCGGAAGTAGACGGCGTCGTGCTCGCGGAACGGGGTGTGGCGGAGGGTGGGCGCGAACATCCGCTCGTGGCCCGCGAAGTACTCCCACACCGGACCGGTGATGGCGAATCCGGTGCCGTCGCGCCTGCCCAGCATGTTGACGATCGCGGCGATCATGTCGGCTGCCACCCGGACGTCGTAGATGGTGACGTCGCGGTCGCGCCGGATGCCGAACAGCCCGCACACATCGGTGGCGCCGATCCGCACCGCCAGAACACGGTCGCGATAGCGGTTCAGCACGTCCCGGACGGCGATCAACTCGGCGTCGCGGGTCTCGCGGTGCACGATCGCGGGCGTCTCCAGCACCGGCATCACATACAGCGGGCGGTCTCCTCGGGCGGCGACGGCGTCGACGGCCGCGAGTGCGGCGGCGCCCGTGGCGGCCTCGAACTTGGGGACGACGAAACCGGTGAGTCCGTGGTCGGCGGGCAGTGCGGCGGCGATCGTCTCGATGTGGGCGACGGTCCGCACCCGGACGAACAGGAGGACGCCTGCCCGGCCGTCGCCCGCGAACTCGGCGAGCGTGTCGACGGTCCGCGCCACAGCGAGCTCTTCGTCGTCGTCGGCGACGGCGTCCTCCAGATCGATGACCATCGACGTGACCCCCTCGGCGGCACGGCGACGGACGGCCGCTGCGAGATCGGGGCGGGTGGCGGGCACGTACAGGGTGGCGCCCAGGGCGACGGCCAGACGGCGGATCGGTCCGTCGAACCGCACCTGCCGCGGTCGGTGGAGGAAGAGACGGTCGAGCTGTGCTTCGGTCATCTGGCCGAACGCGGTGATGCCGTCGGTCGCGGCGATCGAATCGGTCACGGTCGGCTCCTCGGGTCTGGTCGTCATCGGGCGACCTGTTCACGCATCCGGCCGATGACCTCGGTGATCCGGGTGTCGACGGCGCGCAGTTGGGTGAGGTAGCTCCAGTAGTCGGGGTGGATCCGTTCCAGGGTGGTCGCGGCGCGGTCGATGCGCTGACCCTGCGCGTCGAGGACCGACCCCCATTCGCGCTCGAGGCCGTGCCCGAGCGCGAAGTTCTGGGCGTCTCGAACTCGGAAGCGGACCTTGGCGGCCGCCTCTCCGGGATCGCGACGCACCTCCCGCAGGTCGGTGAGTCTGTCGAAGACGCGGTCGAGTGCGGCATCGGCATGTGTCAGGCGGGTGCGCGCGATCTCCGCTGCGTCCAGGGCCTCGTCGGGCGCCGAGCCCGCGAGCGTCGTCGCCCGGTCGAGTCGCTCGCCCGCGGCGGACAGGTCGGCACGGACCTCCTCGGGTGTGGACACGAGGTCGGCGGAGCACTCACCGCTGAAGTCCCGCAGCAGCTGGGACATCACACCGGGCACCGCCTCGAGCCGCGTGGTGACGGCGTCGGCGCGAGTACGCAGCGAACGGATGGTGCGGTCGGCGACGGCGGCCAGTCCCGGAGCCTGCCCGAGGCGCTGCTCCAGGTCGTCGGCCGCGGCGATCAGCTCATCGCCGGTCTGCTGCTGTTCGACGATGCCCGACGCCGCCTCGAATGCCGCCGTCGCTCGCGTCAGACGGTCGGCGGCGGCGCGGACCGAGCCGAGTCGGATGTGCTCGGGTGCGGCCCGGTCGAATGCCGCGAGCGCGCGGGTGGCCGCCACCCGGCCGTCCCGTTGTGCACGGGTGGCCGCGGCCATCGCCTCATGCCCGTCGTAGAGGGCCTTCTGATGGGTGGAGGAGAACCGGTTCATCGCCGCCGCGACGTCGTTGAACGAGCGCACGCAGGCGTCGACGGCCTGCGGTGTGGCGGCCGGAGAGCCGTCCGCCGTCAGGGTCAAGTACGTGGAGATGACCCCGTCGTACTGATCGCGGAGCGCGTCGAAGTCCTGCTGCGGAATCCGACCGGGTGCGACGGCCCGCGACGCACGGACCGCGGGAGCGATCTCGCCCATCCGGGACTCGGTCGCGAAGAACGCGTCGGTCAGCGCGGCGAACTGCGCGGCGGTGGCGCGGATCGTCTGCTGCCGCCTGCCGAACAGGCCTCGACGCGAATTGCTGGACACGTATGAATGCTATCGATTCACGAGCGCGACGCCGGGTCGGTCGCCGGTCGATCGATCGACCCGACGCGGCGTCACTTGCGGCCGGCCGTCCACTTCATGCCGAAACCGTAGGCGGCGTCGACATCGCGCTGGGCGCCGTGGATGTAGCGGACTTCGCGGCCGACCTGCATCTCGCCGTTCACGTTGGTCAGCATCGCGATGGCGCACGAGACGGCGCCGTCGTCGGCCGAGTCCAGACGGACCTCCACCTGCGGACCGCTGGTCGGCATCAGCGTGACGACGCCGTTCGCCGTCGACCAGTTCGGTGCACCCTCGTAGATGTAGGCGAAGATCAGCACTCGCCGGAAGCGGTTCACATCGCCGAGATTGACGTACAGGTTCTCCCCGCCCTCGGAGTTCCCGCTGCGGTCGTCGCCGTCGAGGAAGATGAACGGCGGACCGTTCAGATCACCGAACGAGTTCCCCAGCGCCTGCACGACGCCCTTGGTGCCGTCGGCCAGCTCGTACATGGCGGCGAGGTCGAGGTCGATGCCCGCGCTGCGCTTGAAGAATCCGCGCGGCGCCGACTGCGTCCAGTTCAGGTTCACGCGCATGTTGCCCTGCGCCTGACCCTTCTTCGTCAGGGAGATCGACGGGGTGGCCTTGTCGAGGGTCACCTTGTTCATGTTCACGGCCATGGCGGCAGTCTCCTATTTCACTTCGACGGGCTCGGGTTCGGACGCCTCTTCGCGGCGCTTGCGCACGACGCTGCTGCCGAGGGCGGCGAGGATCAGGACCACCCCGATCAGGCCGGTCACGACCTCCGGGACCTCGGTGCCGATCGAGTACATGAGGATCAGGGCCAGCGCGCCGATCGCCCAGTGCGCGCCGTGCTCGAGGTAGACGTACTCCGACAGAGTGCCCTTGCGGACGAGGTACACGGTCAGCGAACGAACGAACATGGCGCCGATCAGGCCGAGGCCCAGGGCGATCAGGATCGGGTCGGCGGTGATCGCGAACGCGCCGATCACGCCGTCGAACGAGAAGGACGCGTCCAGGACCTCGAGGTACAGGAACAGGAAGAAGCCGGCCTTACCGGTCGCCTTCACCAGATCGGACGGGCCGCGAGACGACTCGGCCTCCTCCTCGAACTCCTCCGTGTGGAAGAGCGAGCCGAGGCCGTCGACGGCGATGTACGTGATCATGCCCAGTGCGCCGGCGATCATGACGGTGCTGGTCTTGCCGTCCGGGGCGATGTACTCGGCCGTGATGATCAGGATCGCGGTGGCGACGATGACGTTCAGCATCTCGAGCTTGCCGATGCGGATCAGCGGCTTCTCGATCCAGGAGAGCCAGGTGATCTCCTTGTCCTCGAAGATGAAGCCGAGGAACAGCATGAGCAGGAACATGCCGCCGAACGCCGCGATCTGCGGATGGGCGTCGGTGATGATGGTCTCGTAGCTCGGATCGCCGTTCGCGAAGTGCGAGGCGTCGTCGGCGGGCGGGTTGAGCGCCAGGTCGAGCGCCTTGATCGGGTTGAGACCGGACGACAACCAGACGACGGCGAGCGGGAACAGCACGCGCATGCCGAAGACGGCGATGACGATGCCGACGGTCAGGAAGATCTTCTGCCAGAAGTCGCTCATCCGGCGCAGGACGGTGGCGTTGATGACGGCGTTGTCGAAGGAGAGCGAGATCTCCAGGATGCCGAGGATCAGGGTCAGCAGGAGCGCTTCGGGCCCGCCGTAGACGAACGCCACGACGAGCGCGACGATCGTGACGACGAACGAGATGCCGAATGTTCGGAGGATCACGTGCGGTGACGGCCTTTCGGGTGGTCAGGCGATGCGACGGATCCGGAGCGGATGGCGGCGGTCGCCGGTGCCGATGCGAGGCCGTCGGCGGGCGGGCGGCTCACCGACGACCTCGCACAGACAGAGGGATCAGAGTGTGGGTGCGTTACTCAGACGTTGACGCCGAAGTCGCGTGCGATGCCGGCCAGACCGGAGGCGTAGCCCTGGCCGATGGCGCGGAACTTCCAGTCGGTGCCGTTGCGGTACAGCTCGCCGAAGACCATCGCGGTCTCGGTCGAGGCGTCCTCGGTGAGGTCGTAACGGGCGATCTCGGAGCCGTTCGCACGGTTCACGACGCGGATGAACGCGTTGCGGACCTGGCCGAACGACTGGCTGCGTGCGTCGGCGTCATAGATCGAGACGGGGAAGACGATGGCGTCGACCTCCGGCGGAACCGATGCGAGATCGACGTTGATCGACTCGTCGTCGCCGTCGCCCTCACCGGTGGTGTTGTCGCCGGTGTGCTCGATGGAGCCGTCCGGCGAACGCAGGTTGTTGAAGAAGACGAAGTGCTGATCGGAGACGGCCTTCTTATCGGCCTTGAGTGCGATCGCGCTGCCGTCCAGGTCGAAGTCGGTTCCGGTGGTGGTGCGCACGTCCCAGCCGAGGCCGATGGTGACCGCGGTCAGTCCCGGAGCCTCCTTGGTCAGCGAGACGTTGCCGCCCTTGGTCAAGCTCACACCCATGTGCATTCCCTTTCAATCGACGAGCATCGCTGCTCTGGTTCGACTCCTGCCCCGGATCCGGGGCTCAGCGTCACTGTATCCGCGTCTGTGGTCTTCGGTCGGGCGGACAAGTCGGTCACACGAATGAATCCACGGTGCCCCGTTTCCGGTGACGCGGCTCATCGACCAAGGTTAGCGTGAACTCACGACAGCGGCATGGGGGCGATCACCCATGTCTGCGTGTGGTGGCGATGCGTCGGCGACAGGGCGTCGCGGGCGATCCGACGAAGGCGATGGTGAATGGAACTCCTGGTCAAGGGCGCGAAGGCGCCGCTGGTGAGTACACGGGCGCGGGTGTCGGCGTCGGGCGGTGCGCAGGGCTCGCTCGACCTGATCGCGGTGCTGCTGACCGAGTCGGGCGTCGTGCGGTCCGATTCGGACATGGTCTTCTTCAACAATCCGGTCGCCGACGGGGTGCGGCTGGACCCCGACGGCGCATTCAGTGTCGACGTGGACGCCGTGCCGCCCGGGATCGATCGCATCGTCGTCGCGGCGAGCACCGAAGCGCAGGGGATCACGTTCGGCCAGGTGGGTGCGGTGGCCGTGACCATCCGGTCCGAGTCCGACGATCTCGAGTTCCGACCGCCGGATCTGTCGAGCGAGACCGTGTTGATCCTCGTCGAGTTCTATCGGCGGGCGGGCGCCTGGAAGATCGACGCCGTCGGGCAGGGGTACGCGGCCGGGTTGGCGGCGTTCGCGACCGAACGCGGAATCAGCGTCGACGACGACGCTCCGCAGCAGGCGGCGCCGACTCCTCCGGCACCGACTGCTCCCGCACCGACTCCTCCGGCCCCGACGGCCCCCGCGATCGACATGCGGAAGGTGACGGTCTCGATCACCAAGGACTCGCCGTCGAAGACGGCCAAGATCGATCTCCGCAAATCGCAGGGCGATCCGTCGTGGGTGCTCACGGTGGGTCTCGAATGGGACGGGCGCGGCGCGAAGTACGACCGGAACGGGCGGGTGAAGAAGTACGGCAAGGGCGACCTCGACGTCTACTTCTTCTGCCGGAACGAGGAGACGAACGAGTTCGTCGTGCTCTCCGGCGAACCCGGGCACACCGGTGACCTGGACCGGTGGCCGTACATCCGGCATCACGGCGACAGCCTCGGGCCCGGGCGGGGGAACCGCCCGGCCGTCGAACAGGTGACGGTGCGCCCGCAGGAGAACGGCGACCTGCTGGTGAACGTGTACCAGTCGGTGGACAACGGGGCCGGCGCCATCGACGAGTTCGGGAATCCGCGCGTCGCGGTCCGATACGGTCGAGCGGGTGCGGACGGCCTGCCGGGGCCGGACGCCGACGAGATCGTCGTGCACATCGGGAACAAGAAGAACTCGTACTGGGCGACGATCGCGCACATCGACGTGCAGGACGGGGTTCTGCTCGTCGACGGCGAGACCAGGTACAGCAAGCCTTCGAGCGAGGTCATGCCGACGCTCGACCGGCACGGGAAATGGATCCGGCAGTCGCAGCGGGCCCCGATCGGTCAGAGCAAGTCGAGTGCGGGGCAGGGGCTCACCTTCTACACCGGAGCACTGTGAACCCGAGCGATTCCCGGTGAAGACGACGATGTCGACGACAGGACTCGTTTCCGAATCGTGTCGTCGACATCGTGGAGGTCCCGACTCCGGTACCGCCGAGCGGAGCCGCTCTTACTCGGCGCCGATGATGAAGGCTTCGAGCTGCTGGCGAGCGACGTCGTCGGCGATCTGCTCCGGCGGGCTCTTCATGAGGTAGGCCGAGGCGGGCAGGATCGGGCCGCCGAGGCCGCGGTCCTTGGCGATCTTCGCCGCGCGGACGGCGTCGATGATGATGCCCGCCGAGTTGGGCGAGTCCCAGACCTCGAGCTTGTACTCGAGGTTCAGCGGAGCGTCGCCGAAGGCACGGCCTTCGAGGCGGACGTACGCCCACTTGCGGTCGTCGAGCCAGGCGACGTAGTCCGACGGACCGATGTGCACGTTCTTGTCGTACACCTTGCCCGCGAGCGAACCGCTCAGGTTGCTGGTGACGGCCTGGGTCTTGGAGACCTTCTTCGACTCCAGACGCTCGCGTTCGAGCATGTTCTTGAAGTCCATGTTGCCGCCGACATTCAGCTGGTAGGTGCGGTCGAGGGCCACGCCGCGGTCCTCGAACAGCTTCGCCATCACGCGGTGGGTGATGGTGGCGCCGACCTGGCTCTTGATGTCGTCGCCGACGATCGGGACGCCGGCGTCGGCGAACTTCTTCGCCCACTCGGGGTCGGAGGCGATGAAGACGGGGAGGGCGTTGACGAACGCGACGTTCGCGTCGATGGCGCACTGCGCGTAGAACTTGTCGGCCTGCTCCGAGCCGACCGGCAGGTAGCTGACCAGGACGTCGACCTTCGCGTCCTTCAGCGCCTGCACGACGTCGACGCCGTCGCCGTCGGCCTCGGTGATGGTCTCCTTGTAGTACTTGCCGAGACCGTCGAGGGTGTGACCGCGCTGGACCGGGACGTTCAGCGGGGGAACGTCGGCGATCTTGATGGTGTTGTTCTCGCTGTTGCCGATGGCCTCGGCGAGGTCGAAGCCGACCTTCTTGGCGTCGACGTCGAACGCGGCGACGAACTCGACGTCGCGGACGTGGTAGCCGCCGAACTTGACGTGCATGAGGCCGGGAACGGTCGAGTTCTCGTCGGCGTCCTTGTAGTAGTGCACGCCCTGGACCAAGGATGAGGCGCAGTTACCCACGCCAACGATGGCCACGCGCACGCTGTTGGTTTCACCCATGGTCGGGCTCTCCTTCATTCTGTGGCGATACGGCGGATTGCTGTACCGCCGATTTCTTTCCTTCTTCGATGCCGTCGCCGGTCGTCGGCGCATCGACATGCAAATCCTGTGAGTTCGCCGACGCCTCGTCGGCGATCAGCTTGTTGAGCCACTGCACCTCGCGCTCGGAGGTCTCCAGGCTGAGCTCGTGCATCTGGCGGGTGTAGTGGTCGTTGCCGCGCGAGGATCGACCGAGCATGTCGCGCAGACCCTCGCGGCGCTCCTCCACCTGGCGGCGACGCCCTTCCAGAATCCGCATCCGGGCGACGGCCGGCGTCCTCGAGAAGAACGCGAGATGCACGCCGAAACCGTCGTCGGTGTAGTTCTGCGGACCGGTGTCGGCGACCAGTTCGGCGAAGCGGGCCTCACCCTGCGGGGTCAGCCGGTAGACGCGCCGTCCGCGACGGACCTTCGAGCCGGTCGCCGTCTCGGCCTCGTCCTCGGTGATGAGTCCGTCCGCGCGCATCCGGCGCAGCGTTGGATAGAGCGAGCCGTAACTGAACGCACGGAAGGCGCCGAGGAGGCCGGTCAGACGCTTACGCAACTCGTACCCGTGCATCGGCGCCTCGAGCAGCAGTCCCAGGACAGCCAATTCGAGCATGTCGGGAACTCCTCTCGATGCGTTGTGACGGCTGGATGCAGCACCCAATGTATCGCATCGATATAACCGCGACCGAACCAATCAGTAGCTTCTCGTCTTTGATCTCCATCACAGGTCGACGTCACAGCACGCGCGTCTACGCTGGAGGCCGTGCAGCGTCAACTCGTCGACTACGCCCTCGCGCGGCGGAGCACCCTGGCTCGCCTCCGTGCGGGCTCCACGGCGCTCGAGGGCGTGTGCGACGCCGACACCTATCTCCTGCGGGCCGCGAAGTTCCACGGCACGGGCACGGATCGTCCGTGCCCGGTCTGCCGGAAGGAGCAGGTCACCCTGGTGTCCTGGGTGTTCGGCGGAGTGGGTGGAACCCCGTCGGGAACGGCGCGCACCGAGAACGAGATCGTGGCGCTGGCGACCTCGTCGCCGGAGTTCACCGTGCACGTCGTCGAGGTGTGTCGGACGTGCCGTTGGAACTATCTCGTGCAGTCGTACGTTGCAGGTGTGCCCCGGGGTGCAACGAAGCGTCGACGGGTTGCGAAATAGTCGATGAGGTCGCGTCGATGTGACTCGGTCGGCGAGTGAGCGGAGTTGGCAGCAGGGCTGCCGTACGTCAAAGTTGTTCTATACGGCCCGGCAGGGCCGGTGAGCGCAGAGAAGTGGGTGAGCGATGGCCAGCGACGCTGGTGACAAGTCAGACGGGCGACGGACCGCTGCGAAAGCGGCGGCGTGGATCGTGGGCCTGGTGGCGGGCGCGGTGCCCGTCGTCGCGATCATCGGTGTGATCGCATTCGTCTTCACCTACGTGACGGTCGACGTGCCCGCACCCGGCGACATCAAGCAGTCGCAGGTCGCGACCATCGTCAACGCCAACGGCGGAGTGATCTCGAAGATCGTTCCCGACGAGGGCAACCGGATCGACGTCAAGTACGACCAGATCCCCGCCTCGATGGTGGCCGCGGTCAAGGCGGCCGAGGACCGCGACTTCGACTCCAACGCGGGATTCTCGCTCAGCGGCTTCAGCCGGGCCGCGCTGGGCAAGCTCAAGGGCAGTGACGCCGGTGGCGGTTCGACGATCACCCAGCAGTACGTGAAGAACGCGATCGTCGGCGACGAGGTGACGTACAAGCGCAAGTTCAAAGAGCTCGCCATCGCCACCAAGATGAGCAAGAAGTGGGCCAAAGAGGACATCATGGCCGCTTACCTCAACACGATCTACTTCGGTCGCGGCGCCTACGGTGTGGCCGCGGCGGCCAAGGCCTACTTCAACCGCGACATCACGAAGGTGACGCCGGCCGAGTGCGCCGACCCCAAGTTGCCCAGGGGCAAGCGCGCAAACTGCATGACCGACTCCGAGTCGGCATTGCTCGCAGGCATCATCCGCGGACCGTCGATCTACGATCCGGCCGTCGACCCGGAGTTGGCCACCAATCGGTGGAACTACGTCCTCGACGGCATGGTCTCGATCGGGTTCCTCACGAAGGCCAAGCGCGAGACCGAGAAGTTCCCGCGCGTCATCGATCCGACACAGGACGACTCGGCCGCCAAGGAGGGCCCCAACGGGCACATCAAGCAGAAGGTGATGGCCGAACTGGAGAAGATCGGCATCAGCGAGCAGGAGGTCCGGACCGGCGGTCTGAAGATCACCACGTCGATCCGCCCCAAGGTGCAGAACGCGCTCATCGAGCAGGCGCGCGCCAAGATGTCCGGTGAGCCCAAGGACCTGCGCACCGCGTCGGTCTCGATCGACCCGGCCACCGGCGGTGTCGTCGGCTACTTCGGCGGCACCGACGGAAACGGTTGGGACTACGCCTCAGCCGGTCTGCAGACCGGCTCGGTGTTCAAGGTGTTCGCGCTCGTCGCGGGACTGGAGCAGGACATCCCGTTGTCGCAGCAGTACTCGTCGGACCCGTACCAGGGTCCGGGCGGCCTCACCATCAACAACTCCGACGGGGAGAGCTGCGGCACCTGCAATCTGGCGACCGCACTCAAGATGTCGCTCAACACCGTCTACTACCGCCTCATGATGGATCTGAACGGCGGAGCCCAAGACGTGGCCGACACCGCGCACAAGCTCGGCATCGCCGAGAGCTTCGGCACTATCCAGCACACGCTCGCCGAGAAGAACGGCAAGCCCGAGGGCGGCGTCGTGCTCGGTCAGTACCCGAGCCGCGTCCTCGACATGGCGTCGGCGTACGCCACGCTCGCCGCGTCGGGCATCTACCGCGAGCCGTACTTCGTGCAGAAGGTCGAGACGTCCACCGGCGACGTCCTGTTCGACCGGGAGAAGAACAAGGGTGAGCGCGTGGTCTCGGCCGCCGTCGCGGACAACGTGACCGCGGCGATGGAGCCGATCGCCGCCTACTCGAACGGCAACTCGCTGTACGACTCGAGCCTGGGAGCGCGACCGTCCGCGTCGAAGACCGGTACCGCTCAGCTCGGCGACACCGGGGAGAACAAGGACGCGTGGATGGTCGGCTACACGCCGCAGCTGTCCACCGCGGTCTGGGTCGGCACCAACGACGGCACCGCGCTGCGCAACTACTCCGGTGGCACGATCTACGGCAGCGGTCTGCCCGCGCAGATCTGGAAGGCGCAGATGGACGCGGCGTTGGCCGGCGACCCCATCGAGCAGTTCCCCGATCCGGAGTCCGTCGGCGGTCAGGCGGGTGTGCCGTACGAGCCGCCGCCCACGAGCTACACCGAGACGTACACCCAGGATCGGGAGACGACGCGTCGTCGGAACACGCCGCGACTCCCCGGCCAGGGCGAGGACGGTGACATCACCATCGCCCCCGGTGTGACGATCCCTTTCGGCAACGGTGGTGACTCCGGGAACGGCGGTGACTCCGGTAACGGCGGGAACTCCGGAAACGGAGGCGACTCGGGCGGCGGAGACACGAACAGTCCGGGCGGCGGCACCGGACAGGGCGGAAACGACACCGGGCCGGGCGCGGCGGACACCGAGCCGTAGAGATGGAGTCGACTCCGTCGTCGCCGAGTGAAGTCGACTCGCCCGCTCCGCTCGACGACGACCCACGGCTGGCGACCGACCGCGTGCTCCCCTCGTGGAACGAGCCGCTCGTCGCACAGCTGAGCACGTCGATCGGAGGCCCGGTCGGGGTGCACGCGGCCGTCGGTCGCAGTCGCAACTGGACCCCGCTGCGGGTGCTGCTGCTGATCGCGCTCGCGGTGATGGCACTTGGCTGGTTCGGCAAGGCGGGCTGCATTCAGCAGACCGACGTGGCCGGGCAGCCCGGACAGAGCCGCCTCGACTGGGACGACCAGCGCCAGTTCGTCGGGCTCTGTTACTCCAACATCGTCGCGGGGTATTCGCAGAATCATCTGACTCCCACCGACCTCGCCGACGGAGCGGCGCCGTACCGGACCTACTGGGACGTCGACGGCGAACGCCAGTACCTGCGGGCTCCGGTCGTGACCGGCGCGTTCATGTACGTGACCGCGCAGGCGTCCCGGGGGCTCGGCGCCCTCGTCGAGGCGACCGGACTGCCTCGATCCCTCGACGTCGTCTACTACTTCGTCGTCGCCTCGATACTCCTGGCGTTCGGCTGGCTGATCGCGATCTGGGCGACGATGCGAACGCGCCGTCGAGACCCGTGGATCGTCGCACTCATCGCGATCTCCCCGCTCGCGCTGGTCCACATCTTCACCGCGTACGAGGTGCTGCCGGTGATGTTCACCGCGCTCGCCATGTACGCGTGGTCGAAGGACCGACGCACGGCGGCCGGGGTGCTCATCGGGCTCGGTGCGGGTACCGCCTTCTATCCGCTGCTGCTCCTCGTGGCGATCGGGCTGGTGTGCGTCCGGGAGCGGAGAGTGCGGGACTCGCTGGTCGTCGACGGCGCGGCCGTCGCGACCTGGGCGGTGATCAACGTGCCGCTCGCCGTGCTCTACCCGTCCGGCTGGAGTGCGGTGTTCACCGCGTGGCGCGACAGCGCACCGGGTGCGGACACCGTCTACCGGCTGATCTCGCAGATGTTCGGGTGGGAGCCGCCCGTCGTGCTGGTGACCGCCCTGGTGTTCGTGCTGATGATCGCGGTCGTCGCGGGCGTCACCTACGCGGCGATGCGCGCGCCGCGTGAACCGCGCGTGGTCGTGCTGATGTTCTTGCTCGTCGCCGGATATCTGCTGATCGGCAAGGACTGGCGGCCCGAGACCTCCCTGTGGCTGGTGCCGCTCGCCGTCCTGGCCATCGGGCACTCGCGGATCCTGTTGACCTGGATGACCTTCGACGCGTTGCTGTGGGTGCCGCGAATGGCTCTGTTCCTCGACGCGGATCGCAAATGGCTGCCCGCCGAGTTCTTCTACATCTGTTCGGCCGTGCGCTGGCTGATGGTGGCCGGACTGTGCGCCTACGTCGTCTGGGAACTGCTGCAACCGGTCTCGGCGGCGGCCGGGCTGCGGGCGGCGTCGGCGAGGGCGAGTCGTGTCAACGGGCCCGACGGCGCCCCGGTGGACGCCAGATAGGACGCGAGCGGCTCGCGGATCCGGGCCCGTGCGAACATCACGACGAACACCGCGAGGCAGACGACGTGGATCCAACTGGTCGCACCGACGACCCAGATGGACCACGCGGCGTCGCGGTCCGCCGAATGCGCCATGCCGAGGAATCGGAACACCGACAGGTCCATCGCGACGTCGGCGATCAGATAGACGGCGATGAGCTGCCACCGCACCGTCAGCATGACGAAGAACGGCAGGATCCACAGCGTGTACTGCGGTGAGTGGACCTTGTGGAAGAGCATGAACACGGCCAGCATCGCCGCCGCCACCTGCAGCCACGGGTACGTCCCGTCGCGTCGCAGCCGCCGCACACCGATCCACAGGGCGAGGCTGATGCCCGCGACGATCAGCAGCGGCGACCCGATGTCGACGGCCGACCGATAGGCCGGGGTGTCGCCGTCGAGCAGATACCGCAGTCCCCAGTACCAGATGCCGTTCGTGGTGGCGTCCGCCTGGCGGCGGCCCTGGAAGTCGAGTGCGGCCTTCCAACCGTCATAGCCCGCGACCATGAACGGGAGCTGCGTCGCGGCGACGGTCACGATCGCGGCTCCGGCCACCCACGCGGCCCCCGCCCAGTCGAGGGCGCGTCGGCCCCGGCCGTTCGCGGTGAGCACGTAGACGGCGAGCGGGAGGACGAAGAGGCCCGGATAGATCTTCAGTGAGAAGCCGATGCCGAGCAGCACCGCCGCGCAGACCGCGCTGGTCCGCAGTCGCAGACGAGGGCGACCGGTCTCCGGGTGCAGGCTCCGCCCGTACGTCACGACGGCGACCGCGGCGACGGAGGTGAACACCACCGGCAGCTCCCAGTTGTGGAACGAATAAAGCACCAGCGGCGGCGCAGCCGCCCAGAGCATCGCCCACCACCGCGTCATACAGGCCAACAGCGCCGTCGTGGCGAAGGCGAACGGCGCCAGGATCGCCGCGCTGTGCAGCAGGAAACTGAGATCGGAGTGGGCGCCGAGACTGCCGAGCCAGATCAGCATTCCGGACAGGACCGGGTACTCGACGACGCCCCCGAACAGGTGGCCGTGCGCATCGATCCCGCCGTGGACGTACGGCAGCAGATGCTGGTCGAGTCCGCGAGTCGTCCACAACTGCATCAGATCCGAGTAGCAGGGGATGATCGTCCCGCGCGGCCCCTGCGGGAACCCGGAGCTGCGGCCCGCGGCGTCGAACGTCGGTCCGCCGCAGATGAATTTGGCGTGCAGCCCCCAGGACACTGTGACCGCCGTCGCGAGCAGCGAGATCGTCAGAACCAGAACGCGTTCACCGAACTTGAGACATCCGGGCCCGGGGACGGCTCTCTGCGACGGCATGACCGTCAGAGTAATCCCCGCCGACGATTTCGCTGGTCATCCCCTGCTCGTGTAGCCTGAACGGGTTGCCGACGCAGGCGACCCTCCTGCCGCGGACAGTCCGCGGCCGACCTAGCCCATGGGAGGTGATGTGGTTTCATGCGTCACTACGAACTGATGGTCATCCTCGATCCGAGTCTGGACGAGCGCACCGTCGCCCCTTCACTGGATACTTTCCTCAATGTCGTCCGTAAGGACGGCGGCAGCGTGGATAACGTCGACATCTGGGGCAAGCGCCGTCTTGCCTACGAGATCGCCAAGAACACCGAAGGCATCTACGCCGTCATCGATCTGAACGCGACCCCGGACACGGTCAGCGAACTCGATCGTCAGCTGAAGCTGAACGAGTCGGTTCTGCGTACCAAGGTCCTGCGCAAGTAAGCGCCGGGCGCGTCCACTACGAGCACGAGCCTGTGGAGTTCGCCGCTGACAATGTCGGCAGTCGCCTTTAGGGTGGTGCATAACCATCCAGGGCACGCCGCAGGGCGTTCCACATCGACTTAGGGGAGTCCTCATGACTGACACGGTCATCACGGTCGTCGGAAACCTGACCGCCGACCCGGAACTGCGTTTCACGCCGTCCGGGGCGCCGGTCGCCAACTTCACCGTGGCATCCACTCCGCGTACGTTCGATCGCCAGACGAACGAGTGGAAGGACGGCGAAGCGCTGTTCCTCCGCTGCAGCATCTGGCGTGACGCGGCAGAGAATGTGACCGAGTCCCTCAAGAAGGGCACGCGAGTCATCGTGCAGGGCAAGCTCAAGCAGCGGTCGTACGAAACCCGTGAAGGGGAGCGTCGCACCGTCGTCGAGCTCGAAGTGGACGAGATCGGTCCCTCGGTCCGCTACGCCACCGCGCAGGTCACCAAGACCCAGCGCAACGGCGGCGGATTCAGCGGCGGAGGGAACTCGGGCGGAGGCTACGGAGGCAACTCCGGTGGCGGCTACAACAACGCCGGCGGCGGCTACGGAGGCAACTCCGGCGGCGGCCGTCCCCCCGCCTCGAACCAACCGGCCGACGACCCGTGGGGCAGCGCACCTGCTGCCGGCGGCGGCTTCGCCGGTGGGGACGACGAACCACCTTTCTGATCCCGGACCCGTCGGTCCGGAGGCACTCGACTGGAGTATCACGACATGGCAAAAGCCAAAGGGGGCCGCAAGCCCCGCGTAGAGAAGGTCACCAAGGCCAAGGCCTGCACCTTCTGCAAAGACAAGAAGACCGACATCGACTACAAGGACACGGCGCTCCTGCGTCGCTTCCTGTCGGACCGCGGCAAGATCCGTTCGCGCCGCGTCACCGGCAACTGCGTTCAGCACCAGCGTGACATCGCAGTGGCCGTCAAGAACTCGCGTGAGGTGGCGCTCCTGCCCTTCACCTCGACCGGACGCTGATCGGGAAGGATTACTGATATGAAGCTGATCCTGACTGCCGCAGTCGAGAACCTCGGCGAGGCCGGGGACATCGTCGAGGTCCGTGACGGTTACGGCCGCAACTACCTGCTGCCGCGCAACCTCGCCATCGTCGCCACCCGTGGCGCCGAGAAGCAGGTCGAGGGCATCCGCCGCGCCCAGGAAGCGCGCTCCGTGCGCGACCTGGACCACGCCAACGAGCTCAAGCAGGCCATCGAGGGTCTCGAAGCGGTCTCGCTGACCGTGAAGACCCACGACTCGGGCAAGCTGTTCGGTTCGGTCTCGGCCGGCGACATCGCCGCCGCGATCCGTACCGCGGGCGGCCCCGCCGTCGACAAGCGTTCCGTGTCGCTGCCGAAGGGCCACATCAAGGCTCTCGGCTCGTACCCGGCGGTCGTCAAGCTGCACCCGAAGGTTGAAGCCAAGTTCAACGTGACGGTCGTCGCCTGACGTACCCGCGAGACTCGCAGAAGGCCGGTTCCCGAAAGGGGACCGGCCTTCTGCCGTCGGTGGCGGTCACTGAGGCCATCACTGTATAGAGTGAGATGATCACTCTATACAGTGAGGCCATCACTGTATAGAGTGAAGGTGTCAGTGACGCTTACTGAGGCAGCGGGCTGGAGGGTGTCTGTGGAGCCAGAAGAGTTGGCACGTGTCGTGGATCGTGTCCGTCGTGCCGGTACCGATCTCACTCGAGTCGAAGTGAAAGCGGGCGGTGGAGGCGTGGGGAAGGCGCTCTGGCCGACTCTGAGTGCGTTCAGCAATACCGCTAGGGGCGGAGTGGTGATCATCGGGCTCGACGAGAAGGAAGGCTTCGTGCCTGCCCGGAACTTCGATGCACAAGCATGCGTCGATCAGCTCGTCGAAATGGCGAGACCGCGGCACCCTGACGAGAAGCCGGGCCCACTGACGCCGCGGCCGACGATGCTCATCGAACAGATGGAGGTGGACGGGGCGCCGGTCGTCGTCGCCGAAGTGATCGAACTCCCTGCCGCAGAGAAGCCGTGTTTCGTCACCTCCCAGGGCAAGGAGCGAGGTACGTACGTTCGGATAGGAGAGGGCGATCATCGGCTGGACACCTATGCGGTCTTCCAGCTCTCGACTCTCACCACCCCGAGTACGGCTGACCGCGAGCCCGTAACGGGCAGCACTCCGCACGATTTGGATCCGGCACTCATCGAGCGCACGATCGTCCGGCTTCGTCGGAGCAGGCCGCGGGCACTGGCCGGGACGACATCCGATCTCGAGGTCTTGGCGAGGATCGGTGTCGTCGATCGGGATTCGGGTCTACCGACACTTGGCGGTCTGCTTGCGCTCGGGCGATATCCGCAGCAGTTCTTTCCCCAATTAATGATCAGTTTCGCGGTGTACCCCGGCGAGGACAAGTCTGCCGTCGTCGGAGACGAACGGATGGCGGATAGGGCTGTTCTAGACGGCGCGATCCCAGACATGATCGACGACGCCGTTGCAGCAGTGCTCCGCAATCTGCGGGTTCGCAGGGTGGTCGTCGGCACCGGAGCGCGAGACATCCCGGAAATACCCGTCGGAGCGATCCGCGAAGCGATGACCAATGCTGTGACGCATCGCGACTACAGTGCCCTCGCACGAGGCGAACAAGTCCGTGTGGAGTTGTTTCCGGACCGACTCGAAGTGCACAGCCCCGGTGTGCTGTGGGGTGGTCGGGGCATCGACCAGATCTTCGACGGCGGATCACGCTCGAGGAACGAGTCATTGGCGCGGCTGCTGACCGAGGTGCCGTTCGCCGATCGCGACGAGACGGTCGGCGAGAACGCCGGTTCGGGAATCCCGAGGATGCTCGGAGAGATGACCGGAAACGGATTGCCTGCGCCGAGGTTCGCGAGTCGACCGTCGTCGTTCGTCACAGTGTTGGATCGCTTCGGGTTGATGAACCCGGAGACTCGTGACTGGCTCGAAGGCCTAGGGGGATCGCCGCGGTCGGACACGGAGGACATGGCTCTCGCCCTTCTCCATCATCTGGATTCCCTGACCGTCGACGAACTTCGTCGTCATCTGGCAGTCGACACGACGATTGCACAGCGGGCACTCGACAATCTCGTCGCCAGTGGCTTCATCGAGAGCGTCGGCGGGGTGTACCGATTGGCCGACATCGAATCGACTCCGGCCCTCTCGCCTGCACAGGCGAGCATCGTCGAAGCCCTCGACAGCGGTGACGTACTGACCGTCCGCGAGCTGTCCGAGCGACTCGGTGCGACGGTCAATGCACTGCGGCCGCTTCTTCGCGCGCTTGTGGCGTCCGGAACGATTCAAGCGACGGCGCCGCCTTCGAGTCGAAATCGCGCATACCGGATACCGCGGACTTGACGCTTCTGACGGGGGGCACGCGCACGAGATGGCCTGTGGTCACTACTCGTACACATTCTTTGCGCACGAGGGGTGCCTTCACAGCAGCGCGGTGATCACGGACGTCAGTTCCTCCGGATTCGGCGTCGGCAGCCCGTCGTGACCGTGTATGTAACCGATGCCCGCGTAGACCAGCAGGCCGGCGATCAACCGTGCGCGTTCGTCGTCGACGTCGAGTTCGAGTAGCGCGGCGTAGACGGCCTTGAACACCTCGCTGTCGATCTGCCGGACCGATTCGGCCATCCGCGGGTTGGTGCGAGCCCAGTCGCGGATCGCGCGCTCGACGGCCAGGTTGCGCGCGGTCATGAGCATCGCGGCGAGACTCACCACCCGCTCCCGCGGCGGGAGAGCCGCGATCTCGTCGAGCTCGGTGAACTTCGCGTCGTGAGTCTGGCGCCAGCGGTCCGCCATCGACTCCCAGAGCGTCTCCAGATCATCGAAGTGCCAGTAGAAGCTGCCCTTGGTGACTCCCAGCCGTTCGCACAGACGGGAGATCTTGACCGCGCCGACGCCGTCCGCGGTCAACAGATCGAGCGCGGCGTCGACCCAGTCGGTCGAGGACAGGCGGGCGCCGCGCGTCGAGGTCATGAAGACAACGTACCGCATCCATACCGTACCGTATGGTATTGTCGCCGACGTGACGACCGAACCAGGTTCTGCGACTCGCCCGACGCCGACGGCCTTCCCGTACCGAGAGACGATGCGCCGCCCGTCCGTACGTCGCGCGCGACGCGTGGTCAAGCGCCTGACCGGCACGGACCTGTTCCCGACCGACGAACAGATCGAGGCCTTCTGCGGGGACATGTACGCCTCCGATCCGGTCGCCGAACGGTTCGTCGACGAGGTGTTCCACGGCGCCGTCGGGCCGGAGGCGGGTCGCGCCATGCTGAAGCAGGCGCTCGACCACGGCCTGGCGAGTGTCGACGAACCGCCGGAGGCGATGGCCGCGCTGTTCCGCGAGTTCGAGGACGTGCCCGACTGGGTCGACCCCGTGCTCGTCGAGGCGGGTGCGCAGGTGTGGCGGCGGTGGGGGACGTTCCTGTTCAGCGTCGCGGGCGGTGAGACGCTGGAGATGTACACCGAGGCCGCGGTCGCGACACCCCTGTCACTGGCAGGCGGTTACGCGGGAGACAACGCGCTGCGGCGCTTCCTGGAGACCGCGAAGTTCTGGATCGACGTCTCGCAGCCGGGCGCACTGCTGACCCCGGGCAGTCAGGGGCGCACCACGGCGATGATGGTCCGCGTGATGCACGTGTCGGTGCGGCGGGGCGTCGCCCGGCACCCCGAATGGGACGAGAGTCGGTGGGGCCATCCGATCAGCCAGGCCTACCAACTGTTGACGCTGGCCGGCGGCAGCGTGGTGCCGGCGTTGGCGCTGTGGGGTGTGGGGGTGCAGACCACTCGCCGAGAGATCAACGCGCTCATCCACTTTCAACGCTATATGGGCTATCTCCTCGGTATCCGGAACACGTGGTACCCGGAGACGATCGCCGACACGCTGCGACTGCTCGCGTTGGTCACGTTCTCGCGCAGCCACGATGCCGGGAGGCACGGCGCCGAACTCATCGAGTCGTTTCCGCGCGCGTTCGTGTCGCGTGAGGGTCATACCGGACCACAACGGGTGCGCGAACACTACAACGGGACAATCTACGCCGCGTACTCACGGATGTTCATGATCCCCACGACGTACGCGCGGTACGACATGCCGACCGCGTGGCCCGGGTTGGCCTGGATCCTGCTGCGGTACCCCGTCGTCTTCGCGATCGAGAGCCTTCGGCGCATCCCCGCCGTCGGTCGCGTCCACGAGCGGTGGATGACGGCGCATCGGGAGAACTGGTACTGGGCGCAGATGGCCGGGCGCGAGGCGGAGTTCGACGCATCGGGTGCGCTGCGTCGCTGACGTGTGTCCGATGCGCTGAGAGTGACTCATGCGACATGTCGGATGTTCGGATGAGTCGTCGCCGGGGACGATGCGGTCGCGGCAGGGTCTCAACCTGCTGTGGAGTGATTCCTCGGCGTGACGCAACGCAACACGCCGAGGAAGGCGAAAGTGGCGTCTGGGGAATTGTGAAATAACCCTTCACCTGCGAAGACGGGAGTCCTTCTCGGAGAATTCCCCAGAGTCTCCACAGGGGAGTGCACATGCGCTCCAGAGATTTCTGTCGTTGTCCACAGCTCATCAACAGTGTTATCCACAGCGCGCATTTGGCTGTTCGGACGCATGGCCCTAACCTCTGGGAAGGTTTCAGTTCGCTCGCGCGTAGCTGAATACGATGTGGACAGCGGTCTGACGGCCGGCGGCAATGAGCGCACGGGGGAGATGCGGGTGACGGCACCGGAGGATCAGGGTTCCGAGCCGGAAGAGCGGACTGCTCCACCGCGAGAGGACTACGGTCGTCAGCCCCCGCAGGACCTGCAAGCCGAACAGTCCGTGCTGGGCGGCATGCTGCTGTCGAAGGACGCCGTCGCCGACGTCCTCGAACGCATTCGCCCCGGCGACTTCTACAAGCCCGCGCACCAGGCCGTCTACGACGCGATCCTGGAGCTCTACGGACGTGGTGAGCCCGCCGACGCCGTCACCGTCGCCGCCGAACTCGAACGTCGCGGTGACCTCCGCAAGGTCGGTGGCGCGCCGTACATCCACACGCTGATCTCGACGGTGCCGACAGCGGCCAACGCCGGATACTACGCGGAGATCGTCGGTGAGAAGGCGATCCTGCGTCGTCTTGTGGAGGCGGGCACCCGCATAGTCCAGTACGGCTACGCGGGCGACGGCGGTCAAGACGTCGCCGAGGTGGTCGACCGCGCGCAGGCCGAGGTGTACGAGGTCACCGAGCGGCGGACGGCCGAAGACTATGTGGTCCTGGAAGAACTGCTGCAGCCCACACTCGACGAGCTCGACTCGATCGCCTCGCGCGGCGGCCTGTCGCTCGGCGTGCCGACGGGATTCGCCGACTTCGACAAGCTGACGAACGGCCTGCATCCGGGGCAGATGATCATCGTCGCCGCGCGTCCCGGTATGGGTAAGGCGCTCGCGCTCGACACGCCGCTGCCGACACCCGACGGCTGGACCACGATGGGCAAGGTCGCCGTGGGCGATCGCCTGTTCGGCCCGGACGGTCGTCCGACGAAGGTCGTCGCCGCGACCGAGGTGATGACTCAGCGTCCGTGCTTCGAGATCGAGTTCGACGACGGAAGCGCGCTCGTCGCCGATCAACGACACCAGTGGGTGGCCGAGATCGATGGTCGCCGGACGGTCGTGACCACCGACGAACTGCAGCTCTACGCCGGACGCGCGACAGTCGAGAACGCCGAGCCGCTGCGGTTGGCGCACCGTCCGTTCGCGTACGGCCCGTACACGGTGGGCGCCCTCGCCGGGATGGCGTACGACGATCCGGAGATCGCGCTGCGGATCGAGGCCGAGGGGCCCGTCGATGTGATGACGTTGATGGCCGACCTCGGCGGTCGGATCCCGCGCGAGTACCTACGCGGATCGATCGGTCAGCGTCGTGCGTTACTGGCGGGGATCCTCGACTCGCGTGCGCGGGTCGACGACGACGGCTGGATCACCGTGCCCGCCGCGACGAACCACATGTCGGGGATCGTCGGCGATCTCGCCGCGGGTCTCGGCTACACCTTCCGTCGCGCCAGCAGCGGCTGGATCCGCCTCGCGGCGTCCGATGACGTGTTCACCGTCCACGACAAGATGCAGCGGCACAAGGAGTTGCGGACGCAGGTGCGGTCGCGGCTGGTGGTGTCGGTGCGATCGGTGGCGAGCGTGCCGGTGCGCTGCGTCCAGGTCGACGGTCCCGATCACCTGTACCTGGCGGGCGAGGCGATGGTGCCGACCCACAATTCGACACTGGCGATGGACTGGCTGCGGTCGGCATCGATCCACAACGGCCTGACCTCGGTCATGTTCTCGCTGGAGATGAGCAAGACCGAGATCGTCATGCGGCTGCTCTCGGCGGAGGCGCGTGTGAAGCTCGGCGACATGCGGTCGGGCAACATGTCCGACGACGACTGGAGCCGCCTGGCTCGTCGCATGGGCGAGATCACCGAGGCGCCGCTGTTCATCGACGACTCGCCGAACCTGACGATGATGGAGATCCGCGCCAAGGCGCGGCGCCTGAAGCAGCGTCACGACCTGCGCCTGGTGGTCATCGACTACATGCAGCTGATGACCTCGGGTAAGAAGGTCGAATCGCGTCAGCAGGAGGTCTCGGAGTTCTCCCGATCGATCAAGCTGCTGGCCAAGGAACTCGAGGTCCCCGTCGTCGCGATCAGTCAGCTGAACCGTGGTCCCGAGCAGCGAACGGACAAGCGTCCACAGGTGTCTGACCTGCGTGAATCGGGGTCTTTGGAGCAGGATGCGGATATGGTCATCCTGCTGCACCGTCCCGACGCGGTGGAGCGCGACGACCCGCGCGCAGGTGAGGCCGACATCATCGTCGGCAAGCACCGTAACGGTCCGACGGCGACGATCACCGTCGCGCACCAGTTGCATCTCTCGAAGTTCGTGGACATGGCGCGGGGCTGAGGGAGCGGAGCCGTTGTAGGTTCCGCTGAGGTTTGTCAGTTTCCGGGTTGGCTGTCAGTGGATTTGGCAGTAAACGGGGTGTTTCGGGGCCAGTTCTTTGAAGCGGTGTCCCTTGAGGTGGGCGCCGACGTCGTCGACCGTGTGGATTGCGAGGGCGCGGCAAATCTCGACATCGTCGTGCATTTGGCGAATGGTCGCACCATCGGCATTGAAGCCAAGGTGAATCACCAGCTCGCTGAGGAGCAGTTTGAGAAGGAACTGGAAGCGGTGGACGAGCTCGTCTTGCTTGTTCTCCACGAGAGCGTTGCGGAGCGTTTTGCGAGCAGAGTGTGTGTGGTGACCTGGGAATGGTTGCTGTACTGCTTCACGCGATTCGCGTCTGCGTTTGGAGGACGTTCTGGCCCTGCCGGCGCAGAAGGTGGCTGTCGAGCGTGCGTTACGGCCGATCAAGAACTCGCTCGCCGAGCGTTTCGGTGCCGGTTGGACCTGCGAGGTCAATCGCGACCGCTACCGGTTGCGTGCCGGTCGTACACGGAATGGTCTCAGCGGTGTCGGAAAGAACAAGTCGGGGCTGGTGAAGAAGTTCCTGCCCGGTGACGAATGGTTGGCGCAGGGCTACTACGACTGGGCTCTCGGCCCGAAGTCGAAGCGGGTGAGCTGGAAGCGCTCGCGGACGCGGCACAGGCGTTGTTCACGGCGTGGTACGACGCCGGCTCGGTCGGGTGACTGGCCGAGCCGGCGCGTCGGGCTACAGACTGTCCACGATTTTGACCGTTTCGACGGCGACGGTGGCATGACACCCCACCTGTCACCTATCCGGGCTCTTCGCAGTTAACCGGGCAGTTCCTTTAGCAGTGGAACTGGATGCGCGCCCGCCGTTGTTTGCGGGTGCAGTGGAATCGTATCCTGCGGCGTGAGTTCTCGATGTTGCGGAATCCGCAGGCCGATCGTTTCACCTGCTTGACCAGCCGGTTGGTGCCTTCGGTGGCGGCGTTGGTGACCTGGGTGCGGATGAACGCGCAGATCCCGGGCCACCATGTTTCGATGGTACGGGCCAGTGTGTTGGCTTCGGGAACGTTGACCTGCGCACACAGGTCCAGGAACCGGTAGAGGCGTTCGCGGATCTGGCTATCGTCGACGCGCGGCCGACTCCGCGCCATCGCCAACAAGGCCCGGAGTTCCTCTTTGACGATGTACGCGGCGAAGATCTCGTTGCCCGGATCGTGCGCTCGCAGATCGGCGATCATCTTCTGATACTTGTTGTCCGACAACCGTTCTCGACCCATCAACAGTCTGCGGCGGTTGGCCCATTCCGGGTCCGTCGACCGGCCACGACGACCACGTCGGTCCCACGTGACCCGCCGACGGACCTTCGTGACCATCGCGTTGGCCAACTGCACGAGGTGGAAGTGATCGACGACCAGTTGCGCGTTCGGTAACGCGACCGCGACGGCCGCGGCATACGACGCGGCCGGATCGATCGCCACGTACTCGATCGCATCCCGAAACGGGGCCGGCTGCGCGGCCAGCCAGTCGATCACCACCGCACTGGTACGGCCGGTGACCTGCCCCAACAGTCCCTGATCGCCCGCCAGATCGACGAACCCGGTATCCCACGGATCGATCCGCACCCACCGACCATCACCGCCGCGGACCCACCTCGGTTTCCCACGGCGAGTCTCGTCGATCCCCAGCACCGACGTCGGGGCCGGATCGGTCAACGCCGTGGCGGCGATGTCGACGAACGCGCCGTGCGCGGTATGCCACGACACGCCGTGCCCGGCAGCGACCTCGGCGACCGACCGAGCGGCATCGCCGATCGCCCGCCCGATCGTCTCCCGCAACCGGGTCGTGGTCCGCCGACGACGCGGGACCTGCCCGATCGCTTCGGTGAACGACCCACGCGCGCACTCTGAGTTCACGCACCGCCACCGAATCTTGTTCCACCGCACCATGATCGGAGCATCCCCGTAGCCGATGTCGCGGGGCGTGCAGACGACCCGCTCCTTCACCGACGTCGACCGGACACCGCACCCCGGGCAGCACGAGGCCGCCGGATCACTGGTACCGACATCGACGATCCGCGTTCGCCCGTCCGGCCCGCCGACACTGACCCCGACGACCTCGACGCCTTCCAACCCCAACAACAACGACATACCATGATCCACGGCCCCTGTTCCTCCGGTGCTCTGACTGTCTTGACAACATCCAGAATCACCGAGGCCAGGGGCCGCTCACGTCAACGACACGCCAAGCGCCTGACCAGGCATTGCCCGGTTAACTGCGAAGAGCCCCTATCCGTGTAGCAGACCCCATCGTTCCCGGAGGTCTTCGCTCACCTCAGCCGTTCACAACGTGTCGGGGAAGAACATCTAGCGCTTGTCATTCCGCCTCTTGCCTTGTCGCCTCACAACGCTTAATCTTAACTCCATTCACTAATTGATGAGGCATACCTAACTAACTGAGTGGAGGCGGCTGTGACCGAAGCATCGTCTGAGGTGGACGATCACAAACGGCAACAGAAGGCCGGGGCTCGCGCGTTGTCGCGTCTGCTCGAGCCGGTGTCGACGGCGTTGGCCGTCGGCCGGGTGCTGTCCGCGGTATCCGCGGTCCTCGCCGTCGTCCCCTACATCGCACTCGTGCACATCGGCGACGCATTGATCACCGGCGGCGGAATCGACGACGACGCGGTCGGGCGCTGGCTCGCGATCCTGCTCGCGACGTTCGGGGCCCGCCTGTTCATCTACTTCATCGCGCTGTTCGTGACGCACTTGGCTGACATCAAAGTCGGTCACCTCATCCGCGAGCAGATCGTCGACCGATTGGCGCGGGTCCCGCTCACCTGGTTCACGTCGACCAACTCCGGGCGCGTTCGCAAGGCGCTGCAGGACGACATCGGAACCGTTCACCAGCTGATTGCGCATCAGCCCGTCGAGGGCACCTCCGCGATCGTCATGCCCCTCGCACTGATGGTGTACGCATTCGTCGTCGACTGGCGTCTCGGGCTCCTGTCGATCGCGACGATTCCCCTGTACATCGCCGCGATGGCGGCCACGATGCGCGGAATGGGTGAGATGACGGTGAAGATGGACCACCGGCTCTCCGCGGTCTCGGCCCGCATGGTCGAGTTCGTGACCGGCATCGCGGTCGTCAAAGCGTTCGGTCGGGTGGGCCGCGCGCATCACAACTATCAGCACGCCGCCGACGACTTCTACGAGTTCTACGCCGACTGGGTGAAGCCGCTGGTCAAAGTCTCCGCGCTCGGGATGTCGATCCTGGCGATCCCGCTGCTGCTGCTCATCAACATCGGAGGCGGCGCCGCGCTGGTGCACGCCGGCGTCGTGTCCCCGGCCGACGTCCTCGCGACGGCGCTGATCGCGCTGCTGATCCCGTACTCGCTGGAGACCGTCATGAGTTCGACGTGGTCGCGCCAGATCGCCGGTGCCTCCGCGCTCCGACTGCAGGACCTCATCGAGACACCGGCGCTGCCCGACGACGCCGCGAACCCGACCGGGCCGGAGTCGTTCGACGTGGAGTTCGACCATGTCAGTTACACGTACCCGGGTGCCGACGTCCGCGCCGTCGACGACGTCAGTCTCACGCTGCGCCAAGGCACGGTCACCGCGCTCATCGGTGCGTCCGGCTCGGGCAAGTCGACGATCGCGACACTCCTCGCCAGGTTCGACGACCCGTCGTCCGGCGCCATACGGATCGGCGGAGTCCCGGTGACCGAGATCGACGATCTGTACGACAAGGTGGGGTTCGTCCTGCAGGATCCACAACTGCTGTCGATCAGCATCCGCGACAACATCGCCCTCGGCAGACCGGATGCGACGCGGGAGCAGATCCGCCACGCCGCGCGGTCGGCGCAGATTCTCGACGAGATCGATGCTCTCCCGGACGGGTTCGACACCGTCTACGGCGCGGGCACCGGGCTGTCCGGAGGTCAGGCGCAGCGGGTGGCCATCGCGCGCGCACTGCTCGTCGACGCACCGGTCCTGATCCTCGACGAGGCGACGGCCCTCGCCGACCCGGAAGCCCAGCATGAGATCCAGCAGGCGTTGTCTGCATTGGCGGTCGGTCGTACCGTCCTGGTGATCGCGCATCGGCCGGAGGCGATCATGGGCGTCGACCAGATCGTCATCCTCGACGCCGGACGGGTCGACGCCGTCGGCACCCATGACGAACTGTCGACCCACCCCGCGTACGCCCGACTGTGGAGCGACTCGCTGACCACTGGAAGTGGAGGACACCGATGAGCACGCTTCCGTTGGCGGACATCGTTCCGCGTTCGAAGAAGATGCTGTCCCGGCCGGCCGAACTGGACACCGTGATCGGAGTGTCCGCCCTCGCCGGCCTCGTCGAAGGACTCGCTCTCGCCGCGTTGCTCCCCACGATCACCGCGCTGGCCGAGTCCGACGCGGTGTGGGGTCTGCGGCTCTCCGGCTGGCTGTGGGTCCTCGGGGGACTGTCCGTGGTGAGTTTCGTCATCAACTACGTGTCGGCGCGCCGCTCGTACGATGTGGCGCTCGACTTTCTGCGGAGCATCCACCGCATCTTCGGCGATCAGGTGGCGAAGCAGCCGCTGGGTTGGTTCGCGCGGCCGGTGGCGGGCGCGCTTTCCCGTCTGGTCTCGACGGAGTTGATGATGGCGGGCGAGATCCTCGCCCACATGATCAGTCCCCTCGTCTCGAGGGCCACCGCCGCGCTCGTGATCATCGTCGCGGCATGGGTGTGGTCGCCACTCCTCGGTCTGGTGCTGACCTGCGCGATCCCGGTGTTCGTCCTGATCACTCTGGTGTCGGCGGCATTTGTTCGCCGGGGCCGGACGATCCACGAGCCGGCCGAGGTCGACCTCGCGAACCGGATCGTCGAGTACGCCCAGTCCCAGGGCGCACTGCGTTCGTGCGGTCGCAGCGGCGACTTCGAACCGCTGACCGACGCCATGGCGCGAGCCCGGGCGAAGAAGAAGAGCGCGCTCCTGATCGAGACGCTCGGCCTGCTGCTGTCCGGAATGGTCACACAGGGTGTGATCGTGGTGCTGATCAGCGTCGCCGGATCGCTCGCCGTCGCGGGCACCCTGGAGCCGATTCCGGCTCTGGCGTTCATCGGTCTCGCGCTCCGATTCACCTCGACGTTGTCGGCCATCACCGACGCCGCGATGTCGCTGGAGTCCCGCCGCCCGCTGCTGGACCAGCTCGACGAGGTCCTCGATGCGACGCCGCTGCCTGCCCCGGACTCGCCCGCCGACCTGAGTGCGCCGGGTGCCGTGGCACTGACGAATGTGACGTTCGGATACGGAACCGGCGAGCCGGTGCTCCGCGACGTCTCGATCGACGTCCCCGCGGGATCGATGGTCGCGCTCGTCGGACCGTCCGGCAGCGGTAAGACGACGGTCGCGAAGCTCGTGAGCCGCTTCTACGACGTCGACGCGGGCCGAGTCCTCGTCGGCGGCGTCCCGGTCACCGAGCAGACCACCGAGCAGCTGATGGCCCAGTTGTCGATCGTGTTCCAAGACGTCTACCTGTTCGACGACACGCTGCTGGCCAACATCGCCGTCGGACGCGAGGGGGCTTCCGAGGACGAGGTCCTCAACGCGGCACGGACCGCCGGTGTCGCCGAGATCGCCCACCGCTTGCCCGGCGGATGGGACTCGAACGTCGGCGAGGGCGGACGTGCGTTGTCCGGAGGCGAACGACAGCGGGTCGCGATCGCCCGAGCTCTGCTGAAGAAGGCGCCGATCGTTCTGCTCGACGAGGCCACGTCGGCGCTCGACGTCGAGAACGAGGCGAACATCGTCGCCGCCATCGACGAGTTGCGAACTCAGGCGACGGTGTTGGTCATCGCGCATCGTCTCGACACGATCGCCAGAGCCGACTCCATCGTCGCCCTGACCGATGCCGGCGAGGTCGAGGCGATCGGTACGCACGACGAACTGGTCGCGGCCGGCGGAACGTACGCGTCGTACTGGACCCGCCTGAGTCGGGCGCAGGGGTGGCAGTTGACGAACCGGCCGACGGGCTAGCGTTGACACTGTGGAGGAGAGTCGACGACAGGACCGGACGGGTCGCCGGGCCGGCCGCAAACCGGTGTTCACCGCGTCCGATGTCGTGAACGCCGCGATCGCCGAGGGGGTGGACACCTTCACGCTCTCGGCGGTGGCCGAGCGGCTCGGCGTCGCCACCCCCGCCGTCTACCGGCTGTACCGGTCGCGCGACGACATCGTCGTCGCCGCCCTCGACCTGATCGCGTCGTCGTTCCGCCTTCCCGACGAGGGCGCCTCGTGGCGCGAGGTCCTGCGCCTGTGGGCGGACGAGACCTGGCGGATCTGCGAGACGTACAAGGGCATCAACCGCGTCGTCTACTCGAATCCGACGGCGTTCACGCACATCGAGGACGTGATCGGCGCCTACGCCGACGCGCTCGGCACCAGCGGCAAGACGCCGGGCCAGGCGCTCTTCGCCCTCGACTTCATCGGCGATACAGTGATGGCGTCCCACCTGGGAGTCGAAACGATGCGAGCGGTCGACGCCACCAACACGACCGGCCTCGAGCGGGCCCGCGCCGGGACATCCGACGACGCGGTGATGAAACCCGACGAGGAGTGGACAGACGGAGCGTTCATGAACGCCAAAGTCGAGTTTCTCATCGCCGCGCTGGGCCACGACTGGCCGGAGGCGCCGACGGCGGGATGAGCGCTCGGGCGGCGGTGAACGTGGGCCTGCTCGCCCACGCTCGCGGTCGCCCGGTGTACGTCGTCGGTCGGTTCTGACGCGCTGGGCAGCAGCGGCGGCCCCGCACCCGATGCGCCGGACGGTGGCACACTCGATGATGTCGATGTCCGTTCGCGTGAGAGGTGCCCGTCCAGTGATCGCAACCATCAACCCCGCCACCGGCGAGACGGTCCAGACCTTCGACCCGGCGACCGCCGAGGAGATCGAGAGCGCGATCGCCCTCGCGGCGGCGAGAGCGAAGACCTACCGCACGACGACGTTCGCGCAGCGCGCCGAGTGGATGCGTGCCGTTGCCGACTTGTTGGAGGCCGAGGCCGACGACGTCGCGGCGATGATGACCCTTGAGATGGGGAAGACCCTGTCGGCCGCGAAAGGCGAAGCACTCAAGTGCGCCAAGGGATTCCGCTTCTACGCCGAGCACGCCGAGGCGATGCTGGCCGACGAGGCGACCGACCCGGCGGCGGTCGACGCGAGCGCGGCGTACGCGCGTTATCAGCCGCTCGGCGTCGTACTGGCCGTGATGCCGTGGAACTTCCCGCTCTGGCAGGCCGTGCGCTTCGCCGCCCCGGCGCTCATGGCGGGCAACGTTGGACTGCTCAAGCACGCGTCGAACGTACCGCAGTCGGCGCTGTATCTCGCCGACCTCATCCGCCGCGGCGGCTTCCCCGACGGTTGTTTCCAGACACTTCTGATCCCTTCGGGTGCGGTGGAGTCCGTGCTGCGTGATCCACGCGTGGCAGCGGCGACGCTCACCGGCAGCGAACCTGCGGGACGGTCGGTCGCCGCGATCGCCGGCGACGAGGTGAAGCACACCGTGCTCGAACTCGGCGGCAGCGATCCGTTCGTGGTCATGCCGTCCGCCGACATCGATGCCGCCGTGAAGACCGCGGTGACCGCCCGTGTGCAGAACAACGGGCAGTCGTGCATCGCGGCCAAGCGGTTCATCGTCCACACCGACGTGTACGACGAGTTCGCGACGAAGTTCGTCGACGCGATGGCCGCACTGACCGTCGGCAACCCGACCGATCCGTCGACCGATATCGGTCCGCTCGCCACCGAACAGGGCCGGGTTGACGTCGAGGAGCTCGTCGCCGACGCCACCGCGAACGGTGCGCAGATCCTGTGCGGCGGAACGCGACTGGACGGTCCGGGCTGGTACTACCCGGCGACCGTCGTCTCCGAGATCACCCCGTCGGCCAAGATGTACACCGAGGAGGTGTTCGGGCCGGTCGCCGGCCTGTACCGCGCCGCGGACATCGATGAGGCGATCGAGATCGCCAACGCCACCAGCTTCGGCCTCGGATCCAACGCATGGACGACCGACGACGCCGAGATCGATCGCTTCATCGCAGACCTGGAGGCGGGTGGCGTGTTTGTCAACGGTATGACCGTGTCCTATCCCGAGCTGCCGTTCGGAGGCGTCAGACGGTCCGGGACCGGGCGCGAGCTGTCCGCACACGGCATCCGCGAGTTCTGCAACATCAAGACGGTGTGGATCGGGTAGACGTCGGGTCTGTCGCTGCGGCGTAACACCTGGTACTAAGGGTTACATGAGCAGTGACGCGATGGCCTGGACCTCGAGCGATCTTCCCTCCTTCAGCGGTCGAACGGTGGTGGTGACGGGGTCCAACAGTGGTCTCGGCCTCGTCGCGGCCACCCATTTCGCGCGGGTCGGAGCGAAAGTGGTTCTCGCCGTGCGCAATACCGCGAAAGGCGAACGCGCGGCGACATCGATCGCCGGGGACACCGAAGTGCGGCGGCTCGACCTCGCCGACCTCGATTCGGTACGGACGTTCGCCGACGGCTGGTCGGGCGACATCGACGTCCTCGTGAACAACGCCGGTCTGATGCATGTGCCGGAGGGACGGACGGCCGACGGCTTCGAGACCCAGATCGGGACGAACCATCTGGGACACTTCGCCCTGACCAATCTGCTGCTGCCGCACGTCACCGACCGCATCGTCACGATGTCGTCGATGATGCACCGCGCCGGACGCATCTCGTTGGACGATCTGAACTGGGAGCGTCGCACCTACAACCGCGTCGCCGCGTACGGGCAGTCGAAGCTCGCCAACCTCATGTTCTCGTTGGAACTGCAGCGTCGGCTCACCGCCTCGGGGTCGACGGTCCGTTCGCTGGCCGCTCACCCGGGCTATGCGTCGACCAACCTGCAGACCCGCACGAACAACGCGGTCCTCGACTGGGGCGGGCGCATCGGCAACAAGGTGATCGCGCAGTCGGCCGAGGCGGGCACCTGGCCGATGCTCTTCGCCGCGAGCCAGGATCTGCCGGGTGGATCCTATGTCGGTCCGGACGCGTTCAACGAGGTCCGCGGACATCCGGCGCTCGCCGGTCGTACGGCTCGGGCCAGTGACCTGGGCATGTGTGAGAAGTTGTGGGATCTGTCGGCGGAGTTGACCGCGGTCGGGTTCGGGGGTTAGGGGACTCCCGTATCGCGCCCGGGTGTGCTGATCAGGAGGGCGGGAACTGCGGTCTTTCAGTGACCGTGTAGAGAGGCGACGCCGGATCGTTGTGCTGCGGGGTCTGTGAGGGCCGGGTCGTCGTGCGGACGACGGTGCCCGGGGTGGATTCGAAGTCGATTCGGCGATTCCGCCTACGTCGATTTTAGTATGATAAATACTGAACGTGTGGTCGATTTCGCCGTGAACGGATTCAGTGGAACGAAGTTGACCGGCGCGCGATTGCGGATCGCGGTGGCCGTCGTGTGTGCGACGGGCATGATCGTCGCGGTGATGCAGACCGTCATCGTTCCGTTGATCTCGGATCTGCCGGCGATGCTGCACACGTCGGGAACGGGCGCCTCTTGGGCGCTGACGATCACTCTCCTCGTCGCCGCGCTTACAACGCCCATTGCGGGGCGGCTCGGCGACATGTACGGAAAGCGTCGGGTGATGGTTCTGGAGATGGCGTGCGTGGCGGTCGGCTCCGCGATCTGCGCTGTGGTGTCGACGATCGTCCCGTTCGTAGTCGGTCGCGGGCTGCAGGGGGCCGGGATCGGCGTCATCGCCGTCGGCATCAGTATTCTGCGCGACATCGCGCCGGCCACCAGGCTGGGCGCCTCGGTGGGGGTGTTGAACGCGTCGATCGGCGTCGGCGGCGCGCTGGGGCTTCCGGTCGCGGCGGTGATCGCAGAACACCTGAGCTGGCGGGCTTTGTTCTGGACGTGCGGAGTCGTCGCAGCGTCGGCGTTCGCCGCCCTGCTGCTCCTCGTGCCCGAGAGCAGTGTACGGACCGGTGGGAAGTTCGACATAGTGGGCGCGATCGGTTTCGGCGCCGCCTTCACCTGTCTGCTCGTGCCGCTCGCGCAAGGAGCCCAGTGGGCGTGGACCTCGCCGGTCACCGTTGGATTCCTCGCCGCGTTCGTCGTCATCGGAGGTGCGTGGTGGCAGTGGGAGAAGCGGGCGAGCAGTCCACTCATCGACCTGTCGATCGTCGTGCAGAAGCCCATCATGCTGACAAATCTGGTGTCCGCTGCCACGGGTTTCGCGTTCTATGCGTTTCAGATCGCGCCGATCCAGCTGCTCATGGCGCCGCCCGAGGCGCCAGGCGGCGTCGGCCTAAGCATGGTGCTCGCCAGCCTGGTGATGACACCTGTCGGAGTCGTCATGTTCGTTTCGTCGTCGACGAACGGCCGGGTCCTGGCCCGCTTCGGGCCGCGTCGACCGATATTCGTCGGCATGGCGGTGGTCTCCGCCGGTTATCTGGTGTTCCTTGCTGCGCTCGTCGGGAAGTGGCATGTCGGCGCGGTGTCGGTCATGGTCGCCGGGGCGCTGATCGGTGCGGGGCTCGGAACGGTGTTCTCGTCGATGCCCGCACTGATCATGCAGTTGGTGCCGCAGACGCAGACCGGCGAGGCCAACGGGGTCAACGCCCTCCTGCGGAACATCGGCACGTCGTCGTCCACGGCCGTGGTCGGTATGGTGCTCACCGCTTCCACGGTCACCGTCCGTTGGTCCGGCGGCGAGGTCGAGCATCCGACAACGGGTGCGTTCACCGCGGCCGCGATCATCGTGCTCGCTGTTTGTGCGGCGGCCTTCGCCTGTGCGGTCGCGATCCCGAGGTCGCGCGTCTTCTAGCCGAAGTCGGGGATGTCCGCGACCGTCTGCGTGAAGACCGGGTCGCGCTTGTCCAGGAATGCGGCGACGCCCTCTTTCCCGTCGCCGACCGACGCGTGCCACATGGCGAGGCTGTCGCGACGGTGCGCGTCGATCGGATGAGACGAGCCGACGCCCGCATAGAGCAGGCGACGCGCCATAGCCAACGCGGCGGACGACCTGTTCACGATGAACGAGCGCGCCATCGCGTGGGCCGCGGGCAGCAGATCGTCCGGGGAGTGCACCGACAGCACGAGACCAGCGTCGAGCGAGGTCTGTGCGTCGATGATGTCGGCCGAGTACACCAGCTGGAACGCCTTCTGCAGACCGACTAGACGAGGGAGGAAGAACGAGGAGGCCGCCTCGGGGACGATGCCGAGCCGCTCGAACACGAAGCCGATGCGCGCCGCCTCCGACGCCAGTCGTATATCCATCGCCAGGGTCATCGTGGCGCCGATACCGACCGCTGCGCCGTTGATCGCGGCGATCACCGGTTTGTCGCACTCGTGGATCGCGAGGGTCACCTTGCCCCCGGTGTCCCGAACGCCGTCCTGGAACGGCTGCTCGAGGAGCCGCTCGCGTATGTCCTCGGCGGTCGGTGCGGCGGTCTCGTCGAGTCCGAACACGTTGCCGTCGGCAGACAAGTCCATTCCAGCGCAGAATGCGCGGCCCTCGCCGGTCACCACGACGGCGCGAACGGCGTCGTCGGTGCGGACGCGGCGGAAGGCGCCCTCCAGTTCGCGTGCCATCGTCACCGAGAATGCGTTGAGGTGATCCGGGCGCGACAGGGTGAGGATCAGGACGCCGACCTCATCGACGTCCCACCGTAAAGTCTCGTATTGAGGCATGAGGGGTCCTTGACTCGTGATCTTCAATCAGACGATCGTCGCCGCGAGCCGCGAGGCAATGAGATCCTCGGCTTCCTCGACAATCGAGGCGACGATCTCCCGGCAGGTGGTCACCTCGCCGATCAGACCCTGTGGCTGGCCGACCCACCACATGCCGCCGTCCATGTCCCCGTCGGCGAGAACCACCTGTCGACCGCGTTCACCCGATGCGAGGTGCGCGATGTCGTCGAACGTCGAGTCCGGACGGCTCTCGATCTCGCGGATCTCGTCGGTCACTGCGTTCTTCGCCACGCGGGCGGTGTTGCGGAACTGGCGGAAGACGAGCGTGGTGTCGCGCTCAGTGTTCGCGACGATCTGGTCCTTCACGTTCTGGTGAACCTGCGCTTCGGCGCTCGCGACGAAGCGGGTGCCCATGTTGATCGCACTCGCACCGAGGGCCAACGCGGCGACCAGGTCCGCGCCGGTGGCGAATCCGCCCGAGGCTATCGTCACCACACCGACCCTGGCTGCGACGGCCGGAATCAGCACCAACCCGGGGATGTCGTCTTCTCCGGGGTGTCCGGCGCATTCGAATCCGTCGACAGAGACGGCGTCGACACCCATCCGCTCAGCCGACAGCGAGTGTCGGACGGCGACGGCCTTGTGGACTACCTTGATGCCTGCGGTTTTGAATGCGGCCACATGCTCGGCGGGATTCGCGCCGGCGGTCTCTACGATCGGCACGTCGTTGTCGATGATCACCTGGCGGTACTCGTCATCCGGGACCGGTTTCACAGTGGGCAGGATCGTGAGGTTGACGCCGAACGGGCGGGACGTGAGCTCGCGCGTCCGCCGGATCTCGTCATCGAGCGCCTGTGGTGTCGGCTGGGTCAGCGCGGTCAGGAACCCGAGGGCTCCGGCGTTCGCGACGGCCGAGATCAATGGGGCCGTTCCAACCCCCGTCATCCCGCCGCAGACGATCGGGTGCTCGATGCCGAACTCCTCGGTGAATCGGGTGCGCAACATACGGGTGGAGTCTCCTCTCGTCGGGGATTGGAACAGCTGTCGTCGAGCCCCAAGCTATGCCTTCGGCAGACGCGGGGTGCGGCGACGCTCCAGGCGGGCGAGCGTGCGGCGGTGAACAGCGTCGGGACCGTCGACGATGCGGAGTGCACGTGCCCAGGCGTAGAAGTACGCGAGGGGCGTGTCGTCGCTGATGCCTGCCGCGCCGAACACCTCGATGGCACGTTCGATTACCGCGCATGCCATCGCGGGTGCCGCAACCTTGATCTCGGCGACTTCGGCACGAGCCTTCGAGGCTCCACCTGCGTCGATCAGCGATGCGCAGCGGTAGACGAGCATGCGCGCCTGGTCGATCTCGATGCGAGACTGGGCGATCGCATCCTGCACGTTGGCGTGCTCGAACAGCGGCTTGCCGAATGCGACGCGGTGCTGTGCGCGGTCTACGAGCAGTTCGAGAGCACGTTCGGCCATGCCGATGGCACGCATCGCGTGGTGTACACGGCCGGGTCCGAGGCGAGCTTGTGAGATCAGGAAGCCGTCACCCTCGTTCGCCAGCAGGTTGGTGGCCGGAACACGGACGTCGGTGAACGAGATCTCCGAGTGGCCATGCTGATCCTGGTAGCCGAACAGTGGAAGGTGTCGCTCGATGACCATGCCCGGGGTGTCGCGTTCGACGAGCACCATCGACTGTTGGCGGTGCGGGTCGGCGTCGGCGTCGGTCTTGCCCATCACGATGAAGATCTCGCAGCGGCTGTCGGCAGCGCCGGTGATGAACCACTTGCGGCCGTTGATCACGTACTCGTCGCCGTCGCGGACGATACTCGTTTCGACATTGGTGGCATCCGAGGATGCGACGTCCGGCTCGGTCATCGCGAACGCCGAACGGATCCGGCCGTCCAAGAGCGGCGCCAGCCAACGCTCCCGCTGCTCGGGAGTCGCGAACAATTCGAGCGTCTCCATGTTTCCGGTGTCGGGCGCCTGACAGTTGATGGCCTCCGGGGCGATGACCGGGGACCAGCCGCTTATCTCGGCGATCGCCGCGTACTCGACGTTGGTCATGCCACCGTACTTGTGGTGGAAGAGATTCCACAGGCCGCGCTTGCGTGCCTCGGCCTTGAGCTCCTCCATCACCGGCGGATGCTCGTGTGGTCCGTGCTCGGCGAGATAGTCCGACCAGGTCTTCTCCGCGGGGAAGACATGCTCGGCCATGAAGTCCCACATTTTCTCCGACATCTCGGCGGCATGCGAGGACAACTCGAAATCCATGGTTCTCCTGTTTCTGTTTCGGGGCCTAGTAGACGTCCTGGCTGTAGCGTCGCTGACGCTTCAAGTCGGCCAAGTAGTCCCAGGCGGCGTACTCGGCGAGCCCGCCGTGCTTCACGATCACCTCGATGAGTGCAGCCTCGACGGCGTGTGACATGCTGACGCCGTCTCCGCAGATGTAGAAGTGCGCGCCGTCCTGGAGCCAGGTGAAGACCTCGGCGCCCTGCTCGCGCAGGCGGTCCTGTACGTAGATCTTGTGCTCCTGGTCGCGGGAGAAGGCGGTCGACAGATTCGCCAGGAGCCCCTGCTCCTGCCATTCGGTGAGTTCGTCGCGGTAGAGGAAGTCGCACGACTCACGCTGGTCGCCGAAGAACAGCCAGTTCTTTCCCTTCGCCCCGCGAGCGCGGCGTTCGAGGAGGAACGAGCGGAAGGGAGCGACACCGACACCCGGCCCGACCATGATCGCCGGGGCGTCGTCGGCGGGCAGGCGGAAGCTCGGGTTCGGGGCGAGGAACACTGACACCTGCTGTGCACCGTCGACGCCGATCGTCGACGAGCCTGCGCCGACGCGGTCGCGGCCGTCGCGGTGGTATGCCACGTTCGAGACGAGCAGGTCGGCCTTCTTCGGGGACTCCGTCGGACCCGAGCTGATCGAGTACGAACGGTGCTGCAGCGAGCCGAGCAGGCCCGCGACGTCGGCGGAGGAACGCTTGTCGGCCGGGACCATGGTGATCAGGTCGAGGACGTCCCGACCCCACAGCCAGGATTCCAGTGCTTCGCGGTCGCCGTTGTCGCGCAGGTGGACGAGCTCGACGTCGCCGGACTCGGCGGCCGCCCACTCGATGAGGTCGTTGCCGGGCAGACGCAACTCGCGGCGGTGGGTGAGTTCCTCCCGCCAGGTCTCCTCGCCGCCGGGGAAGGTCGTGTCCGGATCGACGGCGAGCGCTTCCAGGACGCCGTCGACCAGCGGGGTCGGGTTGGCCGGGATCAGACCGAGGGAGTCGCCGGGCAGATACTCGATACCGCTGTCGCCGAGGTCGACCTCGAGGTGCAGCACAGACTTTAGCGAGCCGTCGCCGGACAGGACGGTGCGGTTCTCAACGGTGGCGAGGTAAGGGTCCTGACGTGTCCAACGCGCCGGCACCGTCGACGAGGGGGAGATCTCGACGGCGACGGTCTCCACCGGCGCGTCGGCGTCGCCGAGCGAGGCGAAGGTCGTCTTGACGACCTCGACCCACTGCTTCGAGGGCGACTCGTAGTCGAGATCGCAGTCGACGCGGTCGAGTAGGCGCTGCGCGCCGAGTTCGCCGAACTTCACGTCGAACAGGCGGCCCGCCTCGCAGAAGTGATCATACGATGAGTCGCCGAGGGCGAGCACCGCGAAGCGCATGGACGTCAGATCCGGCGCATCGGCTTCGAGTCCGTCCCACAGATCCTGAGCGTTGTCGGGCATGTTGCCGTCGTCGTACGTCGATGAGACGACCACGACGTGGTGCATCTCCTCGAGGTCGGATGCGTCGAACTCGTCCATCGACATCAGCTTGGTCTCGAAGCCGTCAGCTGCCAACGCATCGGCGGCATCCATGGCGATGACCTCGGCATTTCCAGTCTGGGTGCCGAAGAGCACGTGGATGAAGGGACGGTCGTTGGAAGACATGTGGGGCACTCCTGCCTGGACGGGCACGCTTCTGCTTGCGTGTGACGGACGACACGCATTAATATCATGAGGAATATCGCCCTAGCTGTCAAGTGTGGTCCGATGAAAACATCATGAGGAACATTCCTCGTGAGGATTGACAATTCGGCGCTCGGCGGGTGGAATCGGGATCACACGCGGTGTGTCGAGTATCTCAGCGACTCCCCCAAAGGCGATACATCACCCACTCTCGATTGCGAATGAAGGAAACGATGCAATGACCGATGCGGCCATCAGCGAACAACAGCGCCTCGCGCTGGAGGAGTACCGGGTCGCCTCCGTGTTGACTCGGTACAGTGTCGCCTGCGACGAGCGCGATCGCGAGGAGCTGGCGACACTGTTCCATCCGGACGCCACCGCGGTCTACGACAAGGATGCGGATCTGGTCGGCAACACGGCGATCGCCGAGTGGATCAGCAGTGCGACCGCGCATCTTCGCTGGCAGCAGCACGCGGTTCGCGTCATGACCGTCGACATCGACGGCGACCGCGCTCGTGCGGTCAGTTACCTCACCTCACACCAGGTCGCGTTCGACACCCCGGACGTCACCCTGATGATGAACAGCCGCTACGACACCGAGCATGCGCTCGCCGACGGTCGCTGGGTCATCACCAAGCTCTTGCTCACCGTGGGGACGGTCGAGAACCGTCCCATCCAACTCGGCACACTCGTGCCGGACAGCAATTCGGAGGTCTCCAATGACTGAATCACCCGTTCAGATTCTGGAAGGGGAGGAGCGCAACGGCTGCCCGGTTGTGCACTTCGACTTCAACCAGCCGCTGCCGCTGAACCAATACCACAGTGAACTCGACCGGCTCCGTGCGATCTCGCCGATTGTCTGGAACACCTACGGTCAGGGATTCTGGATGCTGCTCAGTGACGACACAGTCCGGGAGGCGTACCACAAGTACGAGATCTTCAGCAGTGAAGCGACGATCCCGACGGTGCCCGAGCCGGACTGGCACTGGATCCCGACAATGGAGAACCCGCCCCAGCACAAACTGTACCGTCGCGTGCTGAACGCCCCCTTCTCGCCACGTGCGATCCGTGACCGCGAGGACCGGATCCGCGATCATGCCATCAGCTTCATCGAGCCGATCGTTCAGACCGGCCGGGTGAACTTCGTCGACGCGTTCGCCAAGGAGTTCCCGACCAAGGTCTTCTTGGAGATCGTCGGGCTTCCGCACGAGGACTCCAAGCAGTTCGTGGAATGGGTCGAGATCGTCTTCGGCGGTCTCGGCGCCGAAGAGGACGGTGCGGCGGACGCGATGGCCGGCGCGCAGGCCGCCATTCGGCAGTACTTTGCGGACCTTCTCGAAGATCGCAAGGCGAACCCGCGCGAGGACGACTTCTTCACGGACCTCTCGCAGGCGACGATCGGCGCGAACCGCATCACCGACGAGGAGTTTCTCAACATCTGCAACGTCCTGATTCTCGCGGGTCTGGACACCGTCAAGAGCCAGCTCGGCTACTGCTTGCTGCACCTGGCGACCCACCCCGACGACCGCCAGCGGATCCTCGACGACCCCGCGCTGATTCCGGTGGCCGTCGAAGAGCTGGTGCGCGTCTACTCGATCGTCATGGACGGCCGGAAGATCGTCCAGGACGCCGAGTTCCACGGGTGCCCGATGAAGGCCGGTGAAATGGCGATGCTGACGGTCCCTTCGGCCACCCGCGACGAGACCAAGTACGCCGATCCGACACAGGTGGACTTCGACCGCACCGACGCGACCGGCCATCTGGCTTTCGCTGCGGGCCCGCACAAGTGCCTGGGCACCCACTTGGCCCGTCGCGAACTGAACATCGCGATGGAGGAGTGGCACAAACGCATCCCGCACTATCGCGCCGTCGATCTGAGCAAGCTGAGCGAGACGGGGCCGCAGTTGGGACTGGAAGAGCTCTGGCTGGAGTGGGACGTCGCCGAATGACCGTGGTACGAAGTCGTGAAGTGCATCTGGTCCGACGGCCGGAAGGCACTCCGGTCCACGACGACATCGCACTGGTGACCGTCGACGTCGAAGCGGGGGCCGGGCAGGTCCTCGTCCGGAACACCGCGATGTCGGTCGAGCCGTATATGCGCGGACGGATGTCCGTGGACAAGGGGTCGTACGTCGAGCCGTACGAGTTGAACGCTCCGATGGACGGATTCGTCACGGGTGTCGTCGAGTGGTCCGACGCCCCCGACGTTCCGGTCGGATCGGTCGTGGTGCACGAGTACGGGTGGCGCGAGTACGTCGCGCTGGCGCCGTCGGACGTCGATGTCGTCGACACCGACGGGCTCAAAGCCACCGACTACCTCGGCGTCCTCGGCCAGACCGGACTCACCGCGTGGGTCGGAATGAACGTGGTGGGCCGCTTCAAGGAGGGCGACACCGTGTTCGTGTCGTCGGCGGCGGGCGGTGTCGGAGCGGTGGCGGGCCAGCTCGCCAAGGCGAAGGGCTGCGTCGTCATCGGCAGCTGCGGGTCGGCCGACAAAGTGAAGTCTGTCGTCGACGACTTCGGTTTCGACGCCGCGTTCGACTACCACGACGGCACCGTGCGGGTGCTGCTCCGCGAGGCGCTCGAAAAGGTCGACAGGCCCGGACTCGACCTCTACTACGACAACGTCGGTGCCGAGCACCTGGAAGCCGCGATCCGCGAGATGAACGACAACGGTGCGATCGCACTCTGCGGTGCGATCTCCGTGTACAACGCCACTGAGGTGGTACCCGGTCCGCGGAACCTGCTGCTGATGATCTGGAGGCGGCTGCGGATGGAGGGCTTCATCGTCACCGACCACGAGGACAAGCGTCCGCAGTTCCTCGAGGAGATGACCGACTTGGTCCGTCGCGGCGTCGTCACCAGCCCGGAGACCTACGTCGGGCACGGCATCGAGGAGGCGTTCGACGGATTCCTCGCGCTCCTCGACGGCGGCGCGGTGATCGGCAAGGCGTTGGTGAGCCTGGGGACGGACGCGTGACCGGGGGGACCTCCGTCGAGGCAGTGGAGGACTTCTCGAGTCGCGTCGCGCAGTGGTACGCCGAGCAGGGGCTGACCCCCCGTGCAGACGCGGACGATCGGGAGCGCAGTCTCGCGGTGTTCCACGATCTGTCGTACGAGGCCGAACTCGAGCTGATCACAGCGCTCGCCGACTGGATCCGGACTCGTTACGACGCAGGCTTCGGCGCCGTCGGCTGGCCGGAATCGTTCGGTGGAGCTGGGCTCTCCGCCGAACACGAGGCGGTGCTGGCCAGGATCGAGTCCGAGTACGAGGTGCCCAGTCCCCACGAGCTCATGTCGGTGACGCTGCATCTCATCGCACCGACGCTGCGCGTGTTCGACCGCACACCGGAGATGCGCGCGTTGATCTCACCGATGCTGCGCGGCGACGTGCTGGCCTGCCAGCTGTTCTCCGAGCCCGGCGCGGGCAGTGACCTCGCGAGCCTGGCGACGCGGGCTCGGCGCGAGGGCGACGAGTGGGTCATCACCGGTCAGAAGGTGTGGACATCCGGCGCGCGATTCGCGCAGTGGGGCGAACTGCTGGCACGAACGGATCCGGACGTTCCGAAGCATCGGGGAATCACCGCGTTCATGGTGCCGCTCGACGCCGCAGGCATAGAGGTGCGACCCCTTCGACAGATGTCGGGCGGATCGAGCTTCAACGAGGTCTTCCTCGAAGAAGTACGCATTCCCGACGCGTACCGGATCGGCGATGTCGGCGACGGGTGGAAGGTAGCGCTCACGACGCTCGGCTTCGAGCGGAACTCGAGCGGCGAGAACACGGATGTCGGCGGCAGCGTCGATCAGGTGATCAGCCTGGCCCGCGCAACGGGAGCTCTCGACGATCAGGTCCTGCGTCAGAAGTTGGCCGATCTGTTGATCTCGCACCGACTGGCCGAGGTCTCGTCGGCGCGCGACGCCGTAGCCGGCGACCCGACCGGTGTCCTCGGGTCGATGCGGAAACTGCAGTGGACACAGCGGCTCACGCAGATGTCAGACTTCGTGATCGACGCACTCGAAGGCGACCTCGCCGTCGACTGCGGTGCGCCGCAGTCGTTCGCCTGGACCGAGCATGTGCTCGGTGCGCCTGGTTATCGCATCGCCGGCGGTAGCGACGAGATCCAGCGAAATCTCATCGCGGAGCGCTATCTCGGCCTTCCGGCCGAGCCGCGCGGTGACAAGAACACTCCCTGGCGAGACATCCCTCGCTGAGCATATGAATCGTAAGGACACAGACATGGGAACTTTGGATGGCAAGGTCGTGCTGGTCACAGCTGGATCGCGCGGAATCGGTCGTGGCGTGGTGGAAGCACTGCTGGCCGAGGGAGCGTCCGTCGCGATGACGGGCCGATCTCCGGAGAAGGGTGCGAGGGCTCTGGAGGAGATCGGTCTGCCGGATCGGACTGTGTTCTTCGCCGGCGATGCGCGTGATCGTGACGATGTCGCCGGGTGGGTGACGTCGACGGTGGAGCGGTTCGGTTCGATCGATGTTCTGGTGAACAACGCCGGTGGCAGTGATGGTTTCGCGTTGGTGCATGAGATGACCGATCAGGCGTGGGAGAACGCGTTCACGTTCATTTTGGATTCGGCGTTCTGGGCTACGCGTGCGGCGTTGAAGCACATGGTGGCGCAGGGGTCGGGTCGGATCGTGAACATCTCGTCGGTCGAGGGGAAGATGGGCAACAAGGCGACGGTGTCGCATTACATCTCAGCCAAGCATGCGTTGAACGGTCTGACGAAGGCGGTGGCGTTCGAGTACGGCCGTCAGGGGATCACGTGCAACGCGATCTGCCCGGGCGCCGTCGAGACCGATCTCATGCGTGAGGTCGGGCCGTCGTGGGCTGCTGAGAACGGCATGACCTACGAGGAGTACAAGAACGGGTACGCCAAGGAAGCGGCGACCGGACAGCTGAACACGGCGCAGGAAGTCGGTGCGACCGTGGTGCTGATGGCCGGCCCTGCGGGTGCCGGGATCAACGGTGCGCTGTGGAACGTCGACGGCGGCACAGCTCCGTACTGATCGACCTGAGTCCGTACTCGATATGAAAGGCAGTATCTGTGGGTTCATTGGATGGCGAGGTCGCACTGGTCACAGCCGGTTCCGGGGGAATCGGTCGCGGCGTTGTGAACGCGCTGCTCATGGAGGGCGCTTCGGTAGCGCTCACCGGGCGTTCGACCGAACGCGGTGCGAGGGCTCTGGAGGAGATCGGTCTGCCGGATCGGACTGTGTTCTTCGCCGGCGATGCGCGTGATCGTGACGATGTCGCCGGGTGGGTGACGTCGACGGTGGAGCGGTTCGGTTCGATCGATGTTCTGGTGAACAACGCCGGTGGCAGTGATGGTTTCGCGTTGGTGCATGAGATGACCGATCAGGCGTGGGAGAACGCGTTCACGTTCATTTTGGATTCGGCGTTCTGGGCTACGCGTGCGGCGTTGAAGCACATGGTGGCGCAGGGGTCGGGTCGGATCGTGAACATCTCGTCGGTCGAGGGGAAGATGGGCAACAAGGCGACGGTGTCGCATTACATCTCAGCCAAGCATGCGTTGAACGGTCTGACGAAGGCGGTGGCGTTCGAGTACGGCCGTCAGGGGATCACGTGCAACGCGATCTGCCCGGGCGCCGTCGAGACCGAACGGACCAAGGAGATCGGTCCGGAGTTCGCGGCTGAGAACGGCCTGACCTATGAGGAGTACATCGCCGACTACGCGAAGGACGCCGCGACGGGCCGATTGAACACACCGGAGCAGATCGGTGCGACCGTGGTGCTGATGGCCGGCCCTGCGGGTGCCGGGATCAACGGTGCGCTGTGGAACGTCGACGGCGGCACAGCTCCGTACTGATCGCTCGACCCGGGGCCGCCGGGACCAGATCGTGGGCCGGATTGCATCGCGCAGTCCGGCCCATCGTCGTCTTTCGCAGACGCCGAATACGAAATCTCATAAGGAATAAGCGATTCTGCTTGACGATATTCATCAGGATATATATGTTGATAGTGAGATCTGAATCACTATGAAAGGCTGAATGTGCCTCAGGATGCGAATCGCGGATCAGTCGTGGGTGGAGAACAGATCGCCGAACGGGTGCCGGGCGTACGGCGAGGCCCGCTCTCCGGGGTGAAAGTCGCCGACTTCTGCTGGATGGGCGTCGGTGCCGTCGCGACGCGAATGCTCGCGGACTTCGGTGCCGAGGTGATCCGCATCGAGGATCGGGATCGGCCGGATCTACCGCGGCGCCTGCCGCTATACAAGGGAGAAGTGCGCGCTTACGGCGACATCGATCCGAATCCGGACCCGAACAAGGGCGGACTCTTCAACAACTACAACCGCAACAAGCTGGGCATCACGTTGAACATGCGGACGGAGAAGGGCCGTGAGATCGCCGAGCGGCTCATCGCCGACAGCGGGATCGTCACAGAGAACTTCGCCCCGGGCGTCCTGGAGAAGTGGGGCTTGACGCGAGAACGCATCGAGGAACTGCGCCCCGGTTCGATCCTCGCGCGAATGGCGGGGTTCGGACACGATGGGCCGCACCATCGGTTCCGCAGCTATGGGCCGGTGATCCAGGCGGTGTGCGGATTGTCGTTCAACAGCGGCCTGCCCGGTCGAGAACCGTCCGCCTGGGGAATGTCGTACATGGACAATCAGGCCGCCTACTACAACGCGATCGCGCTGATGACTGCGATCTACCACCGCAAGCGCACGGGCGAGGGGATGTACCTCGACGTCTCCGCGGTGGAAGCCGGGATCGGACTGCTCGGCCCCGACCTGCTCGATACTCTGGTGAACGGTCGTCCGAGTAGACGCCCGGACTTCCCGCGCGGCAATCGCCTTGAATTCCCCGACGCGGCACCGCACGGCGTGTATCCGGCGTCGGGTGAGGATCAGTGGATCGCCGTCGCTGTCTTCGACGAGAAGGACTGGTCAGCGCTCGTGGAGGTCATGGGTCGCCCCGAGTGGGCGATCGACGACCGGTTCGCCACAATGCAGGCCCGACTGGAGAATGTCGACGCGCTCGACGCTCTCCTCGGCGAGTGGACGGTCGCGTACGACAAGCACACCCTCATGCATCTGCTTCAGAAGGCTGGAGTGACGGCCGGCGCCGTGCAGAACTCGCGGGACCTCGTCGAGACGGACCCGCAGATCGCGGCGCGCGGCACGTTCTTCGAACTCGACCACCCGGTGATCGGCCCGGCACTCTTCGAAGGCATACCGATGCGATTGTCCGGGTCGGAGCAGCACAACTGGCGATCGGCGCCCCTGATGGGTGAGGACAACGACCACGTGTTGAGCCGTGTTCTCGGGATGGACGCCGACGAGATCGGCCGTCTGGCCGCCGAAGGGATCATCTGATGCACAAGAGAATCGAGAACTCTCCGTTCAGCGACCTGATCGTCGTCGAACTGGCCGACACCCCCGCGGGCGAGCAGGTCGGCAAGCTGCTCGCCGACGCCGGTGCCACCGTAGTCAAGGTGGAGCCGCGTGCGGGAGTGAGCAGCCGACACATCGGGCCGTGGCGCGATGGCGTCGTGGGCCCGAACGAGTCCCTCTCGTTCTGGGCGTACAACACCAGCAAGCAGAGTGTGGTGATCGACGAACCCGATGCGTACAGCGGTCCTCTGGCGGACCTGCTCGACCGGGCCGACGTGGTGGTAACGACGGACGGGCCCGCGCGGCTGGCCGAACGCGGTATCTCACCGGATGCTCTGCGACGTGGTCGCGACTCGTTGATCGTGGTGTCGGTGTCGCCGTTCGGGCTGACCGGCCCGTGGGCGGACTATCGCACGAGCGACCTGGTCGGGCTGGCGGTCGGCGGACCGCTGCACAGCTGCGGCTACGACGACCACACCATTCCGCCGATCCTGCCCGGTGGCAACCAGGCATTCCAGAACGCGGCGAGCTTCGCCGTACAGGGCCTGCTGCTGGCGTTGATCGAGCGCTTCGACGGCGGCGGCGGACAGGTGGTCGACGTGTCGATGCACGAGTCGAACGCGGTGAGCTGCGAACTCGCGAATCCGTACTGGTTCTATCCGAAGGTACTCGTCAAGCGGCAGACGGCGCGCCATGCGCAGCCGACGCGTACGTCGCCGGAACTGTTCGAATGTGTCGACGGCTACGTCTACTTCGCGCTGATCCTCGGCGATCTCCACCAGTGGAAGGCGGTCGTCACCTGGATGGACGAGCACGGTCTCGCCGAAGACCTGACCGACGAGGCGTATACCGATCTCGCCCATCGCCAGAAGCGCTTCTCGCACGTCCAAGAGGTGTTCGAGGCATTCTTCGCCCGACTCGATGCCCAGACTCTGTACCTGGAAGGGCAGGAACGCGGTGTTCCGATCGGCCCGTTGCGCGCCTTCGAAGAGCTGTCGACCGATGAACACCTGCAGGCTCGCGGCTTCTTCGTCGACGTGCCGCTCGCCGACGGAACCGCCGTCATGTTCCCGGGCTCACCGCTGGTGTCGTCCGGGTTCGCGCCGCGGCCGAGTCGGCCGCCGCGATTGGACGAACACGGGGATCTCGGCGTGGGACGGTCGCGATGACCGACACGTGGAAGCCGGACACGACGGCGATCGTCGGCATCGGCGCGACGGACTTCTCCAGGGAGTCCGGTCGGAGCGCCCTGACCCTCGCGGCGGAGGCGACGCTCGCCGCTCTGGCCGACGCCGGCCTCGAACCGAGCCACGTCGACGGTATCGTCCGCTGCGATATGGACGAGGTTCCGCCGGTGGCCCTCGGCGATGCGATCGGTGTCGCGAACCTCGAGTACTGGGGTGACGTCGGGCCCGGCGGCTCGGCGCCGTGCGCCATGATCATCCAGGCGATGGCCGCGATCACCGCAGGCTTGGCGACGACGGTCGTCGCGTTCCGGTCCATCAATGGTCGCTCGGGGCAGCGCTACGGCGCCGGCTACGCGCGCGACGTCCGCGTCGGCGGCCGCTCGGCGTTCGAGGACTACTTCCTACCGTTCGGCATGCAGACGCCGGGCCAGTACTTCGCTACCGTCGCGCAGCGTCACATGATCGAGTACGGCACCGACGAGCAGACGCTGGGGCGAATCGCGTTGGCGTGTCGGCGTCACGCCAACGCGAATCCGGCGGCCCAGATGCACGGGCGCACCATGACCATGGACGACTACGAGCTGTCTCGCATGCTCACGACTCCGCTGCGCTTGTTCGACTTCTGCTTGGAGACCGACGGTGCGTGCGCTGTGGTTGTGACCTCCATCGAGCGGGCCCGCGACCTGCGGCAGACGCCGGCGCTCATCCACTCGGCAGCTCAGGCCGGCGGACACGACGCACAGCCGGGCCAGATGTTCCCGGCCCTGTTGCGCGAGGACATCACCACCTGGTCGTCGACGGACGTCGCGACGATCCTCTACCGCCGCGGCGGGGTGCGACCCGCCGACGTCGACGTCGCTCAGATCTACGACTGCTTCACGATCACCACCCTCATCCAGATCGAGGACTACGGGTTCTGTGCAAAGGGCGAGGCCAAGGACTTCATCGGCGACGGAACCCTCCAAGTCGGCGGTGCGCTCCCGATCAACACATCCGGTGGGCATCTCTCCGAGGGCTATGTCCACGGGATGAACCACGTCGTCGAGAGCGTGCGTCAGGTCCGTGGGACGTCCACCAACCAGGTCGCCGACGCCGAGCTCAGTCTCGTGACGTCGGCACCGACCACCGGTGGCAGCGCCTTGCTGCTGGTCGCCGGATGACGCGGGAGGTGTATCCGATGAAGAACGAGAATCGGGTTCTGCCCGTGACGACCGATCCCGACACGGCGCCCTTCTGGGCCGCCGCCCGCGAGGAGAGACTCGTGATCAAGTACTGCGAGGAGTGCGACCGCCCGATCCACCTTCCGCGGGCGTATTGTCCGGTCTGTCGCCGACGCAGTGACGTCTGGCGGGATGCTTCGGGCAGCGGCCGCGTGTACAGCTGGACGATCGTCGAGCACCAGGTGCATCCCGGGTATCCGACGCCGTACACGTCTGTGCTCGTGGAACTCGCCGACCATCGGTCGGTGCGCCTGCTGGGTTCGCTCCCCGGGCGGGTCCCGCTCGTCGGCGGCGAACCCGTCCAGGTCTGGTTCGAGCACCTCGAGAATGTGACGATCCCGCAGTGGCGTCTGGTCGAAGCGGGCGGCGCATGACGCGGATCGGAATCTCCGCCTACGATCTCCCGGTCCGCGACTTCGTCGCCCTCGCGCAGGCGGCGGACGAGGCGGGAGTGCACAGTCTGTGGTTGGGGGAGCATGTGTTCAACCCAGGGCAGTACGCGAGCGCGCACCCGGGGGCCAACACCGCGCAGCATCATATCGGCCCAGTCGTCCATCCGACGACGCATCTGCTCGACCCGACGGCGACACTCGCGGCCGCTGCGATGGTGACGACCCGGATCCAGCTCGGAACCGCGGTGCTCGTCCTTCCGTTGCGGCATCCGCTCCTGGTCGGCCGTGCGCTCGCCACGCTCGACGAGCTGGCGCCCGGACGGATCGTGCTGGGTGTCGGCGCCGGATGGCTCCGGGAGGAGTTCACCGCCCTCGACGTCGACTTCGCCGACCGCGGTCGACGGCTGAGGGAGAGCGTGTCGATCCTCCGGTCGTGTCTGGGTGGTGGATTCGTCGAACATCACGGCACGGTCTTCGACTTCGATGCGCTGCAGATGGTCGAGAAGCCGGTCCACGTGCCGTTGATCGTGGGCGGCAACGGGCCGGTGGCGCTGCGGCGTGCCGCAACTCTGGGTGACGGTTGGTTCTCCTCCGGATCGCTGGACCTCGACGAGTCGGTGGCGTTGCGGGACTCCCTCGTCGAACTTCTCGCCGAGCGCGGTCGCAGCGAGGACGACTTCGAGATCGTCATCCGACCCAAACATGCGGACGTGGATGTAGTGCGGGCGCATGCGGAAGCCGGATTGAGGCATGTCGTCGTCTGGGCCGACCAGGTGTGGGATGCCGAGGACCCGCGCAGTGTGCAGATCGAGAAGCTGCGGGAGTTCCTGGCCGAAGTCGAAGACTAAGCCGGACTCGAGACAAGTATTTCTCGTGACGAATATGTCAATTCATACAGAGAAATGACTTGTGTCACCTATATTGAATGGGTAACATCTCATATGCGGGGTGTCACATGTCACATCGCGGATCGGTGGTATGGACTCGGACAACGAGGAGTTGTTGATGAAGATGAATCTCTCGAAGCGGCTGTCGCTGGCGGCCGTGGCCCTCGCCACGACGGTAGGCCTGGCGGCCTGTGGATCCGACGAGCCCGCGGGCGAACTCGCGACCGGTGGCTGGGACGAGGTGGTCGCGGCCGCCAAGAACGAGGGCACCGTCACGATCTATTCGAGCCAGGGAGCAACCCAAGTCGACGACCTGGCCGCGGGCTTCCAAGACAAGTACGGCGTCAAGGTCGAGGTCGTCCGCGACATCGACGCGAACCTGCTGCCGAAGATCGATGCGGAGCTTCGCACCGGTAAGCCGGCCGCGGATGTGCTCGTGCAGTCGACCGAGTCGGCCGTCAAGAAGTACTCCGAGGACGGCGTCCTCGCAGAGCCTGTCGCTCCGTCCCTCAAGGACATCGACGTGATGCGCGACGACAACTACTTCGACGTCGACGCCACGGTGATCACCTTCGCGTGGAACACCGACCAGTTCCACGGGAAGCTGAACAACTACCAGGACCTGTTGAACAAAGATCTCAAGGGCAAGATCGGCGTCCCCGAGCCGACCGTCGCAGCCTTCGTCGACTTCTATCTCTACCTCGAAGATCTCTACGGCGACGACTTCTCGGCCAAGCTGGCCGCGCAGGACCCGAAGATCTACCCGGGTGCACTGCCTGCGGCGCAGGCGCTCTCGTCGGGTGAGATCGCCGCTGCCGCCTATGTCGAACCGCAGGCCGACGAGAAGAAGGCCGGTGCACCGGTCGACTGGGGCTTCGAGAAGGAGCAATGGTCGGCGATGTTCTACGGGTCCATGCTCAAGGGCTCGGCACACCCGAACGCCGCACAGTTGCTCACCGACTACATGATGAGCGCTGAGGGGCAGCAGCGGATCGCCCGCAAGGCCGCATCGGCCCGTCCGGACATTCCCGGGACGGTCGCCACGCTCGACACGGTTCACCGCATGGACACCACGAAGATCACTCCCGAGGTGATCGCCGACTACCAGGCCAAGTGGAACAAGCTGTTTCGCTGATCTGTCCGGTCTGACTGCGACGACCCCAACGACGAAGGGCAACTCCCACCTATGTCTAGTGTCACCATCACCTCGCTCACGAAGCGCTTCGGCGGCTCGAAGAGTGCGCCGGTGATAGACGATCTGAAACTGGAGATCGCCGAAGGCGAGTTCCTCGTTCTGCTCGGCGCGAGCGGATGCGGTAAGACGACCACGCTGCGCTGCCTCGCCGGATTGGAGTCGCCGTCGGCGGGCACGATCACCTTCGGTGATCAAGTGATGTTCGACGGCGACCGCAAGGTCGAGGTCGCCGCCGAGAAGCGCAGTGTCGGCATGGTGTTCCAGTCGTATGCGTTGTGGCCGCATCTGAAAGTGCGAGAGAACATCGCTTACCCGCTCAAAGCCCGCAAGATCAAACGTGGACTCGACGAGGGCTGGGTCCAAGGGGTCGCCGAGATGGTCGACTGCAGCCACCTGCTCGATCGATACCCCAGCCAGCTGAGCGGCGGTCAGCAGCAACGCGTGGCGCTGGCACGCGGCATCGTCGCGCGGCCCGAACTCGTCCTCTTCGACGAGCCGCTCAGCAATCTCGACGCCAAGCTGCGCCTGCAGGTCCGTGCCGATCTCCACGCCCTGCACGGCCGGATCGGTTTCACTGCTGTGTTCGTCACGCACGACCAGGACGAGGCACTCGCTCTCGCCGATCGCATCGCGATCATGCGCAACGGTCGCATCGAGCAGTGCGCGACCCCGTCGGAGATCTTCGAGCGACCCGGAACGGACTATGTCGCCGAGTTCATGGGCATGTCGAACCGAATCGAACTCAAGCGCAGCGGTGCAGGGTGGGCCGATCGAGCCGGATCGGCCGCGCGGATCCCGATCGTGGGACATAACGGGGACCTCATCGTGCGGGCTCGACCCGACCAAGTGTTTCTGCTCGGTGTCGGTGAGTCAGCGGCACTGAGCGTCTTCGCTACGGTGACGGGCACGGTGTACGGCGGCCGGCACGTGGACGTCACGCTCGACGCGGACGGAGCTCGACTGCAGGCACGCGTCGAGGCGCACGGTCTGAACGTCGCAGCGGGCGACCGCGTAGAGGTCGGTGTCGACGTCGACGCGGCGCGCTACTTCGACGCGCAGTCCGAACAGGCCGTCGCATCGGTCGGCGCCCGCGAGGTCGTCGCATGACGGCGGCAACGCTCGAGCGACCGCCTCTGAGCGGGGACAAGGGCTCCGCGCCACGTGCGCAATCGATGCTGTGGACCGACGCCCGTCGTCGGTTCGGCGTCTGGGTTCTGCTTCTGATCGTGGCGTTCCTGGTCGGCATGCCCCTGATCAAGTTGCAGGGGCTTGCTTTCGAGGACGGCGCCGCCGGTTACGATCGTGCTTTCCACACACCGGAACTCGGCACGCTCATCCTGCGCACGGTCTACCTGGCCGTCGGATCGATGATCGTCGCGCTCGTCCTCGGCACCCTCCTGGCGTATGCCGCCAGTCGCCTACCTCGCCGCGCGGGCGTCCTGCGCGCGGTTCCGATCATTCCGATCGTCCTGCCTGCCATCGCGATGGTCGTGGGCTGGGCGTTCCTGCTGTCGCCCGGCCCGGGCTACCTCAATGCGGCACTGCGCACGTTGCCGTGGTGGGATCATCTCGAAGAGGGCCCGGTCGATGTCTACTCGCTGCCGTGGATCATCATCGTCACGGGATTCGGCCTCACGTCGTTCGTCTATCTGTTCGTCAGTGCGGGCATGGCGAGCATCAGCGCCGACCACCTCGAGGCCGCGCACGTCGCCGGATCGTCCGGGATCGGCGTCTTCTTCAAGGTGATCCTCCCACTGCTCCGTCCGTCGCTGATCTACGGTGCGGGTGTCGGTCTGTTGCTCGGCCTCGGTCAGTTCACCGCGCCCCTCCTGCTCGGTACGAACCAGGGCATCCGCGTGCTCACCACACAGATGTACTTCTCGACGTCGCAGGTTCCGGTCGACTATGCCGCAGCGTCGGCTCTCGGCTCTCCGCTCCTGCTGTTCGGCGTCCTCGTCGTCATCGCTCAGAAGCTGGGCATCGGCGACCAGACCCGTTTCGTGACGCATGGAGGCAAGGGCGTTGTGCGTAAGCAGCGCTCCTCCCCGTGGGCGGCGACCTTCATCGCGATATACGGCATCGTCGCCGTCGTTCTACCGATGGTCGGCCTGTTGATCGTGGCGTTGTCACCGTACTGGAACTCGACATTCGCGCCGAGCACGTTCACCCTGGACAACTTCAAGACGGCGCTGGAGTCCTCCGACATCGTCGAAGCCATCGTGACGAGCCTGCTCGCGTCCATCGCCGCAGTCGTCATCGTCCTGCCGATCGGTTACGCGATCTCCGCGATCATGCTGCACCGCAGGGGGATGCGTGTGGCGCGTTCCCTTCTGGACTTCCTCGTCGCCCTTCCACTCGGTGTTCCCGCTGTGATCTTCGGAGCCGGTTTCCTGCTGACGTACTCCGAGAAGCCGTTCATCCTCTACGGCACGCCGTGGGTGATCATCCTCGTGTACGCCACGTTGATGCTGCCGTTCGCGACCCGGATGATGACCAACGGCATGCTCGCTCTGGGCACCAGCTATCAGGAGGCGTCGTGGGTGAACGGAGGCGGCCGTCTGCGCACTCACCTGGTGATCATGCTGCCGTTGTTGCGCAGTAGCATCGGCGGCGCCGTCGCACTGATCTTCGTCCTCCTGACCCATGAGTTCTCCGCTTCGATGCTGGTGCGATCACCCACCACCCAGGTGATGGGCACTGTGGTCTACGACTTCTGGAGCAACGGCGCCTATCCGACAGTGGCCGCAGTCTCCATTGTCATGACGCTCGTCACTGCGGCCGGCGTGCTCGTCGCCATGGGCATCGGTGGGCGAGACGTCCTGAGCAGGCTCTGATCCCTCCACCCCCTGGGCGTGGCGAGCGTTCGGCGCGCCACCACCGTATGAGGAGTTCGACCATGGAATTCTCGTCCGAAGCAGTGGCCCGGGATCTTACCGGCCAGTGGTGCGTGGTGACCGGCGGCAGCGACGGCATCGGTTACGCGATAGCCGAGCGGTTCGTCGCCGCCGGGGCCCATGTGCTCATCGCCGCACGCGGCGCGGAGAAGCTCGACGCCGCACGGATTCGGTTGGATGCCCGCAGCGACGGATCTCAGAAGGTCCTCGCACACCGCACCGATGCGGGGGATCGGGAATCGATCGCGGGGCTGTTCGCGCGGATCGACGAGCTCGATGCTCTCAACGTGTTCGTGGCGAACGCCGGCAGCGGATCGATCGAGCCCTTCCTCGAACTCGATGTCGTCGTCTGGGACCGCACCATCGGACTGAACCTGACGGGTACGTTCACCTGTGTGCAGAGTGCAGCGCGGCGAATGGTCGCCGCCGGGGAGGGGAACCGTTCGATCATCGCGATCTCCTCGATCCGCGGTCTGGGCGCTCGACCCGGCACCGCTCACTATGCCGCGAGCAAGGCGGGCCTGAACCAGATGATGCGTGTCGCCGCCTACGAACTGGCCGAACACCGCGTGCGCGCGAATGTCCTGTCACCGGGCATCACGCAGACCTCCCTCTCGGACGGGAATCCCGAGGTGCGTACCCGGATGGTTGAGCACGTGCCCATGTCGAGGGCAGGGAGTACCGAAGACATGGCGGCCGGCGCGCACTACTTAGCTTCCCCGTCTTCGGGTTTCGTCACTGGGACGAATGTCGTCATCGACGGCGGCGAATCGCTCTGGTGAGTGACCGAGCACGACTGAACCACTCGAGTGAACTCGGAGGAGGAGACATGCCGCACCTTGAGGACCATCGCGTGATCGTCGACCTGGTCTGGCGTCACCGCCGTGCCGCCGATCGAGCCGACGAGGTCTATCGCCGTCTCGAGTGGCCGCGGCGAAAGGCTCTGCGACATGCAGTCTCCGACCGAGACGGTGGGAGTTCCGGTCCACGCGAGCAAGGGCGTCCCTCCCCTTACTTGAACTAGCCTCGGGCTTTCATCGTGGAATTCGCCTGGCCTGCTGGTTTCATGAAGAAGGGCGCTCTGACCTGCAATAATTGTTGCTACCACACGACAATCACCCGCAGGACAAGGAGCACCCTTCTGGTGAAGAACTCTATCGTGTTCTACCCACAGATTCAGGCCACCGCCGACGGTGGCGGGATCATCACCCACGGCGGCACCGTCCTGGTCACCCGCACCGCCGAAGTCTCCGGCCTCACCGCAGCACTACGGACTGCACTCGCCCCGTGGCGCAAACCCCTCGCGACCCACGATCCAGCGAAGATCCTTCTCGATTTGACCGCCAGCCTGATCGTCGGCGGTGACTGCCTGGCAGATATCAGTGTGGTCCGCGGTCGCACTGACGTGTTCGGTCCGGTGGCCTCCGACCCGACCATCTCACGCCTGATCGCCACCCTGACCGCCGAACCCGAGCAGGCTGTGAACGCGATTCGGTCCGCTCGCGCCACCGCCCGAGAACAGGTGTGGTCCCTCGCCGGCGATCACGCTCCCGACCGTGCTCGGTCGGCGAAGAATCCGTTGATCGTCGACATCGATGCGACATTGGTGACGGCCCATTCGGAGAAGGAGCAGGCCAAGCCGACCTATAAGCGGGGCTTCGGGTTTCATCCGTTGATGGCGTTCATCGACCACGGACCCGGCGGCACTGGTGAGGCCGCCGCGGCGGTCCTGCGGCCCGGCAACGCCGGCGCCAACACGGCCGCCGATCACATCGAGCTGACGAAGAAGGTCCTCGACCAGATTCCCGGGATCGGGTCTCGGCCGGGCCGTTCGATCTTGATCCGCACCGACTCGGCCGGCGGCACCCACGACTCGTCGACTTCCTGACCCGTCGCCGCCTGTCATACTCGGTCGGCTTCGGGCTGAACGAAGCCATCGGCCACCTCATCGACACCCTGCCGAAGAAGGCGTGGACCCCGCCTACGATCGGGACGGTGAACCCCGCACGAATGCTGACGTCGCCGAACTGACCGGCGTCCTAGACCTGACCGGGTGGCCGGCCGGGATGCGCGTGATCGTCCGTCGTGAGAAGCCACACCCCGGCGCTCAACTGCGGATCACCGACCGTAATGGATGGTGCCTGATCGCGTTCGCTACCAACACCGTCGGCGGCCAACTCGCCGATCTGGAACTCCGCCACCGACGGCGAGCCCGCTGCGAAGACCGTATCCGGATCGCGAAAGATACTGGCCTAACCAACTTTCCACTCAAAGGCTTCGCTCAGAATCAGATCTGGCTCGCCCTGGTGGAGCTGGCCTGTGATCTACTTGCATGGACTCAGATGCTGGCACTGGCCAGCACTGCAGCCCGCCTCTGGGAACCCAAGAAGCTGCGCACGCGACTGTTCGCCACGGCGGCCCGCCTGACTCGTCATGCCCGTCGGCTCCGGCTTCGGTACGACCATCACCATCCGTGGAGTGCACTGCTCGCCGCCAGCCTCGATCGCCTGACCGCCTACCCGGCACCCGACTGACCCGGCAGCCGAGCCCTGACCTCACGACATGAAAGAACCCGATCTTCCGGTGTGTGGAACCCGGACGCACCGACGCTCGGCAGCCTTGTCGTACCCGACAGGCATAATCAACCCTGCAGCCATCAATCCGAAACCGCACTGGCCAGGACATCACCCCAATGAAAGATCGAGGCTAGAGAGGAACGCCCTTGGCTCGCGTGCGACGGCTCGAGCTGTCAGGACGGCGTGGCACCGTCCGACTTCGTCCCTGCGGCCGCGGCCGCAGCGGCGGCCTCGCGTTGGAGTTTGCGGCTTCGCTTGGTCTGTCCGACGACGCGACTCGCGAGGGCCACCGCGATGAGCAGGGCCGCGCCCTGGAACAGCGGCTGGATCCAGAAGGTGCCCGGACCGAAGGTCAACTGCAGGCCCTTGACGCCGAAGGCGAGTGCGAAGTACGCGATGAGTGTGCCCCAGACGTTCGGTCGGCGTGAGAACTGCGACGCGCCGAAGAACACCGCGGCCAGAGCCGGGAACAGGAGGCCAGGGCCGACACTCGAGTTGTACGTGCCGACCTTCATCGAGAACACGATGCCGGCGAAGCCGCCGATCATGCCCGAGATCATCAGCGAGCCGTAGGTGATCCGCTCGACGTTCAGACCGGCCAGACGGGCGGCCTCCGGGTTGCTGCCGGCTGCGAACAGACGACGACCCACCGGGGTGTGCTCGAGGACGAACCAGATCACTAGTCCGAGAACCAGCAGGTAGATGACGACGTTCGGGATGCCGAGCACCTCGCCGTTGCCGAGTTTGAGCCATGACTGGTCGAAGGCGCCGGTCATCTGACGGTTGTCGGAGATCAATAGTTGGATCGCGAGCAGGACCTGACTGACACCGAGTGTCGCGATCAGCGAGTCGACCTTGAATCGGACGATGATCACTGCGGAACAGAAGCCGATCGCGGCGCAGACCACCAGGACGATGAGGGCAACGAGCCACAGCGACAGATCGGTGTTGATGCCGAACCAGTTCATCAGGACCAAGCCGGTGCCCATCGTCGCGCCGACCGACAGATCGAAGACGCCCGCAGCGAGCGGAACCAGGAACGCGAGCGCCACGATGGCCGTGACCACCCCTTCGCTGAACGTCAGACGCCATGTGGTCGACGACAAGAAGGTGTCGGGGCGCAGGATGCCGAACAGGACGGTGAAGCCGACCCACAGGATGATCGCGCTGAATCTGCCGAGAGTCACGCTCAGCGGCGTCGACGAGCCTCCGGAGAGGGCCTTGATGCCGGTCTTCGGCGCGGACTCGGAGCTCTCTGGGGGAGAGGTCTTGATGTTCATACGGATGCTCCTGCGACTTGCGCATGATCGATGGTGGCGGCGTCGAGGTCGACGCCGCGCTGGAGTTCGGCAACGACGTAGCCGCGTGACATGACCAGGACGCGGTCACACAGGCGCGCGAGCTCGTCGCTGTCCGTCGAGGTGATGAGGACGGCCATCGACTCGTCGGTGTGCCCGGAGATGATGCGGTGCACCTGCTCGCGAGCGCCGATGTCGATGCCGGCGGTCGGGTCGTCGAGCACCAGGAACGTGGGCTTCAGCCGCAGCGCGCGGGCTACGAGCACCTTCTGCTGGTTGCCGCCGGACAGTGTCGTCATCCCGGCCTTCGGGCCGCTGGCGACAATGCCCAGGTCGTCGATCCAGCCGGCGACCTCCTTACGTTCCTTGGCGTGCAGCAGACGACCGAGAACGGTCAGTGGCCGAAGATCACTGACGGTGGTGTTCGAGGCGATGTTCATACTGGCGAACACCCCGTAGCGGGCACGTTCGCCGCAGATCCACGCCATCCCTGCCCGGAGCGCTTTGATCGGATCGGCCGTGGGGACGGAGGTTCCGTTGACGACGATCTCGCCGGTCACGCTCTCCTCGCGGCCGATGGTCAGGGCGGCGACCTCTTCGCGGCCCGAACCGGTGAGGCCGGCGACACCGACGATCTCGCCGGGGCGGATCTGCGCGTTGAAGTCCAGGAGCGCGGTTCCCCGCAGTCCGGTTATCGTCACAGATGCGGGATTGTCGGTGCGGGTGGCGCGCGGCCGGTCGACGTTGCGGACGAGTTCTTTACCGATGATGAGGTTCGTCAGTGAGTCGTGGTCGACCTCCGCGGTCGCTACGGTGGCGACCTTGACGCCGTCGCGTAGCACCGTGACGGAGTCGGAGACACCGAGGATCTCGTCGAGGTGGTGCGAGACCAGGATGACGGAGTTGCCCGCCGCGGTGAGTCCGCGGATAGTGTCGAACAGGGCTTCGACATCGCGGGCGGGGAGGGCGGCCGTAGGTTCGTCGAGGACGATCAGGGCGGGATCGTCGTTGTCGGGCAGTGCGCGGGCGATCGCGATGCGGGTGCGTTCGGCGATGCCGAACTCACCGACCTTGCGATTCACATCGATGGCCGGTCCGGTGCGCACGAGGCAGTCGTGTGCCACCTGGCGGGCGGCGCGCCAATTGATCTTCACGCCGCCGAGCGTCGGGTACGTGCGGCCGAGCATGATGTTCTCCGCGATGCTGAGGTCGTTGACCAGTCCCAGGTCCTGATGGACGAAGCGGACGTTGAGGCGGTCGGCTGCTGCGGCCGAGCCGAGTTCGAGCACGTTGTCCAGCACCGAGGCGCTTGCCCCGGGGTCTGGTGCGTGGTACCCGGCGAGGACCTTGATGAGCGTCGACTTGCCTGATCCGTTCTGTCCGACGAGGGCGTGGACCTCACCCGCCTTGACGGTGAGGTCCACGCCGTCGAGAACCACGTGACCGGAGAACGTCTTGGAGAGTCCTCTGATCTCAAGTGCGTTCATGATCAGTTGACGCCCCAGAGCTTCTTGAACTGCTCCTTGAAGTCCTTGGGGCCGGGCCAGCCGTCCGTCAAGTCGGCGATGCTCTGAGCCTCCTCCTTCGAGTCGACGATGAAGAAGGCGGGGACCGCGGACGCGCGCTCGTTCTCGACGCTCCACTCGCCGTTGGCGACGCGGGCCATCTGGTCCGTGAGCGTCCACATGTTGTTCTCCTGCGGAGCCGCGATCCACGCGGAGGTCTCACCGTTGACGACCGACTGGATCTGCGGCTGCTGTGCCTGGACGCCGACGATCTTCACGTGCTCGAGGCCCGCGCTGTTGAGCGCCGACCGCAGACCCGGTTCGAAGTCACCGAAAGCCAAGTACAGGTAGTTCACATCCGGGTTGGACTGCAGGTACGAGATGATCGTGTTGGTGGCACCGCCACTGCTCAGGACGTCGACCGAGATGTCGATCGGGGCGCTGGTGCAGGTGTCGCAGAGTTCGTCGAGCGTCTTCTTCACATCCGGCACGGCGTTCGACAGAGTGGGGAACTCGGGAACGTTGACGACGCCGATGTTCGCGGACGCGCCGCTGTCCTCGATGACCCAGGAGGTGAGTGCGCGCGAGTACGTGTCGATCGCGGTGAGGTCGGCGCAGTCGGCGAATAGGTTGTTGGCTTCGCCTTCCGGGACATCACTGGCGTAGCAGCTGAAGTACGGGATCCCTGCGGCCTTGGCCGAGTCGAACGCGTTCTGGAACGTCGCGACGTCGCTGCCGGTCCCCGCGATGTAGTCGACCTTCAGGTCGACGGCCTGCTGGACTGCCGAACCGAAGTCGGTCGCCGGTGCGTTGATTCCGGTGTACTCCCAGCCGAGAGCCTCGACCGACTCCTTGACGAAGTCGCCGAGGATGGAGCAGGTCGGGTCGGCGCAGACGATGAACGCGACCTTCTTCTTCTCCGGCGTCTTGGTGAGGGGGGTGGTCTGGACGATCTCGGTGGGCTCTGTCGTGTACTGCGCGACGATGTCCTTGACCTCTTGTGAGACCTCGCCGCCGCCGGTGCTGGTCGTCCCGCTGTCGCCGGAACTGCACGAGGTCAGTGCGATGACTGCGGCGAACGTGCCGGCGGCGAGCATGCCGAGCCGCCGGTGCCGATTGAGTAGCATGTTTCCTCCATCTGGGGAGAGAGTCGGTCATCTCATGACCAGGTGTCATGTGATGACCGACACTCGATGTTGTGCGAAACAGTTCACCGCATCGGAGGTGTGCAAGTCAAGAGAACATCATGAGCAATTATCAAAAACATGATGATGAACCGAAGGTGGCGCAAGGATCGATGCAGTATACGGGGCGGCTGTGAGCCGAACAGATGAACTTCGACGAACTCAGAGACGCCAATCGATGCGCTGTGATCCGCCGTTCGGGTCCAATGTCAGGTAGGCGTCGCCGACGTCGACGATGTGCTGGGTCATGAGTTTGCGCGCTTTTGCGGGACGTCCGTCGAGAATCGCCTGGGCGATGTCGGCGTGCGAGTGCGAGAGCATCTCACGTTCGGCGACGGGGTCCAAGGACTGGAGGACCTGCTCGACCATGATGTGGTCGACGGCCTGCGTCACCAGGGTGAGGGTGCGGTTGCCCGACAGGGTGGCGATGACCGAGTGGAAGTCGTTGAAGTCGTCGAATAGTTCTACCTCGACATGTGACTCGGTGTCGTAGTGCAGGAACGGCGTGATCATCTCGCGCTTGTGTCGGCTCGTCGGCAGGCGGGCCGCGCGTTCGGCGAGCATCGGCTCCAGGGCCGCCCAGGTGTCGAGGAGTTCAGCGTAGGTGGCGCCGCTGAGGTGGAAGTACAGCGACGTCGTCCGGGCGAGGTATCCGGCGTTCAGTGGTGCGACGAACGGTCCGCCGCCTGGCCCGCGCTTGATGTCGACGATGCCCTGCATCTCCAGGAGTCGGAGTGCCTCGCGCAGTGATTCGCGGCTGACCTCGTACTGGTCGAGCATCTCCTGTTCGGTCGGCAGTTTGTCGCCGACGATCAGTCGTCGGCCGAGGATGTCATCGACGATGCGGGACGCGGTGAGCTCGGCGGCCTTCGGTGGTCGCCGGCGCGGATTCTGCTGGTCGGCGGCCGCGAACCCGCGTGGCGCATACACGACCGGCAGGCCGTGGCCCGCGTCGTCGTTGCTGGCTGGTGCGTGCGAGCTCATGAGAGTCCTTCGATTCGGTGCGCGAGGGCGCGGGCAACGCGGGTGCGTCGGAGTTTCTACCTTCGCACCCCGGTTGTCGCGGAATCAACGGGTTCGCGGTATTCGGGTCGTTCGGTGTGTGGACTGAAGGGGTTCGCGACCGAGTGTGAAGTTCCTCGGGCATCTCTCCTGTGCGATCTCCTTGACATATTTCATCATGAGAAATAATCTTCTCCGCGTGACCCAGAACACGTATGCCAACAACACCGCCGAGTCGGTGATGAGCGGCGTCGGCGACGAATCCCGTCGTCCGCGGCCGCGCACCGGGCCGCTGGCAGGTGTCAAGATCGCCGACTTCTGCTGGATGGGCGTCGGAGCTGTGGCGACTCGCCTACTCGCGGATTTCGGTGCGGACGTCATCAAGATCGAGAACCGCAAGCGGCTCGACATGCCGCGCCGACTCCCCATCTACAAGGGCGACGTCCGTTCGTACGGCAACGAGGATCCGAATCCCGATCCGAACAAGGGCGGGCTTTTCAACAACTACTCGCGCAACAAGCTCGGCATCACCGTCGACATGGCGGACCCGCGTGGCCGTGAGCTCGTCGTCGAGCTCATCGAGCACTGCGGGATCGTCACCGAGAACTTCGCGCCAGGCGTGATGGAGAAGTGGAATCTCACTTATCCGGATTTGCGGGAGATCCGCGACGATGTGATCTTCGCGCGGATGAGCGGCTTCGGTCACTCCGGTCCGCAGGCCCACTACCGGAGTTACGGCCCCGTGGTGCAAGCGGTCAGCGGGCTCTCGTTCAACAGCGGTCTGCCCGGGCGCGAGCCGTCGGGCTGGGGTCTGTCGTACATGGACAACCAGGCCGCGTACTACAACTCCGCCGGCCTGCTCCTGGCGATCTACCAGCGGATGCTCACCGGGCAGGGCACCGAGGTGGACGTCTCGGCTGTCGAGGCCGGCATCGGTCTGCTCGGCTCGGATCTGCTCGACACCCTGGTCAACGACCGTCCGGGTCGGCGCGCCGACTACCCCCGCGGCAATCGTCTGGAGTACCCGGATGCTGCGCCTCACGGGGTCTACCCGGCGGCGGGCGACGATCAATGGGTCGCGATCGCCGTGTTCTCCGACGACGAGTGGCAGGCACTGCGCACCGCGATGGACGACCCCGCGTGGACCGCCGAGGAGCGATTCGCCACGATCCCGGCGCGTATCGCGAACCAGGACGACCTGGACAAGCGCATCGGGGAATGGAGCCGCGGTCGAGACAAACACGATGTCATGACCCTCCTGCAGAACGCAGGCGTCACCGCGGCCGCGGTCCAGAACGCCATGGACCTGGTCGAGCACGATCCGCAGATCGCGGAACGCGGCACGTTCTTCGAACTCGATCACCCGGTGATCGGACCGGCTCTGTTCGAGGGCTTCCCCGGACGGTTCGGCACCTCGCGGCCGGACAACTGGCGCTCGGCGCCGCTGCTGGGCGAAGACAATGCGTACGTCTTCGGGGAACTGCTCGGTCGAGACGCCGACACGCTCGCGCAGCTGTCGGCAGAAGGAGTCATCTGATGTCGAAAGCGCGAGTCCAAGCTGGTGGCAGTCCTGTCGCCTCGATCACCGTCGTCGAACTCGCACAGAGTCCCGCCGGCGAGCAGACGGGCAAGTTCATCGGTGACCTCGGCGCAGACGTGATCAAGGTGGAGCCCCCGGAGGGCGTCGCCAGTCGTCACGTCGGACCGTACGTGAAGGGCCACGAGGGCGACCCCGACCACAGTCTCGAGTTCTGGGCGTACAACTCGAGCAAGACGAGCCATGTCGTCGACGCCGCAACCGAATGCGGTCGACGAGAGTTCGCTGAGCTCCTGGCCCGCGCCGAAGTACTCATCGTCGAGGACGTGCGGTGGCTGGCCCGGCTCGGATACGAGCTGGACGCCTTGCAACAGGAGCGACCCGACCTGATCATCCTGTCAGTGACTCCCTTCGGCCTGACAGGGCCGTGGAAGGACTACCGGACGAGCGACCTCATCGCGCTCGCCGCGGGCGGAATGCTCAACAGCTGCGGCTACGACGATCACTCGATTCCGCCGATCCGCCCAGGCGGAAACCAGGGCTTCCAGCTCGGCGCGAGCTTCGCCTGGTGTGCGCTGCTCCTGGCGTTGATCGAGCGGAAGAACACCGGTCGTGGCCAGCTCGTCGACGTCTCTCTGCACGAATCCAACGCGGTCAGCGGTGAACTGGCCAACCCGTACTACTTCTATCCGAAGGCCGTTGTGCAGAGGCAGACCAACCGCCACGCACAGCCCGAGCCGACGCAGCCGGCGACTTTCGAATGCGGCGACGGCAATTACGTCTACTTCGCGTTGATCCTGGCCGAGTCGAAGGCGTGGTCGACCCTGCTCACCTGGATGGACGATCTCGGGATGGCTGCGGATCTGCTCGACCCGGCCTACCAGGACATCGCCTACCGTCAGCGCCAGTTCGGTCACGTCCAGGAACTGCTCGAAGTCTTCTTCCTGATCCAAGACGCCGAGACGGTCTACCACGAGGGACAGCGTCGCGGTCTGCCGATCGGTCGGTTGAACGCTTTCGAGGATCTGCCGAACGACGAGCATCTGCAGGCCCGCGGCTTCTTCGTCGACATGCCGACGATCGACGGCGACTCCACCAAGTACCCCGGCCTGCCTTACCGATTCACCGCATTCGAGCCGGTTCCGGGACGGCCGCCGCGACTAGACGAGCGAGAGGCCGAGAATGCCTGATCAGACGTGGACCCCTGGAGCCTGTTCGATCGTCGGTATCGGTGAGACCGACTTCTCCAAGGCGTCGGGACGGACACCGCTGACGCTCGCCGCGCAGGCCGCACGCGCCGCGCTCGCGGACGCCGGCATCGCCCCGCGTGCAGTGGACGGCGTCGTTCGCTGCGATATGGATCTGGTCTCCGCCCCGGCGCTGGCCGACTCGCTCGGCGCGGACGATCTCACATACTGGGGTGAGGCCGGTCCCGGCGGCTCGGGTCCGGCGGCGATGGTCGGCCAGGCCGTCGCGGCGATCAACTCGGGGCTGGCAACGACCGTCGTCGTCTTCCGTTCGCTCAACGGTCGGTCGGGCAACCGCTACGGCCTGGTGGGCGAGCACGGCGCCGTCGGCGGCGACAACAACTACGAGGAGTTCTTCCTGCCGTTCGGCATGCAGACCCCCGGCCAGTTCTTCGCCGTCGTCGCCCGTCGATATGCGCACGAACACGGTCTGTCGATCGACGAGCTGAGCCACGGTCTCGGCTCCATCGCTATGGCGGGTCGGGCGCATGCCAACAACAACCCGGCCGCGCAGTTCCACCAGCGGACGATGAGTCGCGAAGACTACCTCGCGTCACGGATGCTGTCTTCGCCGTTGCGACTGTTCGATTACTGCCTGGAGACCGACGGCGCCGCCGCGGTCGTCGTGACCAGCACGCAGCGGGCACGCGACCTCGCGGGCGTCCACGTCCCGGTTCTGTCGGTCGCGCAGGGAACCGGTCGCGGCGTTCAACCCGGTCAGATGTTCCCCGCCCTGCTGCGGAAGTCGATCACCACGTGGCCGTCCGCGGCCACCGCCCCGACCGTGTTCGGGCGGGCCGGCGTCACCGCGGGCGATGTGGACGTCGCGCAGATCTACGACTGCTTCACGATCACCGCACTGATCCAGTTGGAGGACTACGGGTTCATGGCACCCGGCCGGGCGGCGTATGTGACGCCCGAGGACCTGTCGGTCGGAGGGCGACTCCCATTCAACACGAGCGGCGGCCATCTGTCGGAGGGCTACATCCACGGTATGAACCACGTGGTGGAAGGCGTCCGACAGGTCCGTGGCACCTCGACGAACCAGGTCGACGGCGCCGAGATCAGTTTTGTCAGCTCGGCGCCGCCACCTGGGGCGAGCGCCATGATCCTGGGAGTAGACCGATGACCGACGCGCAGCCCTCACCGGTACTGCCGGTGGTCGACGACGTCGACACGGGCGAGTTCTTCGCGGCCGCGGCGCGGGGCGAGATCGCCGTCCGCGTCTGCAGTGCGTGCCGTGCGGACGTGCACCTTCCCCGAGAGAACTGCCCGCAGTGCGGTGCGTTCTCCCGCGAGTGGCGGGTAGTGCCGCCGCTGGGCGCGCTCTACAGCTGGACCGTCGTCGAGCACCAGGTGCATCCCGCGACACCCGTGCCATACACCGTGGTGCTCGTCGAAGTCGACGGCACCGACGGTGTCCGCCTCGTCGGTCGTATCGACGGCCGCGCCGAACTAGAGATCGGTCAGCGTATGGAGGCCTGGTTCGAGCAGGTCGACGACGTCACGCTTCCTCAGTGGCGGCCGATCAGGACAGACGAGGAGAGCACCGCATGATTCCCGCAACGAGATGGGTTGATCCGACACTCGTCGTCGATCCTTCGGATTCCGCACCGCAGCTGGCCGGCGCCCGATGCGTGGAATGCGCCACCACGACGTTCCCGTTTCAGGACGGATGCCCGAGGTGCGGCGGCTCGACGATGGAACGCGTCGCGCTGCCGACCGAGGGCACTCTCTGGTCGTACACCGTCCAGTACTTTCCGCCGAAGCCACCGTTCCGGACCGTCGAGCCGTTCGAGCCCTATGGCCTGGGGTACATCGACCTCGGCGACGTATGCGTCGAGTCCCGGCTCACCGTCAACGATCCCGCTGCGCTGACCCTCGGCATGCCGATGAGGCTGGTGACCATCACGGCATTCCTCGACGGGGGAGTGCCGGTCCAGACCTTCGCCTTCGCACCCCAGGAGAACCTCGTATGAGCAGCGACGTCGCCATCGTCGGCATCGGCATTCACAAGTTCGGTCGCACCGAGGGAGTCAGCGGACGGGCTCAGGGCGCCTACGCCGCCCGCCGGGCACTCGCCGACGCCGGTGTGCAGTGGTCGGACATCCAATTCGCGTACGGCGGCAGTTACGCCGCGGGCGACGCCGACTCCCTCGTCTCCGACCTCGGCCTGACCGGTGCGCCGTTCATCAACGTCCATAACGGTTGCGGCACAGGCGGATCGGCTCTGATCTCGGCGCGTAGTGCCCTCCTGTCCGGGCAGTACGACTTGGGCATGGTCGTCGGATTCGACAAGCATCCGAAGGGCGCCTTCGCGACGAAGCCGTCGAGTCTGGGCATCGGGGAGTGGTATGGCGAGACCGGCATGATGGTGACCACTCAGTTCTTCGCGCAGAAGATCGTCCGCTACATGGACCAGTACGACATCAGCGAACAGTCGCTCGCCGCAGTCGCTGAGAAATCGTTCTCGCTCGGTGCGCAGAACCCGAACGCCTGGCGCCGCAAGCCGCTGTCGCGGCAGGAGATCCTCGACGCGCCGATGGTGAATCATCCGCTCACCCAGTACATGTTCTGCTCGCCGGGCGAAGGCGGCATCGCATTGGTGCTGGCTCGCGGCGAGGTGGCGCACAAATACACTGCGAACCCGATCTACCTGCGGGCAGCCGAGTTCCGTTCGCGGCGGTTCGGCTCCTTCGAGGTGTTCTCGCCGTGGACGACTCCGGAGACGCTCTCCGGACCGACACGTGACGCTTCGGCGGCCGCATTCGCATCCGCCGGGATCGGGCCGGAGGACGTCGACGTCGCGCAGATTCAGGACACCGAGTCGGGTGCTGAGATCATGCACATGGCCGAGACCGGGCTGTGCGCCGACGGCGATCAGGAGAAGCTCGTCCTCGACGGTGAGACCCGCCCGGACGGCCGACTGCCGATCAACACCGACGGTGGTGTGATCGCCAATGGCGAACCGATCGGCGCGACGGGGCTCCGTCAGGTTTACGAGATCGCCCTTCAGCTCCGCGGCGACGCCGGCGCGCGCCAGGTCCCGGGGAGGCCGAAGACCGGCTTCACACATGTATACGGCGCACCGGGCATCAGTGCGTGCACGGTGCTGAGCCGCTGACAGAGCTTCGACCGCTCTGCTGACAAAAGGCATCTGACCAGCTCTACAGCCAGGAGGCATCAAATGACGTGGGGATTCGAAACCGATCCGGAGTACCAGAAGGATCTGGAATGGGCGAACGAGCTCGTGCGCAACGAGATCGAGCCGGTCGACCAGATCGTCGAACACGCATGGGACGTCAACGATCCCATTCGCAACGCGCTCATCCGCCCACTGCAGGAGAAGGTGCGCGAGCGTGAGCTGTGGGCCTGCCACCTCGGACCGGAGTTGGGCGGCCCGGGCTACGGCCAGCTCAAGCTCGCGCTGCTGAACGAAGTCCTCGGCCACACTCATTCCGGCCCGGTGGTCTTCGGTAACCAGGCACCGGACTCGGGCAATGCCGAGATCCTCGCGCACTACGGCACCGACGAACTCAAGGAGCGCTACCTCAAGCCCCTCATCGAGAACGAGATCGCGTCCTGCTACTCGATGACCGAACCGCAGGGCGGATCGGATCCGACCGCGTTCGTCACGCGCGCGGTCGAAGACGGTGACAGCTGGGTGATCTCCGGACAGAAATGGTTCTCCTCGCACGCCCGCTTCTCCGCATTCTTCATCGTCATGGCCGTCACTGACCCCGATGCCGAGCGTCATCGCCGGGCATCGATGTTCGTGGTTCCGGCCGACACCCCGGGCATCGAGATCGTCCGCAACGTCGCTGTCTACGGCCACGAAGAGGCCGAGGGCACGCACGCGTACATCAAGTACAACGACGTTCGGATCCCGAAGGATCACATCCTCGGCAACCGCGGCGAGGGGTTCGCCGTCGCGCAGACCCGCCTCGGCGGCGGTCGTATCCATCACGCGATGCGTACCGTCGGCCTGGTCCGTGAGTCGATCGACATGATGCTCGAGCGTGCGGTGTCCCGTACCAGCGGAAGCGGCACGCTCGCCGACCGCCAGTTGGTGAAGACAATGATCGCGGACTCCTGGATCGAGTACCAGCAGTTCCGTCTTCTGGTGCTTCAGACCGCCTGGAAGATCGACAAGTACCAGGACTACCGCAGGGTGATCGCCGACATCTCCGCAGTGAAGGCCGCGATGCCCAAGGTCCTCGCCGGCGTGACCGGCCGCGCGATCCAGTTGCACGGCTCGCTGGGCATCTCCACTGAGCTGCCGCTGGGCACCTGGTCGGCCGAGGTCCACCACATGGCCCTCGCCGACGGCGCCACCGAACTGCATCAGCTGCAGGTCGCCAAGCAACTCCTCAAGGATGCGACCCCGGCTCCGGGGCTGTTCCCGACCCGCCACAAGATCGCGTTGAAGGAGGCCGCCGAGGCCAAGTTCGCCGATCGCCTCGCATCCGTCGACGACATGGTCGGTGCGGAATGACGGACGAGCAGACGGTGGAGACCGCGCCGGTCCGCGAGGGCGAAGAACTCGACTGGGCCGCGCTCGACGCGTTCCTGCGGGCGAACATCGACGGGCTCGACGGTGAGTTCTCGGTGCTCCAGTTCCCCCGGGGCTCGGCGAATCTGACCTACCAGGTGACGATCGGCGGCACTCGCCTCGTGGTCCGCCGTCCTCCGATGGGCACGGTGGCACCGGGCGCGCACGACATGGTGCGCGAGTACAAGGTGCTCTCCCGACTCGGCAGGGTGTACGACCGTGCGCCCAAGGGACTCGCGCTCTGCGAGGACGTCGACGTGATCGGAGCACCGTTCCTCGTGTCGGAGTACCGGACCGGAGTGGTGATCTGGAACGAGATCCCCGAGACCATGAGGGGGCACACCGACGCCGGCCGCGCGGTCGGGTTCGCCACCGTCGAGGCGCTCGCGGATCTGCACCGAGTAGACGCCGTCGAGGCCGGCCTCGGCGATCTCGGTCGACCCGAGGGCTACCTTGAGCGTCAGGTCGGTGGTTGGCTCAAGCGCTGGTCAGCGGTAGCCGAGGACGGCAAAGAGCTCGTCGCGCAGACCGGTGAGCGTCTGCGCGCGCTGATGCCGGACAACGCGAGCGGCGCCGTCATCCACAACGACTTCAAGATCGACAACTGCCAGTTCGCACCCGAGGACCCGACTCGAGTCACCTCGGTGTTCGACTGGGACATGGCGACGCTGGGCGATCCACTCGCCGATCTCGGCACGCTGCTCAACTACTGGCCCGACGACGGTGACGAGAGCGCCATCGCGATCCCCGGACTGGACAGGCTGGGACTGCCGAGCAAGGACGAGATCGTGGAGCAGTATGCGCGCCGTCGTGGACTGGACCTGACCCGCGAGGACCTGCTCTGGTACGAGGCACTCGGATGCTGGAAGACCGGCGTCATCATGCAGCAGCTGTACATGCGCTGGGTGCGCGGCGAATCGACCGACCCCCGGATGGGCGAGCGCGGCGGTCCCGTGGTCCCGCTCGCCGAGCGGGCAATGCAACTGCTGGACGGAGTCCGGCCATCGGAAAGGAACAAGAGATGAAGGCAGGAAAGCGTCTCAAGAGCGCAGTCTGCACCACCAACGTCGTCGTCGTTCGCGCCGCGGACGTGACCCTCTCGTGCGGCGGCAGTCCGGTCGTCGAGGAGTTCGACGGCGCCGTCGCCGGCGACCTCCCCGAGGGCTTCGACGGAGGCACGCAGCTGGGCAAGCGCTACGTCCACGAGGCATCGGGGCTCGAGGTCCTGTGCGTCGCAGCCGGACAGGGAGCGCTGTCGGTGGACGGCGAGCTGTTGGAGATCAAGGCGGCCAAGTCGCTGCCGGCGTCGGACTGATCTGAATGAACTCTATGGAGGTGGCGTCATGAGCATCATGATGCTTTTGACGATGGCGGTGGAGTTCGATCCCGACCGCATCGCAGTGACTTCGGGTGATGAGAACATCACCTACGGCGAGCTGCTGGAACGTGCCGAGGCCGTCGGCGCGACGATCCGTGAGAGCGGCGTGGACAACATGGCCCTGCTCGACGTGAACACGGCGGCGTTCCCGATCGCGCTGTTCGGCGCGGCGGCGGCGAACGTTCCACTCGCTCCCTTGAACTACCGGCTCGCCGACGACCGGTTGTCGGCGGCGGTCCGTCGGTTGACCCCGGTCGCACTGTTCCAAGGAGACGGCGTGGCGAGCTCTGTGGACCTGGCCGACGGCGCTCGGCCGATTTCGACGCGACAGCTCCTTGACGCCCGGCCTGCCGCGGATGCGGTTCCTTCGGACCTCGCTGACAGCGAGTCTCCCGCGATCCTGCTGTTCACCAGCGGCACGACGGGGACGCCGAAGATCGCGATCCTGCGCCACCGTCATCTGTTCTCTTATGTCACCTCGACCGTCGAGTTCGCAAGCGCGGCACCCGACGAGGCGATCATGGTGTCGGTACCGAACTATCACATCGCCGGCATCAGCTCGGTGCTCGGCTCGGTGTTCAGCGGTCGGCGGATCGTCCAGCTGCCCAGCTTCAGCCCCGAGGCCTGGGTTCAGACCGCGGCGAGGGAGGGGGTCACGCAGGCGATGGTGGTGCCGACGATGCTCGGCCGCATTCTGGACGTCCTCGACGAGAAGGGCGAGGACCTGCCGAACCTGCGGCACCTCTCCTACGGCGGCGGCCGAATGCCGGTGGAGATCGTCGAGCGCGCGGTGCGGCGGCTGCCGCACGTCGACTTCGTCAACGCGTACGGGCTCACCGAGACCAGTTCGACGGTCACGATTCTCGGACCGGACGACCATCGCGAAGCCCTGGCCAGCGATGATCCGGATGTGCGTGCGCGCCTCGGCTCGGTAGGCCGGGCCGTCCCCAGCATAGAGCTGGAGATCCGCGGCGACGACGGCTCCGTGCTCGGATCCGACGAGATCGGCGAGGTGTACGTCCGCGGCGAACAGGTCTCCGGCGAGTACACGACGCACAAGGTGACCGATGACGACGGCTGGTACGCCACGCGAGACCAGGGGCGTCTGGACAAAGACGGGTTCCTGTTCCTGCGCGGCCGCGCAGACGACATCATCGTGCGCGGCGGCGAGAACATCTCGCCCGAAGAGGTCGAGGATGTCATCGCTGCGCATCCAGCGGTGGCGTCGGCCGCCGTCGTCGGCGTGCCAGACGTCGAATGGGGCGAACGCGTGGAGGCCGTCGTCGTGTTGACCGAAGAGATCGCCGACCTCGATGGCGAGTTGACGTCCTGGGTCCGGGATCGACTGCGTTCGACCCGTGTTCCGACGGCGTTCCACGTCCGCGACGAGCTCCCGTTCAATGAGACCGGCAAGCTGCTGCGCCGTGTGCTCCGCGTCGAACTCGCCGAGAACGCCAAGGCGGGTGCACAGTGATCGCGGTGGAGGCCGAGGAGATCGGCGACATCCGAGCGGTGGCCGCGGACTTCTTCGACCGGCACGCAGTCGCCCTCGATGACGACGACGCACCGCGTTACGACCGGGTGGTCTGGGCGCGCGCCTGCACCGAGCTCGGAGTGAGCGCGATCGGCGAACCCGAGAGCGACGGTGGTCTCGGCGGCGGTGCTGCGATGCTCGCCGCTGTGCTCGTCGAAGCAGGGCGCACGCTCAGTCCACTCCCGATTCTGGGGTCTGCGGTACGTGCGCAGACGGCGCTCCGGGCGATCGCGTGGCCAGAGGCCCGTGCCGGGCTGCTCGAGCCTCTGATGGGTGGAGACCAGGTGGCTACGCTGGCTCCGACCGATACGTCGCTGCGGGCCGTGACCGCGCGAGAGGGAGACCACGCCTGGCTCCTCGACGGCACCGTGGGACGTGTCCTGGACGGCGACACCGCCGATGTGGTGCTCCTCGTGGCCGCCGTCGGCGACGGCATCGGCCTGTTCGCGGTGCGCGACGGTGTGGAGTGTCGTCGGCAGACCTCGATCGACGTCACCCGCAGCTTCGCAACGCTCGAGCTCGCCGGCGCCCCAGCGCAACTGCTCGGGACCGCGGAGCCGTCGGCGCTCGCCGAGATCGAGCAGTGGTCGACCCTCGCCGTCGTCGCCGATCAGGTCGGCGGCGCACAGGAATGTCTGAACACCACCGTCGAGTATCTGAAGACGCGGGTTCAGTACGGGCGGGTTCTCGGATCGTTCCAAGCGTTGAAGCACCAGTGCGCCGAGCTCGCTCTCCGCGTGGACGAGGCACGGTCGGCGCTGGCACACCTGGTGTGGGCGCTCGACGAGTCGCCGTCGGATGTGGCCGAGGCGGCTGCGATAGCCTCAGTCGTCGGAGCCACGACCTACGTCGCATGTGCGGACGAGGCCGTTCACCTGCACGGCGGCATCGGCTTCACCTGGGAGCACGACGCGCACCGCCACGTGCGTCGCGCGTTGACCGATCGCAGCGTCTTCGGATCCGTCCAGACCGCACGCGAAGCCGTGCTCGCTGCGCGCGGGCTCTGATCACCCACCACTCTCAACGACAACCAGTTCGCCATTCGGGAGGAATTCTCATGACCACCAACATTTCACCGAGCCTTTCTCATCTCGCATCGACATCCGCGAAGTACCTCGACGGAAAGTTCTTCGGGCACGTCGTCGACGGCGTCGTCGTCGAGTCCCTCGACGGTGCGACTCTGCCAGTCCTGGATCCGTCGACCGGTATCGAGGTCGCCACGATGGCCAGCGGCAAGATCGCCGACGTCGATCGAGTGGTCGGGAGCGCACGTGCGGTGTACGAGAACGGGACATGGCGCAACATGGCCCCGCTCGAGAAGGAGGCGCGGCTACACGAGTTCGCGCGTCTGATCGACGAGCACCGGGAGATCTTCGGCGACCTCGACGCCCTGGACTCGGGGCTGTTGCGCAGCTACACCAAGTTCCTCGAAGACTTCGGTGTCGACGCGACCGCCTACTTCGCCGGCTGGCCGTCGAAGCTGCACGGCAGTATTCCGCCGGTGCCGGCCGGTATGAACGTGCAGCAGCGTCGTGTCCCGCGCGGCGTCGTGGCGCTGATCGTTCCCTGGAACGGACCGACCGCGGTCGTCGCGTTCGCCGCGGCGATTCTGGCCACCGGCAACTCGGTGGTGCTGAAGGCCGCCGAGAACACACCGATGACGGCCGTGCTTATGGCGGAACTCGCGGTACAGGCCGGCATCCCGGCCGGCGCGTTCAACGTGCTGCAGGGCACCGGAGCGAACGTCGGAACGGCGCTCGTCGAGCACCCGGGCACCGATTACATCATGTTCACCGGTTCGGCGGCCACCGGCCGAGCGATCCAGACTGCGGCGGCCAAGACGCTGACCCCGGTCGCGCTGGAACTCGGCGGTAAGAGCCCGTTCATCGTCTTCGACGACGTCGACATCGCCGAGACCGCGACTGCGGCGACTGCGACCGTCTGGGGCGGACAGGGCCAGGTGTGCAACGCGGGAACCCGCATCCTGGTGCAGCGATCGATCCACGACGAGCTCGTCGCGGCGATGGTCGAATCCACCAAGGAGTCGATCAAGGTCGGCAATGTCTTCGATCCGGTGTCCACGATGGGGCCGCTGGTCTCTCAAGTTCAGCTCGATCGGGTCGCGGGCTACGTCGAACTCGGCAAGACCGAGGGCGCCGATGCGGCTCTCGACGGTGGAACCATCGGTGATGGCGGCTTCTTCCACGAGCCCGTCATCTTCACCGGTGTCCGTAACGAGATGCGGATCGCGCAGGAGGAGATCTTCGGCCCGGTGATGTCGGTGATCCCGTTCGACGACGAGGCCGAGGCTCTGCGCATCGCCAACGATGTCGAGTACGGCCTAGCCGCTGGTCTCTTCACCAACGACCTCCGCCGCACCGGTCGGATGGTCGAGGGCCTAGAGGCAGGCACCGTATGGGTCAACACCTTCCAGTCCGGATACCCGAGCGTCTCCTACGGCGGCGTCAAGCAGTCGGGTTACGGCCGCACGATGGGCGAGGACATGATCCACGAACTGACGCAGGTCAAGAGCGTGTGGATCGCGTCCTGACGAGTCTCGACCAGCACAAGGAGCAGAACATCATGTCGCAAGTCCTCGAGGGCAAGATCGCTCTCGTCACCGGAGGCACGCGCGGTCTCGGCCGCTCCATCGCGCACGGCCTCGCGGAGGCGGGTGCCACGGTGGTGGTGTCCAGCCGCAAAGCGGACGCCTGTGAAGCGGTCGCCGCCGAGATCGCGGAGGCCACCGGCGCGAAGACCCTGGCGTTGCCGATGCACGTCGGACACTGGGATTCAATCGCGCCGACGCTGACGCGTGTCGAGGAGTCGGTCGGCCCGCTCGACGTCCTGGTCAACAACGCGGGCATCGCGCCGTTGTCGCCGTCGCTGCTGGAGCAGTCCGAAGGGCTGTACGACAAGACGATGGAGGTCAATCTCAAGGGGCCGTTCCGTCTCATGGCGGTGGCGGGCGACCAGATGGCACGGTCGGGCGGTGGTTCGATCATCAACATCTCCAGCATCGGTTCGCAGCGGCCGAGTGCCGCAGAGGCCACATACTCAGCGGCCAAGGCCGGCCTCAACGCCCTGACTCAGGCGTTCGCGCAGGAGTACGCGCCGCACGTGCGGGTGAACTGTGTGATGCCCGGTGCGTTCGCGACCGACATGGCCGCGGGGTGGAACGAGGAGTTCGTGGACAAGGTCGTCGGCGGGTTGCCCGCCGGACGTCTCGGCGATCCTGCCGAACTCGTCGGCATGATCGTGCACCTGGCGAGTGATGCCAGCTCGTACACGACCGGCGCGATCATTCCCATCGACGGTGGACGCCTCTCGGTCTACTGACCGCCCACTGAACGCCCTCGCGCCTCATGAGACGGGGCGAGGGCGTTCAGTGGACGTCAGCGCCACTGGACCAGTTCGCTGGACCGGTCCGGGTACCGCGACCGGTAGTTCTCGACGACATCGGCGATGTGCTCCTGCATCAACGTCGAGGCCTTGCGCGGGCGGCCGGCGATGATGGCCTGTGCGATGTCGATGTGCTCGTCGTTGAGGTGACTCTGCTGCGTCACGGGCTCGTCGGCGTTCAGAACGTGCTCGACGACGATGTGGGTGATCGCCTGGGTGATCAGCGTGAGCACGCGATTCCCGCTCAGCTCGGCGATTACCGCGTGGAAGTTGTTCAGGTCGCTGAACACCTCGGTTTCATCGTGTTCGTCGATCTGATAGCCGAGGAACCGCGCGAACGCGCGTTCTTTGAGGTGTTTATCGGAGATGCGGGCGACCTTGGCGGTCAACTGGGGCTCGATCGTCTCCCAGGTGTCGAAGACCTCGTCGTACGTCGCGCCGCTGAGGTGGAAGTAGAGGGTGGCCGTGCGTGCCAGGTACGACGCGTTGAGTGCGCTGACGAAGGGGCCCCCACCCGGACCTCGCTTGAGTGCGATCATGCCCTGGACTTCGAGGATGCGGAGCGCCTCACGAAGCGTCTCCCTGCTGACCGGGTACTGCGCGAGCATGTCGACCTCGGCGGGGAGCCGGTCGCCGACCTTCAGACCGAGGCGGACGATATCGGAGACGATCGACGCGGCGGTGACCTCGGAGGCCTTGGGCTGACGCTTCGCATCGGAGGTCTTGTCCGCGGTGTAGATCGGATTGTCCGGGTGATAGATGATCGGCAGTCCGCGCCCGCCTGTGTTCTGAGTCATCGACGCCCCCTTCGTTGCTGTGGCCGTCATCCTAATGAACGGGCGATGTGTCCTGAGCACAAGGCCGTCGACGTTGGTCGGCGGCAGGTCGATGCGTCAGAACGGTGAGGAGCCGCCGTCGACGTTGAGGGTGGTGCCGGTGATCGCGCCGGCGCTCTCGGCGAGCAGGCTCATCGCCCCGTGCGCGACCTCGTCGAGAGTCGCGTGCCGCCCGGTGCGGGTGAGCAGCTTGTAGTTCGTCTGCGGATCGGCGTACCGCCCGCTGTTCGCCCGGCCGGCGGATGCGGACTGGCTGCGCACACGCGTGGGAATGTCGACGTACCCCGGGCACAGCGTGTTACAAGTGATACCGAACTCGCCGACGTCGAAGGCGATCGACTTCGCGAGCCCGATGAGCGCGTGCTTGGCCGTGACGTACGGTCCGACACCGGGTAGCGTCGGCAATTTGCCTTCGAGGGACGCGACCATCAGGATCCGTCCCCAGCCGCGTTCGATCATCTGCGGAAGCACTGCGTGGGTCGCTTCCACCGAGGTCATGACGTTCAGTTCGAAGCCGCGGCGGTACGAGTCCGGGGAGATCGTGTCGATACGGCCGTACTCGCCGGTGCCGCCGCCGACGTTGTTGACCAGGATCTCGATCGGGCCGAGTCGGTCGGCGACGAGCCTCGCGACGCGACCGGGCTCGCCGTCGGCGAGTGCGTCGGACTCGATGAAGTGGAGCCGATCTCCGACGTCGAGCGCGGCGAGCATCCGCGCGCCCTTCTCGGCGCGTCGGCCGGTCACGGCGACGTGAGCTCCGTCGTCGAGGAGTGCCGTCGCGATCGCGCGACCGATGCCCTCGGTGCCGCCGGTCACCAGCGCGACGCGTCCTTCTCGTGCTCGGTCGTCGGCCATGTCGGCTCCTCGTCGTCGATGAGGTCAGGTGAGTCCTGTTCCTATTCGGACCATAGACCATCGACCCTGTTTCTACCGATGAATTAAGGATCGCGAGACAAATTTATCCTGAGGAACTATTGACGAACGCTGATGTGATGTGTTGAATGCAGGTTACTGCACAGTGAAGTTCATCACTGTCAATGCGCGGTCTGAGCGCTGAGGTCAAGGAGCAGTCCAGTGGATTATGTGATCGCATTCGAAGAACGGGACCGGTGTGTCAACGAGACCGTCGGCGGCAAGGGGAAGAACCTCGCCGAACTCGTGGCAGACGGCTTCGATGTTCCGGGAGGATTCATCGTCTCCACGGAGGCGTACGGGCTCGCACTCCAGGAGGCTGGTTTCGCCTCTCACGTCCTGGCCGACGTGCGCACGATCGATTACGACGACCTCGCCGCGCTCGACTCGGTGAGCGGACGCATCCGCAGCATGATCGAGGCCGTCGCGATACCGGCCGCCCTCCGTGACGAGGTGGCGAAGGCCTACGCGTCGCTCGGCGACGACATGCGCGTCGCCGTGCGCTCGTCAGGCACCGCCGAGGACACCGCGGCCGCGAGCTTCGCCGGCCTGCACGACACATTCCTGGAGATCTGCGGCGTCGACGACGTGCTCGACGCGATCCGCCGGTGCTGGGCCTCCATGTGGACCGCGCGCGCGGTCTCGTACCGCAACTCCAACGGATTCGACCACGGCGAGGCGAGCATCGCGATCGTCGTGCAGGCGATGGTGCACTCAGCGATCAGCGGTGTCATGTTCACCGCCAACCCGTTGAACGCCCGCACCGATGAGATGGTGATCAACGCGAGTTACGGACTCGGCGAGGCGATCGTCTCGGGCCAGGTGACTCCCGACGAGTATGTCGTGGGCGGCGACGATCTCGCGATCAAGCGCGCGCATATCGGCGACAAGGCACTGACCATCACGCGTGCGGAGTCTGGCAGCGGAACGGTCACGGCCGATACGGCGGGGGTCGATCGAACCCGTCCGGCGTTGACCGACGAGCAGATCGTCGAGCTGGCTGGGATCGGCCGCGAGGTCCAGCGCCACTACGGAGGGCTGCCGCAGGACATCGAGTGGGGGTACGTCGACGGTCGCTTCCACTTGCTGCAGGCGCGCCCGATCACCGGCGTGGACTTCACCTGGGACGAGGGCGTCGACGACTGGCAGACTCTGCCGGACGACGAAGACGCGCTGTGGACCTTCAAGTACTCGGAGCAGTACTGGACCGGCGGCATCACCCCGCTCTTCTACTCGATCCGGGCCCGGGAGTCGCACCGGGGAATCATGGACATGAGTGCACTCGCCGGCTTCCGGGACCTCCTCGAACTCCGCACGTACAAATACCGTTTCGGCACCGCCTACTACAGCGTCGACTGGGATGAGCCGTTCCAGCGTTACGCACTGCCCCGGCTCTTCCGGCCGAGTGGTTCGTTCAACGTGCCGGAGGACATGCAGGCGGCGACGCATGCCGAGCCGTTGGACGTCAAGCGATGGCTGCGCATGATGGCGTCGATCAATTCGTCGCCCACATCGTCGTTCTACGGCTGGAAGAAGAATGCGCGGAAGTTCATCTTCACACCCGAGGAGGTGGCGAAGGCCAACGGACTGTCGGAGACCGACATGCGCAAGCTGTCGGATTCAGCGCTGTACCGCTATGAGCGCGACCTCCAGGAACAGGCGATCAAGTTCATGGAGTCGCTATGGGTCGGCACTCATGTGCAGAATCTCATGATCATGGGCGGGTTCGCGCAGATGGTCGCCCGTTACTACAAGGGTGAGAACGCACTCATCGGCCAGGAACTGATGAGCGGTCTGCCGACCAACCTGCAGAGCCAGGAGAGTCAGGAGTTCTTCCGCCTGTCGGAGCTGATCCGACACTCGCCGGTGCTGCGGCAGACCTTCGACGGGAATCAGGGGGCGGCGTTCTTCACCGCACTCGAAGACTCGGAGGAGGGACGCGCGTTCCTTGAGCGCTACACGGTGTTCCTGACCGAACACGGTCACCGCGGACATGCCGACCGCGACATCTACTTCAGCCGCCGGGCCGACGATCCGAGCATCGACTACGAGGCCTTCCGCATGTATCTGCAGGCGGAGAACCCGACCCCGCCGTGGGAACTCGAACGCACCGTCATCGCCAAGCGTGAGGCAGCATTCGACGAGGTCATGGCGCATATCGGCAAGGTGCGCTTCGGCAAGGTTCTGCAGCAGCTGTTCACCTTCCTCTACGACGAGGTCGTCGACTTCCTCGTCCTGCGCGAGGACTGGCGTCACTACATCGACCGGATCACCTTCGCCAAGCGCAAGGCGTTCCTGGAGGTCGGGCGTCGTGCCGTCGAACGGGGATTCCTCGACGAGCTCGACGACTGCTTCTTTCTGAGTGAGAACGAGCTGTTCTCCCTGATCGACGGTGGGCAGTCGGATGTTCTGGTGAAGGCGAAGATCGCCGGACGGCGCAAGCAGTTCGACCGGATGAACACGCGGATGGTGACCCCGCCGATGCTGCTGCGCGGCAACGATCCGATCGACGACGCCGACGAAGTGATCGAAGGCGCCACCCAGATGGCCGGCATCGGCACCTCGGGTGGTGTGATCGAGGGGATAGCGCGCGTGATGCCGAGCATGTCGATGATCGGCGACCTGAACCCGGGCGAGATCCTGGTGTGCAACGCGACCGATCCGGGGTGGGCTCCAGTGTTCTCGATCATCGGCGGACTCGTCATCGAGACCGGTGGCATGCTCGCCCACGGCTCATGCCTGTCACGCGAGCACGGTATCCCGGCGGTGCAGCTGGTCAACGGAATGCGGATGATTCCCGAGGGCGCCCACATCCGAATCAACGGGACCAGCGGCTCGGTCGAGATCCTCGACGAGGCACTGGCGGCCGCCGGTTCGGCCAAGTGAGCCGCGGCATGGCGACGGCGACGCTGCTGACGGCACCGGGCGACGAGATCCACGATCGCTCGCACGAGCCGACATCGGACGAGAGCTGGCAGGAGAGCTGGTACCTCACGTTCTACGACCCGATCACCGGTGCGGGTGGCTCTTACCACCTCGGTCTGCAGACGCCGCGCGGTCGAGCCGACGTCTGGAACTGGACCGTAGCCGACCGGCGCGTCATCGGACACTTCGAGTCGCTCACCCTGCCGATGCCTGAGGATGATCTGTCCGATCTGGATCTGGGTGGACTCGACATCCGCACCGAGCGTCCGTTGCGCGACTACACGGTCACTGCGACCTACCCGGGCTCCCCGGTGGTGTCCGACATCCGGTACGAGGCGTTCACCGAGCCGTTCGCGTTCGGCCTCGACGGTGACGGCGTGCAGATCGGTTCCAGCCACTACGAGACCTTCGGTCGGGTGACGGGCGCCGTGCACGATGCCGACGGTCGGCGCACGGAGTTCTCGACGTGGGCGTTCCAGGATCACTCGTGGGGACCGCGCGACTGGACGAGCCTGAAGTCGCACCGATGGATCTGCGCGACATTCGGTGAAGACCTGTTCATGTCGGTTTCCGGGTTCGTCACCGCTGCGGGGATCAGGGTGTCGGGTTACGTCTTCGACGGCGAGTTCCGCGCCGTCGAGCATGTGTCGTTCGGGGCGTCGGTCGCCGATGACGGCTATTCGCCGCTCGGTTGCGACGCACAGATCTGGACGATCTGCGGACGCGGATACCACGTGGTCGGTCGGTGCGAGGTCACCGATCTCAACAGCCACGACAACGGGTGGTTCGCGGCGGACGGGCTGACCGTCTTCGAGACGGGAGGGCGACTCGGCACGGGGATGTTCGAAGTCGCCGAATGCAAGACGCTGACGCCGGCGATGCTCGCCGCGCTGGGACGAGGAGGACGGTCATGACCATTGCGGACCCGGTCGTCGACGGAGTGCCGAACTTCCGTTCGCTCGCCGGCCTGACGACACCCGACGGGCGCCGGATCCGCGAGGGCGTGCTGTACCGGACGGAGTCCCTGGCGGGCGCGACCCCGACGGGTCGACGACAACTCGCCGACCTGCACATCGCCAGCATGTGCGATCTGCGCAGCGCCGGCGAGGCGGCGCGTGCGCCCATCGACTGGGGCGGTCCCGAGCCCCAGGCGATCCGGGTCGAGACCCTGCCGGACGCGCGGGTCGCCGGGGAGAATCTGATCCATTCGATCATGGCCGATCCGACCGGGAGGACCGCGTACGAAGTACTTCTCGGCAACGCCCGCTCCATGCCGACATCGTTCGGCACGAGCATGGCCGCCGTCTTCGACGCGCTGCTCGACGAAGACCGAGTTCCACTTGCCATCGGCTGTGTCGCAGGCAAGGATCGGACGGGCTTCGTCACGGCGGTCATCCTTTCGGCGCTCGGGATCGAATGGAGTCAGATCGCCGCCGACTACCTGCGCAGCCGCGAGTACTTCACGGCGGACCGACTCTACGGCTCGATGGTCGCGTGGCTCGACGAGCGTCCCGATCCGATGATCACTGCGGACGATCTTCACGCGGCGTCGAACGACATCGCGTTCCTCGCCGCGTCGTTCGAGGCCATCGACACGGAGTTCGGCGGCTTCGACGAATACCTCCGGAACCGGTGCGGTCTCGACGACCAGCGCCGTGCTCGACTGCAGCAGGCGTTGTTGGAGTCGGCCGGGACGTGACGGACGGGACACGGCCGGTCGCCCGACGAGATTCACGACGGCCCGAGCCGGGCCGCATGAGAAAGGAAAGTGCAATGGGAGAGCTCAGCGGAAAGGTAGCGCTGGTCACGGGGGCCGCTCGAGGACAGGGACGCGCACATGCGGTCACATTGGCCGAAGCGGGTGCGAAGATCATTGCGCTCGACATCGTCGAGAACATCGACCGGGTCTTCTATGATCTCGCCACGCCGGAGGACCTCGACGAGACGGCTCGGTTGATCGAGGCCGCCGGCGGCGAGGTGCTGGCGCTACGCGCGGACACCCGCTCGCAGGATCAGGTGGACGCGGCGGTGCAGGAGGGTTTCGAGAGATTCGGTCGCCTGGACATCGTCGCGGCGAATGCGGGCATCGGCACCACCTTCGCCAAGACGTGGGAGCTGACCGATGACGACTGGTTCAACGCCCTCGACGTGAACCTGACCGGAGTCTGGCGAACGGTCAAGGCTGCCGCACCGATCATGATCGAGGCCGGCAACGGCGGCTCGATGATCCTGACGAGTTCGCTCGCCGGCCTCAAGGGCTATCAACACCTCGCGCCGTACGTCTCGTCCAAACACGGTGTGAACGGGCTGATGAAGGTCCTCGCGAATGAGCTGGGGCCCCACGACATCCGAGTCAACTCGATCTGTCCCGGACTGATCAACACCGACATGATGATGAATCAGCCGACCTATGACATCTGGCGTCCGGACCTCGAACGCCCGACCAAGGCAGATGCCATGGAACTGTTCGACACGTTCCAGGTGCTGCCACTGAAGTACCTGGAACCCGAAGACGTCAGCAAGACGGTCCTCTGGCTCGCATCAGACGCGTCCAGCGTCATCACCGGCGTCGCATTGCGGGTCGACGGTGGTCAGTACGGACGTGGCTGACCACCGCGCAAGATCCCCGGTCCTCGCATACGGACGGACCGGCCGACGTGATTCAGCGCGCGTCGACCGGTCCGCTGCGTCCACCGTCTCGCAGCGTCAGACCTTCTGCTCAGCAGAGGATGTCCACGGCATCGACATACTTCCGGACCTGCGCGTCGCTCGGTGCCTTGCCTGCTTCGGCCTGCAGAACCGGCTTCGCGTACTCGCGAGCCGTCTGGTCGCCGTTCGAGGCCTTGATCTCGCACAGTGACGATCCGAGTGAGACGGCGAGATCGTCCGACACGGTGACGCCCTCACGTTTCAGTTCGGCGAGGAACTTCGAGCGCTTGTCGTTGCGCGGCGATTCGATGTTCTCCGTCGTGCCCTGGGACGGGTAGGTGGGAGGCGCGGCTACCGACGACGTGGCCGACGGTTTCGGCGGCTTCGACGTCGGAACCGAGCTCGACGACGACGAACTCGAGGTCGACGGCGAAGACGTGACCGAGGTCGACGGCGTCGCCGAGGAACTCGGAGCCGGATCGGAGCCGCCCCCGCAGGCGGTCAGCACGACGAGTCCGGCGGCGCCGGCGCCGAGGGCGGCGATTCGCCGCAGATGAGACTCACGCACGGAAGAACCCCTGTCGGTAGGCATTCCACACCGCGTCGTTCCAGTACGGCCAGTCGTGCAGACCCTGGACCGGGAAGAAGGTCTGGTGCGGAACGCGATTGAACATAGCTTGCAGGTCGAAGGCGTGCGTCATCGCCGACGACCCCAGCTCCAGCGGTGCGCCCTGCAGGATGAGCATCGGATTCGCGATGATCGCGTCGAGCGTCGCCGTGTATCCGGGGATACCGCTGCCGGTGCTGATGAACAGCTTCTTCAGACCGCGCATCTTGTTGATCTGCACGAACGGATCGTTGTCGAGCCACCGGGTGCTCCACGGCGGCCCCCACATCGCGTCGACGTTCATCGCCGGAGTCCCGCCGTCGAGCGCGGGCACGATCATCGCGGCGCGTATCGCCTCGCGCATACCCGGCGCGGTCAGGTTCAGATATCCCGACAGGGACGCGGCCGAGTCGAAGTCGTTCTTGTTGTTCCCCGCGATGATCAGCGCGGAACTGCCGCTCATCGACAGCCCCATGATCGCGTACTTGCCCGACGGCCCGCGCAGCTTCTTACGGTCCATCGCGCCGACCAGACTCTTGCTGATCACGCAGTTCCACTTGTAGGTGTAGCCCTGGCGGCTGAAGTTGTCCGGGGTGTTCCAGTCGCTGTAGAAGCTCATGTAGCCGCCGACCGGCTGGATGACGTTGACGCCCTTGGCCGCCAGGTCCGGGCCGACACGTGTGTTGTGCTCCCATCCGCTGACGTCGTTCGTCGCCCGCAGTCCGTCAAGCATCACGACCGTCTTCCGGTTGCCCGGCTTGGTCCACGCACGCACCTTGACCGAATGCGCGGGCCCTCCCTTGCTCTGCGTCGGCATGCCGCACGAGTCGATCCACCACGTCTGCGCGGCAGGCGCGGCGTCAGCGGTACCGACGGTGATCACCGACGTCGCCGTGATCACGGAGACGACGACCGCGAGAGACATCCTGAACAGACGTCTGAGTCGGGATGGGCGCATTGTTTCTCCGTTCGATTCGCTGCTGATTCATTTGCCGATTCCGGCGCATGCACCCGTTCTCGGCAAGGGCATCGAGAGGCTATTCGTCAGCTGATTTCGAAGCGTTACACAGAAGTTCTCGGCGCCACACTTCATGGCTTGTGTGCCGGGTGTATCACCTCATTATCTCCAAATTCTCAGTATTCTCATGGAATCGTCTAAGGCGGCGGGGGAATGGCTTCTCTTCGTTGAAACGAAGGATGCTCGTGTCAATACGCACGGCTCGCCGAGTCGGGAGTTCACGACGCGAGGACGTCGTGACGGCCGGTTGGATCGGGGAGGACTGCTACGGGTGGGACTCCTCGTCGGAAACGATTGGCATCCAGCGAGTATGCCTCGACTCTGTCGACGCGACGGGGATGTGTTGGTAGGTTGCATTCCATGGCGCCTTCGGAATGGCTCGTCTCTCGAATACCGGAATCGATTCTTCCGAGGATTATCGCCTATGCCGGATTCGTAAGATTCGCTCTCGTCGGGCTCTTCACGTTCATTCTCACCACTGTTCTCTTCTTCGGGATGAAGACCACTGTGCTCGACGAGAAGCCGATCACCGCCTTCTCCATCGCGACGTTGATCGCGACCGTCGTCTCCTATGTGTTGAACAGGGAATGGTCATTCGCCGAGCGCGGCGGTCGGTCGAAGCGGCACGAGGCGTCCTTGTTCTTCCTCGTCAGTGCGATCGCGCTGGGAATCACGCAGATCCCGTTGGCGCTCTCGCGGTATGTGTTCGACTTGCAGGCGCCGAACCTGTCACTGGTCGGCGAGCACGTCGCCGATTTCATCAGCGGATCCGTTCTCGGAACGCTGCTGGCGATGGCGTTCCGCTGGTGGGCGTTCCGGAAGTGGGTGTTCCCGACCGAACTGGCCGACGCCGAACCGGAGCAGTCGGAGGTCGATCGCTGAAGCTCAGGCCTGTGCGCGCAACAGGATCCCGGCGGCTCGACGGGCCTCGGGAAGGGCGGCCGGGAGTTCGGAGATGGATCGAAGCACGGTGGCGCCCTCGATCAGCGCGAGCAACTGGATCGACAGACTGTCCGGATCGGGATGCCCCGCCGCACGCGTCAGTTCGGCGAAGAGGTCCTTGATCCACAGCTTTCCCGCTCGGACGACCGCGTGTGCGGGATGGTCGGCGTCGCCGAGAAGCTCGCTGTGCGCGTGGACGAAGCCGCAGCCGAGCGGGCTGTTCTCGTCCATCCACGACTGCAGCGCGTCGAACACGGCCAGTACTTTGGCGTCCCCGTCGTCGTCGACTGCACGCAATGTGTCGGCCACGTGGTCTCGGTACCGTTCGTCGCGTTCGGTCAGATAGGCGACGACGAGGTTCGCCTTCGATCCGAACTGGTCGTACAGCGTCTTCTTGGTGACTCCGGCCTCCGCGGAGACGGTGTCGACGCCGATGGAGTTGATGCCCTGCTCGTAGAACAAGCGGGATGCCGCGTCGAGGATCGCGCGTGCCGCCGGAGTCAACGCCTTCTCTTGCCTTCCGGTATCCATACAGGGCAGTATAGTTTTCGTATACAGATCGGTATACGAGGCAGGGTGCGTTCGCACCTGACAACTGGTCGACTCATTGATCCGGGCGCAGATCCGGGAGGGAGAACGGGCATGCTGAAGTCATTGGGACGTGCGGTACGAACTTTCCTGCGGGCACTCGACACGGCCAACGCGATCCGCCACGGTATGACGCCGAAGCACTACGACGACGTCGTCGAGCCGGTCGTCACGCTTCCGGTGGACGGCCGGGACGTTTCGCGGCCCATCGCCGCGTGATTCGGACGCGCACGAACCTTCACCGCCAGAACTTTTTCCGGGAGGAGCCGGGGACGCCCAGCGTCTCC